>JBAWCO010000646.1:0-6411 GCA_049590315.1 Occallatibacter sp. | reverse complement strand
GAGTGCAGGCGAGTTTTCGGCCTCGAGGCTGTCATCGTCCGGACGGGTGGTCTGCCGCCGTCGGCACCGTTTTGCGTCAGGCCCGTTCACGATAGGCTCAACCTGCTAAGCGTTTCGCGCGTTGAGGCAAACAAGCGCATCGATTGGATGCTTGCATCTTTGGCCCAGTTGGAACAAGACGGAGTCGCGCTTTCCAAACGCATCGACTGGCGGCTAGACGTCGTCGGCACAGGCTCAGCCATTGAGCCGCTGCAGAAGCTGGCTGCGGACCTCGCGGTAGCCGACCGTGTGTGCTTCCACGGCTTCGTAACCGATGAACAGCTCGAGGCGGCCTACAACCGGGCTCATCTGTTCCTTATGCCCGCAAGACAGGGCTATGGTCTTCCCGCAATCGAGGCGCTACAGCGTGGCATTCCGGTTCTTTTGAGTCGCGAATCCGGAGTGAGCGACATTCTGCTGGGCACCCCTTGGGCTACGGTCTTCACCGGGGACGTAAAGCAAATGACCGGCAGGCTCCGCGAGGCAGTCGATGGCGTCATCAACGGACGGCAGTGCGCTGAAGCGCTTCCAAACCTTCCGACTGCGGAGAGTTGGGCAGAGGAGGTCTCGAATTTTTGCGGTTGGACACGCGGGCAGTAAGTTCTGCAACCGACTGTGAGGGAATCGAGTCCTTGAATGAGCTACGCCAAACCGAATCGAACTCGCAAATCCCTCCTTACCTCGCTTAATCCGAAAAGCGGGTAAGAGATCGCTGCAAGAACGATTGCGAATGTCAGTGCTGTCAATAGTTCTTGTAGCCATGTCCTGTGAGGCGCAGCAAAGGCAAACCAACTCCCAAGCAAGGTAGCCGCGATCATCAAAGCGAACAGCTTGTACACCGGCGAAAAATCGAGCAATGCGGTGCCTGAGAAAAGCCGAAGATTCAATCGCAAAATAGAAAGTGTCTGGTAGATCTCCGTTGCGAACCACGTAGCGGAAAATCCGAGGATTCCGAACCATCGGACTGCGGGTACAGCGAGAACAACCATCACCAAGTAGCTCCAGAACGTCAAACGTGCGAGCTCCGGGTGTTCATTGCTTGATGTTTGGAAGATGTATTTGTGTTCTTTGACTCCCATGATGCCCGAGATTAGTCCCATTACGATGCAAACGGCCGGATCATAAAGCGACGGCTTATGCAGCCACACGGTCATCAATACGGGCGTAGCCAGCATGGTTCCGATAGTCGCAATCGGGGTAAGCGCGAAAACCACGCGCTCCGAAAGCTCATACAGGCGAAAGAGACGGGACCAGTTCCGCTGCGCATAGAGCTCGTTGATTTCCGGTCCAATGGCCTGCGACAAAATGGCTAGCCCCTGGCGAGCCATTGAGTAAATGGTTCGAGTGAGAGAAAAAACGACCACGGCCGTTGGGCCGAGGATCCGCTGCATTAAAATGACCGGCAACTGATATACCAGAAAATTTGCGCAGAAGAGCATACCGAAATAGCCACTCGGTTCCAAGACGGCGCCAAAGCGTTTGGGATCCAGGTGTCGGAGTCTCGGAAAGACGGGCGCAGCTTTGATGCGCAAATCAATTAACACGATCAGGGAAAATGTTAAGGTCGTAATCAACTGCTGCGCAGCAATCCACGAGAAGGAAGCATTGCAGGTGGCCTGCGCCGCAGTTGCGAGCGTGGTAACCAACATCTGGGCATTGTTCCAATGCTGCCCGCGGTAACTAATGCCAACCACTAGAAACGTTCCGACAAGAAAACCGTAGATCATTTTCAGCAGAACCTGAAGCCCAAGAAGATAGATGGTTGTGGATACCACCATATGGCTGGCTTTGAGACCAAGCCACTGGTTGATGGGCACCAGAAAAACCACGGCGGTGATTAGAGCCGTGGCTCCGACCACTCCAAGCAAAAGAACCAGAGCTGTCGCCTGAATTGTGCGCGCTTCGTCCAAGTCGCCGCGGTGGTAACAAATGGCGACCTGGTTATTCGCATACGTCTGCAATCCGAAATTGAGCGTGCCTAGGTAGCCTACAGTTGCGCTCAAGGTCAACCATTCGCCGTATCCAGATACAGAGTAATGGCGCAGGAAGATCGGCGGAAGTAGGAGTTGAGCAAGGACATTCAGGCCCTGGCCACTAAAGGAAGCGGCGAGCGTCTTTGCGACTCGTTTGAGGCTCATATTCTCTCGGGGCTGATTCCCTTCTAATGGAGCCATCATCTCATGATCGCCGTGGGAGGGACAAAAATGGGTGACGATACCACGAGTACCGGGATCTCGATTCCAACAAGGTGAGATTGGTCTCTGAAGATACGTGCACAAAGGCCTCAGGGTACTCTCACGTTCATCTAGCACGGGCCTGATTCTTGGGCGATATACTGAACTTTCAGATTAGCCGCCTCAACCTGGCGAGCATTCTGCCGGATGATTGCCAGCGGCATATCATCCCGCTATTCAGAGTTTGTATCGCAATGAGGTAGATCTTCGGACAGCGAAACTGAGAGCTCCGGTAAGGAAATCAACACTATGATCTCTGTCCTGATTATTACCAAGAACGAGGAGCATGATCTCCCGGGCTGCCTTGAGTCCGTCGCGTGGTCAGACGACGTGCACGTTTTCGATTCCTTTAGCACGGATCGGACCGGAGAGATGGCAAAAAGCTATGGCGCACATTTCGAACAACGCGAATTCGATACATACTCATTACAGAAAAATGCTGCCCTGGATAGACTTTCGTTCAAGCAGGACTGGATTTTCCTCCTGGGCGCCGATGAGCACTCGACCAAAGAACTGGTCGCTGAGATGTAAACTGCTGTGGCAAGCTCTCCGGAATTCCACCGGGCTTCAGTAGGCACCAAGGAAATTTTTGACGGCGTACCTGGCTCGGACATGTGTAACTCGCTCTCTTGATCGATTTCTTGAGTTCGCCGGCATCACAGATCGGGCAGGCCAACTATGAAGCCCAGCATCGTCATTCTGACTTTCAATTCTGTCGACTCTGTCTCCGAGACACTCACACGCGCTCAAGCTATCTCTGATGACATTCACATTGTTGACTCTGGCAGCACAGACGGGACTCTCGAACTGGTTGAGAAATCCCAGGCTCATGTGCATCATAGAAACTTCATCAGCTACAGCGACCAGAGAAACTGGGCCATCACGACGCTACCTCTGCGCTATTCATGGCAGTTGCACCTGGACGCCGATGAAAGTATGAGTGCGACGCTACAACAGGAGATCCGAAGCCTTCCGGAGAACCCGGAGGTTGAGGGCTTCTTCATCAAGCGCTACCTGCGTTTTCTTGGGCGTGTGCTGCGACATAATCTCGCGCCGACATGGCACATGAGGCTTTTCCAGACAGGCAGGGGACGATGTGAGACGCGCGAGTATGACCAGCACTTCTATTGTCAGGGAGCAACGAGTCAACTTAAGGGAGAGATGATCGATGACATTACTATGTCACTTTCTGAATGGACGGCACGTCACAATCGCTGGTCGGATGCAGAGGTGCGCGAATTGCTGTCGAAGGGGAATTCCGAAAGGATCAAAGGGAATATCAGTGGAAATATCGTCGAACGAAAGCGATTCTATCGCGGGATATATGACAGATCCCCGCTTCTGTTTCGCGCCATTGCGCTTTTCTTCTACCGTTACATTGTCAAAGGCGGATTCCTAGACGGCAAAGAAGGATTTATTTTTTGCATATTGCAGTGCCTGTGGTTCCGTTTCCTTGTTGATGCCAAATTGGTTGAAAAATCGAGAGAGCAAACTACGAAGCGACCGTAGAATATGTATGTTGGACACAATTCAACTATCCCGATCTCGACTCACTGAGCAGGCAACTCGATGGCAGGGCAGTTATGAGAATTCTGCACGTGATTCGATCCATCAATCCGGCCGACGGGGGGCCAATTGAGGGCATTCGGCAACTTGCGGTGGCATACAAGTCTCTGGGGGTAAGTGTTGAAGTGGCTTCGCTCGATGCTCCGACGAGCAGACATCTGCACGATTTCCCTCTCGTCGTGCACCCGCTGGGTCCGACAATCCTTGGCAAATATGGATATTCGCCGAAACTAGTTCCCTGGTTGCGCGAAAATCACGGCAAGTACGACTGTGTGATTGTGAATGGACTGTGGCAATACCATGGCTATGCTACGCGGCGTCTTCTGCGCAAGACTGACACGCCGTATGTCGTGTTCACCCACGGTATGCTGGATCCCTGGTTCAAACATAAATACCCGATGAAGCACTTCAAGAAATGGCTCTATTGGCCCTGGGGCGAATATTGCGTTCTCCGCGATGCCGCCGCTGTGCTCTTTACCAGCGAGGAAGAAATGCTCCTGGCGCGAGAATCATTCTGGCTGTACCAGGTAAATCCGGTGGTAGTGGGGTACGGGACCTTGGGGCCTGACGTCGACCTGGAGATGGCTTCGAGAGGTTTCCTTGATGAGTTTCCGAATCTGCGGGGGAAGAGGATTGCGGTCTTTCTCGGGCGCATTCACCCCAAGAAGGGTTGCGATTTTCTAATCGAGGCTTTCGCCCGGACGATGGCACTTGACCCTGCTTGGCATCTATTGATGGCGGGGCCGGACCAGGTGGGCTGGCAAGCACACCTAGAGAAGCAGGCCCATCATTTGGGGATTGAGGATCGCATCACATGGCCGGGAATGTTGAGGGGAGAGCGGAAATGGGGGGCCATTGGTTGTTCAGAAGTATTCGTGCTTCCGTCGCATCAAGAGAATTTTGGGATCGTCGTCGCGGAGGCGTTGGCTTGCAGCGTGCCGGTGCTCATTTCTAACAAGGTCAATATCTGGAGGGAAGTGCGAAGCGAGGGGGCAGGACTTGTGGAGAACGACACTCTGGCGGGTACAGAATCCCTTCTTCGGCAGTGGATTGGCTTTTCGCCGCAAGAACGAGAAGCCATGAGAGGACGCGCCGATGAGGCTTTTCACAAGCATTTTGACATCCTTGCCAATTCCAAGTCGATTCTTAGCGTGGTCCGGGAAGCCTCCATGAGAGATCGAAATGGCGCCGAAATCAAGTCTTCGATCGAGCGGTGAGCGCCGCAATCCGTCGTACCGGCTTTGATTCTACCGTTAGATGCGCGGTCGAATTCGGAGCGCTGCATTGGCTCATGTAAATTGGATCGAAGGAGCCGTGTTCGCAAGGGTTTTATTCCTAGAGTCTTGCGTAGCCGAGTTCTCTGCTTGAAATGCAAAGTGGTAGATTAGTCGCTCGCTGAGAAGATGCACATTGCTGAGGGAAGTTCCCTGGAACGTCGACAGTCTGAGTAAGGCTCTCAAGAATTCGTGTCTCTCTTCCCACATTTTTAGGTTCGATTTGGGGATTCACGGTTCGTGAGGAATTTGATGAGGACGAATACTGAATGTCTATCGTTGACCGACTCATAACTCGTTTCGCATATCCTGTTCCATTGCGAACTCAAGTGATTCGCAAAGTCTTGAAGCACTGGCCGATGGGATCGTATAAAGCTCGCCTCGATGCAGGAGCGGTTGATCGCCCCTACTACGGGCTTTGCCTATACCAGGCTGCACACGAAGCCAAGGCCCTGGGATACAAAGCTATCACCGCCGTTGAATTAGGAGTGGCTGGCGGCAACGGAATTTTATCGATGTGCCGGCACCGGGACGAGATCAGAAAGGCGCTGGGTATGGAGGTCCATCTGCTGGGCTTCGACAGCGGGACTGGATTACCGTCGTCTGAGGATCCCCGTGATGTGCGTTATTACTGGCCTCCGGGTTCGTTCGAGATGGACCGGGAAGTCCTTGAAAAACGATTGGCCGGGCAAGCCGATCTTATCTTCGGTAATGTCGCAGACACCATACCGAAATGGGAGGCAATGCCCGATGCACCGCTCGGGGCAATCATGTTTGACCTCGACTTATATAGCTCCACCACCGCTGCCCTTGGCCTGCTGACCAAGCAGAACCTGCTGCCGCGAGTATGGTGTTTTTTTGACGACGTAATAGGATATCCGGAAAACGCGTTCGCCGATGGAACGGGAGAGCGGGAAGCAATCCGTGAGTTCAACCTAGCTCCGGAACGCAAACTTCTGCACGATCATCTCTCTCCCGCTCGCGTATTCAAGGCGCGTGTACCCGAACACTGGCACCAGCAGATCTATCTTTATCATCGCTTGAGCCATCCGCAATACAACGTATGTATCGCTGGTGAGCCAAAGCTGCAGCTCAAACTGGATTCCGCGTAGGCCGATTCGGGGGAGCGCGTGTGCACCGAACCCGCGGCCCGTTGAACCGCGCTGTTGTTGAACTACTATTCAATCGGAGCCCTGTTCTACGCCGACGGGCACACCATCATTCGAATGCTGCTTTCAGCACAGTTTCCACGACACGCATATTTGTCCAGCCATTTTTCAAGAATCGCTCGTGTCCTT
>JBAWCO010000645.1:0-5895 GCA_049590315.1 Occallatibacter sp. | reverse complement strand
GTATTTGACAGGAACGAACGGAATCTGGTGTTCACGCGTCCGCTATAGCGGATGGCGGGAAACGCTGGTGCTTGTGTATATGTGAAACAGACTGACAAAGGAGCCAGGAAGAATGTCTAGCGAAGTCAACTTTCAACTACTGATCCCCGAAACCATGCCCAAATCGGTCGGCTACTCCCAAGTGGCCACAGTGACCGGCGGGACAACCGTATTTATCGCGGGTCAAGTTGCCCTGGATAAGTCTGGCAACGTCGTCGGTAAAGACGACTTTCGCGCCCAGGTCGAACAAGTGTTTGAGAATCTCAAGGCGGCAGTTGAAGCCGCTGGCGGGAGCTTCGGCAAAGTCATCAAATTGAACAGCTACTTCCTTGATCTCTCCAACTTACCCGAATTCAGAGAAGTGCGTGACAGGTATATCAGCCTTGAGAATCCACCAGCCAGCACTGCCGTTCAAGTGTCTAGGCTATTCCGGCCGGAATTCCTCGTGGAAATCGAAGCGGTGGCCGTAGTGAAGGATAAATAATGAGACCGCATGAAATTGGGTTGCAAAGGCAGTGATTTCACAAGATGGTTCGGCAAGAATGCGTCGGTCGACTCGCCGCTCAAACATTTTGGTTTCCGACAACCGTCCGCACGACTGTAACGAACCGAGAGATGATGGCGCGCTTCTCCGAGCCTTTATTCCACACAATACCGATGTACCACGTCGCTTCCTTCAGGTGAGTTTCATGAAGCCGCACTCGCGGCACCCGAAGGCGCACGGATGATCTCGGTACCAGCGAAACGCCGAGACCAGCTCGAACCAAATTTAGGATAGTGAACATCTCACTCGCCTCTTGCACGATTTTAGGCGTAAATCCAACTCGTCGACAGAGTTGCATCCCGTGGTCATAAAACGTTTGCGAAATGGAAGAAGACTGGAAGATGAAAGGGCAGTCCCGGCACGAGCTGAGGCCTTCTTTAGAGTTATAGGGAAAGCTCGGCGCAGCGGCTAAGACCAAGCGTTCGGGGAAAAGTGGAATGCATGCCAATTCAGGGTTCGTCACCGGCATGCGGAGCAGTCCTACATCCAGCCTGCCGTCAGCAAGAGCCACGATTTGCGAAGGAGAGGCCATGTCCCGCATCTGAAGCTCAACGCCGGGATAGAGCTTGCGGAATCGCCGAACCGTTTCCGGAACGATTCTAGACACTGTGGCGATCCCGAAACCAATCCGCAACATGCCGGCCCTGCCGTCAACAGCTGCCCGGGCTTCGGCTACCGCAGACTCGGCATCTCTAAGTAGCATTGCAGCTCTTGGAAGCAGGATCCTTCCCGCCTCCGTTAAAGCGACCTTCCGCCTTGAGCGCACGAACAGTGGACCGTTTACCTTTTCTTCGAGCCTTTGAATCTTCTTGGTGAGGGCCGGTTGAGATAGAAACAACTGCTCGGAGGCTTTGCGGAAGTGGAGTTCAGCGGCAAGGACCACGAATGAGCGGAGTTCTGAAGGCTCTAGATCCATTCCGTTACGTTATCACAGAGCCGACATCAATTCATTGGACGAAATACGAGACTCCTGCGAAAGTAAACAGAAGAGGAAGTAGTGACGACGATGCATTCCGAAATCAAGGGAATCATCCTCGACTATGGCGAAGTCCTATGTGTTCGCCCCAACGAGGAACAAGTCGCTCAAATGGCAGATGTGTTTGGCATTAGTCAGGCGCAATTCGCGACTCTCTATGAGAAGAACCGCAACGCTTACGACCGGGGCGATCTTACTCCAGAAGTTTATTGGTCTTCGTTTGCGGACGAACTCGGAATCGGCCTTCATTCAGATCGAATTTCACATCTTCGAGCGTGGGATGTGGAGATGTGGAGCGATCTGAATCCGGTCATGATCGAGTGGCTCGTGTGTATTCACCGAGGAGGTATCAGAACCGCCGTGCTATCAAACATGCACGCCGACATGGTGGCCAGACTTCGCGGAGGCGTCGATTGGATTAAACACGTTGATGTTGTTGTCTTATCTCAAGAAGTACGCTTGGCCAAGCCGGAGGCGGAAATTTATGCGTATTGCCTCGATCGCCTGGGAACTACGCCTCATGAGACCTTATTCATCGATGATCGTGAGGTGAATGTGAATGCGGGACAGGCACTTGGAATCAAGGCCGTTCGCTTCGAGTCTGTAAGCCAACTTCGATCTGAATTGGAGAAACTTGGTTTTCCAATTGTTCCTTCGGAATCTGTTGCAGATCTCGCGCGACGCTTCCCGATACCGTCCACTGGCCGAGATTGAGCAGCCTTCTCGCACAAGGTCGAGCGCCTTGCGACCAAACTATCATCGCGTGCGTACACAATCTGATGGCGACGACGGAGTAGGACGCGCGTTGATCGATTGACGAATGCACTTTAGGAAAGGAAGAACAAGGTGTCAATGAACGCATTGAGGCTGCGCGCACCCTCTCATTTCGCCAGAACGGTTTGGCTTGTGCCTAACGTACTTCTCGGAATACTTACAGTAGCTATCATGTGCTCGATTGTCGCCAGTGCACAACAAACCCGACCAGACTCGGAACTGCTTGCGGGACTCCGGGGCGACTTTGACCGGTTGGCCCCGCAAACGGTCCGCCCAGCAGAAGGCTACCTACGTTATCCCTATTTAATCCCTGCAGGCTACTACGCACAGATGTGGGACTGGGATGGGTACTTCATTGGTGCGCACTGGGCCAACCAAAATGACGCAGACGCCAAATACCTGCGGGACTGGACGCTGGGCTTTGCGTCGTCCGCTGATGCTGAGGGCTACGTCGCTGGCTGCATTACAGCGACAGGACCTCGCCCCCTGTTTGGCAAATTCGCCATGAAACCGTTCCTTGCACAGGGCGCCGTTCTCGCGGCCGAGCGATTGCACGACTACGAGTGGATTCGGCCAGTGTGGCCGGCAATGCAGCGCGTGCTCGATTATCGCAAAAAGACGCAGTTCGACGAACGCTGGGGTCTGTGGTTCTGGGATAACGCGATGCAGTCTGGCGCGGACAACAGCGCATCGCTCAGCAACGAGCCTAAAGACCGCAGCGCGATTCTGGCCGTCGACGCGTCCGTCTTCGCCATGCGCGAGTACGAGGCCATGGAGGCTATTGCTGAGAAGCTGGGGGATCACGATCGGGCGGTGCGCTACAAGGAGGACGCGCAGGCAACGCGACAGGCGATTATCAAACATCTATGGATCAAGCGCGATGCGATCTTTCTAAATCGTCGCCGCGATGATGGCGCCTGGGTGCGCGCGATCAGTTGGTCGAACTTCGTGCCGCTCTCCTACGGAATGCTGTCAGATAAGGATGGACAGCGAATGATTCGCGAGCATCTGCTAAATCGCAATGAAATGCGAGGGGAGTACGGCTTCAGGAGTCTGGCGAAGAACGACCCGGCGTACAACAACGACGCTATTATTGATCCCTACTCTAATTGGCGCGGACCGATCTGGATCAACGCAAACTACCTTCATTGGATTGCTCTGCGCCGCTACGGTTTCGCGGCAGAAGCGCGTTGGCTGGCCGAGACGTTGGCCGGTGTCACTCGCAGAGACATTGCGACGTGGGGCTCAATGCACGAGGATTTCAGCGCGGACACAGGCGAAGGACTGGCGCCGACGGTAGCGCAGTCGCCGGGGGGCAGGTTTGCCGGCTTTGTAGGCTGGAACCTGCTCGTAGAAGACATGCTGGAGTGCGAGGCGACTACCCAGCACTGCATGACGCTCGAGATTTGGGCAACGCGGAAATAGCGTGGCGAAGCTACAACACTACTGGGTCGTGTCGGCGGCGCCGCGGGAACGGTGCGGCCAGCAAGAATTGTGGACCGTCTGCAGAAGATGCGTAGGCGAACCCGGAACATCCTTTTTGCCGTTGCAAATGAAACCATCTCGACCACGGTAAGACATAGGACTCGCTGGCTTTCATTTTCCTGTGTCCGGCCCAATCGCGCAGCGCGGGCATACCTCGTCGAAACGGTCTGGCCGCAATTTTGCCGTTCCGCTCCGATCAATGCCAAGGGAGAGTTTCAGATGAAGAACATGACCCGCCGCCAGTTTGGAAGAACCGCCGCAGCTATGGCGGCCGGAACAACCTTAAGCCATTCGGTGGGCACGTCTGCGCGAGCGCAGGGCGACAAGTCTGTACTCCAGTTTCCGCCGGGCTTCAGATGGGGTTGCTCGACCGCCGCGTATCAGATTGAAGGAGGCGCTCGCGAAGACGAGCGCGGCCCGTCCGTATGGGACGTCTTCTCGCACATTCCTGGCAAGACACATAATGGGGACACCGGCGACGTCGCCGACAACTCTTATCACCTGTACAAAGAAGATGTCCATCTGCTCAAAGTTTTGGGTGTGCAGACCTATCGCATGTCCATCTCTTGGTCGCGCATCTTCCCTACCGGCCGTGGCCAACCCAACCCCAATGGACTCGACTACTATAACCGAGTCGTCGATGAGCTGCTGGCCAACGACATCACTCCTTTCATTACGCTCTTCCACTGGGATCTGCCTCAGGCCCTTGAAGGCGGCTGGCAGTCGCGCGACACTCCCAAAGCTTTTGCCGATTACGCCGCTTACACGACCCACAAACTCGGCGACCGTGTACGACACTTCATGACTACGAACGAGTTCGTCTGCTTTACCGATCTCGGATATCGCATCGGCCAGTTCGCTCCCGGCCTCAAGCTCCCCGACGCTGAAGCCAACCAGGTCCGGCATCACGGAATCCTCGCTCACGGCCTCGCCGTCCAGGCGATCCGCGCCAATACGCCGGCCGGTACACAAGTCGGTCTGGCGGAGAACGCTGCTGTTTTTGTTCCTGTGATCGAGACCGACGAGCACATCCAAGCCGCACAGAAGGCCACGCGGCTAGTCAATGCGCCATTCCTCACCACGCTTATGGAAAAAAAGTATCCCAACGAGTACCTGCAGGCTAGCGGTGTCAACGCACCAATAGTTGAGCCCGGCGACATGGCCGCAATCGGCAGCGAACTCGACTTTGTAGGACTCAATATCTACTTTCCGGCTTACGTTCGGGCAAATGATTCACCCGCTGGCTTCGCGGTAGAACCGACTCCTGCTTCTTATCCGCATATGGCGTCGCCCTGGCTTACGCTGGGTCCAGAGTGTATCTACTGGGGCGTAAGAAATGTTTGCAACCTCTGGAAGCCACCGGCAGTTTACATTACGGAGAACGGCGCCTCCTGTGACGACGTGCTGACCGCTGCCGGACAGGTGGAAGACGTGGACCGCGTGATGTACCTGCGCAACCATCTCACCCACCTATGCCGCGCAACGCGGGAAGGCTATCCAGTGAAGGGCTATTTCCTGTGGAGTTTGATCGATAACTTCGAGTGGGCCGATGGTTACAGCAAGCGTTTTGGCCTGCATTTCGTGGACTTCACCACACAGAAGCGCACTCCTAAGCTGAGCGCTCACTGGTATCGCGAAGTGATCACGACTAATAGCGTGGTGTAGGTGTCCGCAGCTGCGCCAACTTGGATGGCGCTTAGCACACACCAAATCCTTCGACGCACTGATTGGGGACTGATCGGCCTTCCATTGCCCACTTTTTGACTCTCATTTCCTTATGCTTGAATATAGATATCAGGACGGTGTTGCACAGGCAGAGTGACTGCATGGAGAAATTGTTGACTTCGTAAGTCGGAGGGAGCCGAGATTATGGATTTCGAGCGAACTGGTCGTGACGAGTGGTCACAGTACTATCGATTGCCAGGACCTGAATCCGTCGAGGTTCTCCATGCGCACTTTGTTTCCCATCGATATCCGCGCCACGTGCACGACTACTTTGTAGTTGGTCTGGTCGAAAGTGGGGCCCAGTCCTATTGGTATCGCGGGGCGAGGTACATCACACCAGCTGGGCTAGTAT
>JBAWCO010000644.1:0-2150 GCA_049590315.1 Occallatibacter sp. | reverse complement strand
GGACAAGGCTTTGCCTGCAAATCTGACATGGAGTCCCTCAGGCGAGAGTCTCAGCTTCACTCGGACACTTCCAAGGCAAGGAAATTCCGCGGGCAGTTTCACTGCAACGGAAATCTGGAACATCGATGCAGCGACAGGCGAACAAAAGCTACTTGTTTCCAATGGCGAGATAGCTGCCGGATTCGGCGGCGATCATCCTCACAGCACAAGAAGTGAAAACGAAGCCGACGCGGCGAAACATCTTCAGAACTACATCTGGGCCCCTGGTGGCCACGCTCTATTGCTTGCCACAAGCGGTGAACTCGCCTGGTTTGACCTCGACACTCGTTCTTTCAGGCCCCTTGTGACAGATCGAACGGGCCTCAGCGATCCTCAAATTAGCCCCGACGGACGTTTCGTCAGCTTCATCGAGGGCCAAACACTTTGGCTGGCAGACGCTACAACCGGGATTACACGCGCCTTTACGCCTGCTGGCAAGGACGATCTGCGAGAGGGTGAGCCGGATTGGGTCTATCTTCACGAACTCGGGTTGCATTCGGCATACTGGTGGTCACCGGACTCGTCCTCCATTGCTTGGATCGAAACGGACGATCACACAGTCGACAAATATTTCCTTCGCAATTCCGACGGCGATGAACGCTCGATAGCCTACCCAAAGCCCGGTGGGCCAATTCCAACGATTCGCCTTTTTGTAAAGGCTGTGTCAGCCCCTACGCCGCTCCAGATCGATCTCGGAAGCAATACGAATATTTACATTCCGAGTGTGCAATGGTTGCCGGATGGCAAGCATCTCGCGGTCGAGCGTCTTAGCCGCGACCAGAAAACACTCGATCTTCTGTTGGCGGACGCGGTCACGGGGAAGACACGCGCCATACTCACAGAGAAAGACGCCTATTGGATCAACCTGAGCAACGGCCTTCATTTTCTCAAGGACTCGCGACGCTTTCTTTGGTTGAGCGAACGTTCAGGTTATCGCCATCTCTACCTTTATGACATTTCCGGCCGCGAACTCAACCAACTTACAAGTGGAAACTGGGAAGTTACTTCGCTTGTCGGCGCCAACGAAGCCGCAGGCGTCGTCTACTTCACGGCAAGCGAAGCCGGATCCACTGAACGCCAACTCTACCGTGTGAAGTTGGATGGAACAGCACTTGCGCGCATCACAGGAGAAAAGGGTACCAACAACCCGGTTCTGTCGCCTTCGGGTGATGTTCTGGTGAATACATGGTCGAACCATGCAACACCACCTCGGCAAGAGTTGCTCAGGACCGACGGAAGCAGGATCGCAACCCTAAGCAGCAAAGAGACCGCCGATCCGGCGAATCAACTCAGATCCCTTGAGTTCCTTGTAGTGAAAACACACCTGGGCATAGATCTGAACGTCTGGATCATGAAGCCCTCAGACTTCGACCCCACACGGCATTACCCGGTAATACTCTATGTTGCCGGCGGTCCCGGTGAGCAGATCGTGCGCGATGCCTGGGGCGGGGATATTTCGCTATGGTTTGCGCTGATGTCGCAGAAGGGTTATGTAGTACTTGCTGTCGATAACCGCGGCACCGCTGGTCAAGGCCATCTGTTTGAGGAGCCCGTGCATCTGCGACTCTCTGCGGCGGAAATGGCGGATTTGCGGGACGCAGTGCTATATCTGCACTCTCAGCCCTGGGTGGACAAGACGCGCATCGGGATATGTGGATGGGCATACGGAGGATTCCTCGCCCTCCATGGCCTGCTTGACCGCCCTCAACTTTTCAAGGCGGGGTTTGCCGGCTCTCCGATCACGGATTGGCATCTTTACGACGCGGTCTACGCAGAACGTTACCTTGAAGATCCAAAGCGCAACCAGGACGGCTGGCTTTCGTCTTCCCCCGTCGAAAATGCCAAGAATCTCAGCGTGCCGCTCCTACTCGCACAGGCAACACTAGATGAAACAGTGCACCAGGAACATTCCTTGATGTTGCTCGATGAGCTTTTGGACAAGGGAAAGTATGCCGACATTCTGCTATTTCCCGACCGCCAAAGTTTGTTCGAGGATCGCGGGGCGCGCCTGATTCTCTTTCAGCGCCTCACCAACTTCTTTGTCAAGAATCTGTGAGGGAAGACGGCGGCTTCCAAGAGCACTTCACTTCATGGCATGGATGAATATGGGC
>JBAWCO010000643.1:0-5649 GCA_049590315.1 Occallatibacter sp. | reverse complement strand
CTTCTGGAATAGATGAAAATCAACTCCCATTGAAGGACTTGAATTCGCCGAATTCTCGCTATCCCGTCCTTGGGTTCATAGGCGGGGAAGACTCTGAATATCGTGAAGTTTTGAAGCATGCGATAGGAAATCTGACAAGGTTAAGTATTTGTACAGCATTGAGTTAATTTTAGTGGAAAGCAAGAATCGATGGCGGAGAGAGGGGGATTCGAACCCCCGGTAGAGCTTTTGACCCTACAACGGTTTAGCAAACCGCCGCCTTCAGCCACTCGGCCATCTCTCCGGGTCTCATACGGATTATACCGGAAGTCGCGGTCGCGGTGCGTGCGATGGTTCCCACGCCGGAAAGTCAGCCTGTCCCAACGGCGCTTTTTGCTTTGGGCATCGGGCTCGGGTTGATAGATTCGCACGTATGCCGATTGCGTTCAAAGTCGCCTCGCGCAAGATGCGCTTCTTCCCGCTGATTGCGGCCACCTACTTCATGGTGTCGGGAGGACCTTACGGCATTGAGGACATCCTCGGCGGCGCAGGCTTCCTCCGGGCTATCCTCATCCTGCTCTTCTTGCCGCTGTTGTGGTCTCTGCCTACCGCACTCATGATCGGCGAACTCGCGAGCGCCCTTCCCGCCGACGGTGGCTTTTACGTCTGGGTGCGCCGGGCGATGGGACCGTTCTGGGGATATCAGGAAAGCTGGCTCTCGCTTTCGGCCAGCATCTTCGATATGGCCATCTATCCCGCGATCTTCGTTCTCTATCTCGGCAAGTTCAGCCCTGCGTTGACTCACGACTGGCGCGGTTACGGCTGGTCGCTCGCGGTGGTCGTTTTTTGTTGCGCGTGGAATCTCCGCGGAGCCCCAGCCGTGGGCGAGGATTCCGTGTGGATGTTTGCGTTGCTCCTGGCGCCGTTCGCTGTCTTCGTAGTTCTCGGCTTCTGGCGCGGCCTCACGCTGCACCCAGCGGTGCAATGGAGCCAGCCCGCCTCTGCGTCGGCATTCTCAACCGCCGTCCAGGTGGCCATGTGGAATTACATGGGGTGGGACAATGCCTCCACTGTCGCGCAGGAAGTTGAGAATCCTCAGCGCAATTATCCCCGCGCAATGATCGCTGCGACTCTCCTCGTCGCTATTACCTATATTCTGCCGCTGTCAGCTATGGCGCTTGCCGGCCTTTCCGCGAACAGTTTTTCTACTGGCGACTGGACGGATGCAGCCCGCACGGTCGGCGGCGCCGGGCTGCTCGGGGCGGGCCTGGCGTTTGCCGTGGTTGCCGGCGGCGTCATCTGCGGCATCGGCATGTTCAACGCGCTGATGATGAGTTATGCGCGCCTGCCCATGACCATGGCTCAGGACGGCATGTTGCCTCGTGTCCTTGCCCGGCGCAACCGCCGCGGCGTGCCGTGGGTCAGCGTTTTGCTTTGCGGACTGGCATGGGCTCTCGCACTCAAGCTGCCCTTTGAGCGACTCATCTCCATCGACCTCATCTTGTATGGTTCCAGCCTGCTGCTCGAGTTTGTGGCGCTCGTCATTCTGCGTATCGGCGAGCCCGATCTGGCGCGCCCTTTCAAGGCCGGCAATTTTGCCGTTGCCTGCCTGCTGGGACTGGGCCCCGCGGTATTGATCGGGTACGCGCTCTATGCCGCACGCGACGAAAAACTGTTCGGCTCTTTCTCCGCGCTCGTTTTTGCCGTTATAGTAGGGCTGCTGGGGCCAGTGCTGTATCGCATCACCGCCGTCCGATCTGCACAAACCCATCTGGTATCCGATCCAACCGCCAATTCAAGCGCGGATTGATCGTCTTGCTTCGTGCTCATAGCCCGGCGAGGCAGCCGTTTTGATTGCGAACAAACATGGCGGATCAAGGTTTTCCCCTGACCCGCCACGCGCAAGTCTTCATTACAATTATTCCGACCCAGCCCTCGCGGGTTTCCTTCAGGGCAGCCATTCCTTCACGAAATCATCACTTCCATCTCTCGGCCCGGCTGTTATGCAAGCGAGAAGAATTGCATCAGGCTGCGCCAACCAGGTTGACTCTCTCTGAAATCTCGGTGAGCAATTCGTCCGCATTCAGCTCATCCGACTCAATTGCTTCAAGAATCGCAGCGTCTTGATCCAGGCCTAGCAGCTCAGCCCAGCGCCGCAGCGTTCCGTACACAGCGATTTCGTGATGCTCCACCTGTTGCGCGGCGCCGATCAGCGCGATGTCGCAGACTGACGAATCGGTCACGTCCTTGATCAAGTCTTCTGCTTCTGTCGTCAAGCCGCCGATCACTTTACAGGTCTCAGTCTCCGCTTCTCCCTGACGGGCTTGCAGCAGGCCCTCGACCGCCAGAACGTGTGCTCTAGTCTGCTCAAGGTGAGTGCTAAAGGCATCGCTCAATTCTGAATCCGTTGCGTGTTCAATCATGTCAGGAAGGGACTTGGTAATTTTGATCTCCATGTCGTATGCCTTCTTGAGGCTGTTCAAGTACAGGGTCTCCAGGTCCTTGATGTCCTCTGAGAACAATTTCATAAGATGCTCCTTTGGCTGTTGAATTGCGGTTCTGATGCTTGGAAGGCGCTGCATCGGTCGTCGCGCCCCTCAGGTCGTTTAAGCGAACACAAAGGCCCCAGCTTTCATTTTTGATTGTTCTGGACTTGTCGGCGTCAGCCCCGAACTTTCACTCGGACCGGCACCTTGCACTTTTCAGGGCGGGCTCTCCATGCATGCGGTCGTCTGCATTGCCGATCCCTGCAAATCGACTCTTCATTGCGTTGATGCACTTTCGTGCGCGTTCTCGGCGTCCGGCTTGCTAGTAAGAGCGGATTTCAACCTTTGAGGTTGCCCGCTTCTCTCCACAATCGGGCCGGAACAAACCCACCGCAAAGCAACTCCGGACGCCTTCCACCCATCCTTGGTAGACGAACGATCAAGCACCGCTGATTAGCAGATCGGAGGAGAATCTATGAAGCTCTATCGAATTCTGAATATCGTGGGCATCTCTGTTATTGCCCTTCTATCCGTCCGCGCTTCCCTGGCGCGCGCGCAGAGCGGTTCTTCCGTGCAGGCAAGCTCTGATGACAAGCACTTCGTTACCGCCGCCCTCAGGGGCGGTATGGCGGAAGTTGACCTGGGAAAGCTGGCCGCCGAGAAAGGGAACAGCGAAGACGTCAAGCAGTTCGGACAAAAGATGGTTACAGATCACACTCGGCTCGGCGATCAGATGAAGGATGTCGCCCAGCAAATCGGCGTCACACCCCCAACCGTTCTGTCAGCTTCGGATCTGGCCCTTATGGCGAAACTCAAGGTGCTCTCCGGCAACGATTTCGACAAAGCCTACATCCGAGCCATGGTCAAGGATCATGAAGTCGATCTCGCCGACTTTCATAAGGAAATCGTCGGCGGCGCCTCTCCGGTTGTTACAGACGCTGCCCGCGAAGGCGCGAAGGTAATCCAGAAGCATCTGGACATGATCCGGAAGATTGCTCAGACCAACAATGTCGCATCGAACTAAACTTGTCAGGCTTTCGACAGTTTCGTCGCAGGCCGCGCATAAATCTGTGCGGCCTGCACTTCAAGCGGCTCGAAGCAGATACGCCACAGTCAGGACTTCGACTTGCCTTTGGCGACTCCGTCCTCTGTCTTCGGCGCCTTGCTCTCTTGAAACTGTTTTACTGACTTGATTACTTGATCGCGCGCAAATGCAGCATCATGCCAGCCCTTGATCTCCACCCGTTTCCCCTCGAGATCCTTGTAGATCGAGAAGAAGTGTGTAATTTCCTTCAGCATGTGCGGGTAGATATCCGTGTAGTTCCACACGTTGGTGTAGCGCGGATTGTTCTTGCCCACGGCCAGCACTTTTTCATCCAGTACGCCCTGGTCCAGCATCTCCAGCAGGCCAATCGGCCGTACCTCTTGCACGCAACCTGGAAAACTCGGTCCCGGCACCAGCACCAGCACATCCAGCGGATCGCCGTCGTCGCTCAGTGTTGAGGGAATAAAACCATAGTCCCCAGGGTAGTGAACCGGGGAGTGCAAGTTGCGGTCCAGCTTGAAAACATGTAGTTGCTTGTCGTATTCAAACTTGTTGGTGCCGTCTTTGGGGATCTCGATCACCGCCCGAAAGACCTCCGGCGATCGATCGCCGATCGGCAATTCCAGATAGTTAATCATCTTCTCTTACTTCTCCTTAAAGGTTGGGGACGGGTAACCGGCGCGAATCATGAGGCCGGGATGATTGCAATACGCTTTCAGCCACCCCAGCGATCTAACATGTGGGACGGATATTGGGGAACCGGGGAACCAGTTCAGCGTCGGAGAAAGGGTCAGGGCACAACCCCTTAACTCTTCTGCCGCCGGAACTACTATAGTCACGGACCGTAGTGTCCATCCTAGCAAACCGCCGCGCACATCGCGGCCAAAACGCGGAATCGATGGTGTCCAACAGTGTCCACGGATGCGCAGACACCAAACGGCGGTCCATGCTAGAAAGGCAACCATGTTTGAAAAGAGCGGAAAATTCTATGCCGACTGGCGCGACCGCACCGGAAAGCGCAAGCGTAAATCGTTCAACAGCGAACGCGCGGCGCTCGCTTTCGAGAGCGAGCAAAAAGAGCAAGCCCACCCAAAACAACCGGCGAGAAGCCCACAGCCGCGTCACTCCTTCTCGCCGAAATCAAAGGGCGCAACCAACATGCCCCGGTCTTCCAAGCCGGTAAGCTCCTCATCGCCACGCTCGGCCAAGCCCATCCCAATCAACTCAGCGCGGCGCACATCCACGACGTCAACGAAGCGATCCGTAAACGGCATTACGCGCATTCGACCCTCAGCAACAAAGTAAGCGCAACCCGCCGCCTGCTCCGCTGGCTGTGGGAATATCACGGCGCACCCAAGCTCGACCACCTGGTGGACAAGCACCCCGGCCTGCGCCCGCGCAACGTCACAGCCACCGACGACGAACGCGCCGCACTCCTCAACGCCGCACCGCCACATCTCAAACTCTGGATGCTCCTCTGCGCCGACCTCGCCATCCGCTCAAGCACAGCCGCAAGACTCAGCCGAGCGGACTACAACGCAGACCGGCGCGAACTCCGTTTTGAAACCAAATGCGGCGAGCGACTGACACTCCCCGTGACCGCCGCGGTCGAGAAGCTCATCAACGAATGCGATCCAGAAGACCGCCATCCATTCGTGCATCAACTCTGGCTACGCAACCGCGCCAACCGAGGACCAGCACCGCACCCGACCCAAGACCACGCCACACTCCGCCGAGCATTCAAAAATCTGCGCCTCAGCATCGGCATCACCCGCAAACTAACCCTCCACGACCTCCGCCGCACCACCGCCGTTGCCATGCTCGAACACTCCGGAGACATTCGCGACGTGCAAGCACTCCTGGGACACCGAAACCTCGCCTCGACCATCTGGTACCTCGACCACGACTTGCGCCCCGTCAAGCGCTCGGCGCTCGAAACCATCAAGAGCCCCACATGGAGAATGGAGCACACCGCATGAGACTCCCCCTCCTAGCCCGCCGCATGACCTTCGTCATCGACGCGGGCCAGACACCACCACGCGACCGCACCAGCCAAACCGACAAAGCCCTCACCCACTGCAAAGACGAGTGGACCCGCGCCTACGAACTCGCCCAGAGCAAAGGCCTCACCATACCCAA
>JBAWCO010000642.1:0-19171 GCA_049590315.1 Occallatibacter sp. | reverse complement strand
ACCGTGGCCGCAGCCTTTGCGATGACCAGTGTTCCCGTGGTCGAGCCCGTGTAGTTGGGATCATTGATGGTAGCGACCACAGCGTAGCTGCCGGCAGCGGTCGGCGCTGTCGATGACCCGTTGTAGGTGTAAGTCACCGTCAACCCAACCGGGTTGGTCGTCGACGTGACCGACAGCGGCGAGCCGGTGTAAGTCTGGCTCAGGCTGCTCGGCGTCAGCGTGACCGTGGCCGCAGCCTTTGCGATGACCAGTGTTCCCGTGGTCGATCCCGTGTAGTTCAGATCATTGATAGTGGCAACCACAGCGTAGCTGCTGGCAGCAGTCGGCGGCGTCGAAGAGCCGTTGTAGGTGTAAGTCACCGTCAGACCAGCTGGATTGGTCGTCGACGTGACCGGCAGCGGCGAGCCGGTGTAAGTCTGGCTCAGGCTGCTCGGCGTCAGCGTGACCGTAGCCGCAGCCTGCTCCACTGTCAATGTATGCGAGCTATCGCTGCTGGTCGCGAAGAACCCACCCGGGTTGTACACGGCCTGAATGGTGTATGGACCTGCCGGCATTCCTCCCGGAAGAGAGTACGTGACGCTGGCAGAGCCATCGGTCAGTGTGCTGCTGGCGACCGGAGTGCCAATGATCGTGCTGCCCTGTAGGACCGTGAACGTAACCGTACCGGCATTCACTGGTCCCCCGGCGCTGGTGACTGTTGCGGAAAGCGTTACGCCCTGATTGCCCGTGTTATAGATGGGCGTCACATCAAAGGCAGCCGTCGTCGTTGAGTCCTGGATTACGTCGAAGCTAGTGCTTACGGAAGCAATCGCCGCAACCGGAGAACTTGCCGAGTTCAGTGTCAGATTGGCCGTTAGCGTGTCGCCGATTCCCGCCGCGTTCACTTGCAACGATGAGAAACTCGCCACTCCAGCCGCAGTTGTGGCTGAGCCATTGCTCAGTGTTCCGCTGCCGGTAAGCGTCAGTGGAATCGATACCGCGCTGCCTGCGAAGACGGCGTTACTCTCTGTCAGAGTTATTCCGGCGGAGAAGCTCGTGTTCGCAGCCACGCTGGTGGAAGGCTCCGCAGTAAAGCTCAATGCGTAGTCGGTGGCCACTGCACCCGCATCCACGCAGGCCGTGGTGGTGTATCCCGAATAGCTCTTGTTGGTGTTTGGAAGCCCGCGCTGATCTGTGTTCACTCCCGGTGCAATGCTCGCGGCAAGTCCTGCACAGATGGCGGGACTGCCCGGCAACGGAATCATTGTATTGGTCGGTCCGCCATAGACGCCCAATGGTCCCAATTGAATAGCGTTGGAGTTCACCACGACGCCGTTGTTTGTTCCCACCAGGTTGCCGCCATTGTCTGTGTAGACGGTGCCATCGAAATCGTCAGCCACGCCGGCGCCGGGAGTGACTCCCTGCGTATTACCGGAGAGAACGATGTTGGCCAATTTGGCCATCGGTTGCGCAGATGCCGAATTGTAGACGCCCCCACCGGACTGGACCGCTGTATTTCCGGAAATTGTGTCGTCAAACAGCGTCATGTTTCCAGAGCTGTAGATGCCGCCGCCTTCCAGAGAACTGAAGCCCCCGGAGACCGTGCTGTCGATCAGCGTCAACGTACCTGTACCGGTGTTATCGATGCTTCCACCGTTGCCGCCCGCTGTATTGCCTGATACGGTGCTACCGATCACCGTCAGTGTGCCGGTATTGTTGATGCCGCCGCCATTGACTCCCGCCGTGTTGCCGGAAACAGTGTCGTCAGTCAACGTCAGCGCACCGTCGTTTTCAATGCCACCGCCGTTGGTATTGCTATTTCCATTGGTAATTACGATGTTGGAGATACTCGAGTCAGTTACGCCATTGCTCACCGTGAATACCGGGAAGTTGCTCGAAGGGCCACCTCCCGACACCGTCAACAGGTTGGTCTCCGACGTACCGCCGCCTGTGGTCGGTCCGACGATGCTCGTGTACGGGGGAACAGACAACGTGCTCCCCACTGTCAGATTTGTGGGTGTAGTGGTGGGCATGGTGATGGTGCCCGTCCCGGCTTCTGCTGCTGCGGCCAGGGCGTCGCGAAGAGTGCAGTCTGTGCCATTGCCTCCGCTCGGGCCACCTTGTGGGCAGTTTGCGGCCACCCCAACACTGTCATCCGTAGACAGAGTGACAACAAAACCCGGCTTCGAATCGACGGTAAGTGAACCGGAGGTGCCCGTAACCGGCCCCGAAGTTGCTGTTATCGTCTGCGAGCCGGCAGTGGAAAAGTCCACTGTCGCAGTGCCCACGCCGTTGGTAAACACCGGCGTTGAGAATTGCGCTCCACCGTCGGTACTGCTCAGTGTGACAGCACCGGTGTAATCAGCCACGACATTGCCGTAAGCATCATACGGAGTTACAGTCACCGTATCGGGCAAGCCGACATAGGCCGGATCGTTGGCGACAGATACAGTGAAGTAACTTGCCGTGTTGCTATTAGCCGATACAGTAAAGGATGTTCCCGTAGCATCATCACTGGCGGCGAACTGCGTCGGATCGGTAGGAGTGAAGATCGATTTGACTGTGTGCGATCCTACGGCCGGTGTGTATGTTACAGAAGCCAGCCCTCCGCTCACCGCAACTGGTCCCAGCGTGGTCTGCGTCAAACCAACCGTATCCACGAAGCTCGCTGTGCCTGCCGGGGATGTGCCGGAATGAGTGGTGTCGCTGACCACGGCCGTCAACGTTACTGATTCTCCCTGCACTGGCGAGTTGGCAACAACAGGTACACCAAATGCGGCTGCCGTCGTCGTGGATGTGGTATCCGCAGGAGCCGCGTTCACCACGAGTGTGACGCCGGCTGTTCCGGTTCCGGCATAGGTGCTTGTATAGGCAGGGCTGGGCGTGAAAGTGACCATCAGGGCATGTGTACCGACGGCGAGCACGCTCCCAGCGGTGATCACATTCCCTGAATCCGTGTAGACATAGTTGCTCGGAACAGTGACGGGAGTATTGCCGGCGGCATCCAACTGCGCACTGCTCAACGGCGTGGGATAAGTAATTGCGGCAGGCGTTGCCCAGGTGACGGCAGCATGTTGATTGATCGTGATGGTGAGGGGATCATTGACATTGGCCGAAAAATTGGGACTGGCCACGAGAGCGGAAATTGTGCCGGTTGTGGTCGCCGCACCTCCGGTTGCCGTGGGAGAGACAGCTATGGTCAGGGTGACGGAGTCGCTTGTACCTGCTGCAATGCCCGCAGTCCGCGTACATGTCAAAGTGCCGACCGTGCAGCTCCAGCCCCCGGTTGGGTCGGTCATGGCAGTCGCTGTGATGCCCGCTGGCAGCGCGACGGTGAGGGTCGTGCTGCTCGGCAGATCAACGGTCGAACTCGTGTTGGTCACATCCACGGTGATGGTATCGGCGACGTCGCCCTCAGTGAATGACGAAGGATTAGGGGTAATGCTGATGGAAGCCGTAGGGACAACGATCCCGGTTACAAAAGTTGATAGATCGAACAGGGAATATTCAAGCATCTTCTCCTGTGCGCTCATCTGAGCTGGCGTCTCGGTGGTTCCGCACTCGGCTGGAAATATCTTGCCGGTTGTGACGTTGGTGGATTCATCTTTCACGTGGTATTCGTTGAACAACACGCGTCCGTATTGGCTATCTGCGTCAGCGCCGAGCGGGGTATTGAAAGTGAGCTGCATGATTGCGCCGTCAGAGTCCAGCGTCAGCCACGATTGCGTCGGAGGGATCACCCCAGTCACATTGTGTCGAAGAGTACTGATCTGAACCGAATCCAATGTCGTTGAGCTTCCGACATCCTGCAACCATTGGCCAAGCGTCGTTCCGTTGTCAAAGCCGGTGTTGACCGTGGCGGTTCCATCTGCAGGGTTCGGGAGGCCAAGGCTCCAATAAGCCACGCCCGAGTTAGCGGAGGGCTGGAATGTATTGGTGTTGTCTAGCCATACATAGCTGTAGTGAGTAGCAAATATGCGTCCGCCGGAATTTGCGTAACTCCGAATGTTCTTTGAATTGTTCGTCGTAACGGCTGAATCCGTGGCCGTCCCCTGGCAGGGGAACATCACCATATCGTATCCATCGAGGGTTGCCGCGGAACTCACGAGCGCGCTCTCTGCCGGCGTCGTCGAACTGATCTTCGCGCCCGCCTCACCGGCCCCCGTATAGAAATTGATGCGCCCCTTGCCTGAAGCTTCCGTAAACTCCGAATCGGCGACACCCGAGTCACGCAGGACGCACTCTACCGCATCCACTCCGCCAGTAACGACGGCGATCTTCGGGATTTCCCCGTACCCATCGGGATTGGTCAACGCCCCGTGGGTCGATGGCATGCTGTACGACTGTCCCGTCAGCGCGGCGCTCCCCACCGTTACGTTGTAAAACTGCCGCCGCCACTTGCCCGCCTGGATGACGAGCGTGTATATGTCCTGAGGTACATTGCTCAGCGTAAAGGTTCCGTTGACCGCAGTAGTGCTATAGAGAGCAACGCCTGCAGGAACGGCGTTCGCCGCGGTCATACACCCCGGCTGAGCGGACGGATCAGTACCGGTGCATGTCGCCCCCGAAGTAAGCGGCGCCAGGATCCCCGTGCCGGGGGTTACCGCCGATGTGCTGACCACATATACGAGCGCGTTGTTCAGCGGATCGACGCCGTTCGGCGCGTACACTGTGCCGCTGATCGTCGCGTTTTGCGCGAATGCAAGAGCGCCTAGAAACGGCAATGCAAGAAACGCGGCAACGATTGAAAATGTGAACGCATTGGGGCGGCTGCAGACCAGGGAGAATAGCGAGCGGAGAGCACGAATCGATGATTGCATTATCTTGCAATGCCTTTCACACATACAGGTGCAACGGCGCGCTACGGCAGCAGGGCGATCAAGCATGTGCCGATGTCGTACACATCATCGGCACACACTGAGTTTTCGTCGGCAAAGAAACCCGGTATGTAAGTTTGGTTATATGCGTATGTTAAGGGAAAGAAAATCCCTAGTATGTAACCACTTAAAAAGTCGCAAGTAATAGCATCTAAGTAGAGTTTACTATGACATCTAAGTTGCAGATAAGTCGCTCCAAACCTGACCCTGATGTTCTATAACGCGGGAGCGAAGGTATTACTTTCAGGTCATGCGGAGAGTTGCTGACTTACCGAGAGAGCTACTCCTATCGCCGCACTCGGTGTATCACATCCTCTGGAGTGCGACAAGGTTGGTTAATATTAACTCAGGGGAAACGCTCTCGCCACTCTGAAGCGCTTTTCTCACTGCGTTGGGCGTAGTTCCGCCGCTTTCCATTCCACTTGAAAAGACCCTGATTATCTCAGTTCCATGCCGCAATCGCGACCTACGATTCGTCCTCAATCGCCTCCAGAGGTCTCTGAAGTATGTTTGCGGCGTCCTCGACTTTCAGAGGACGGCTGAAATAGTAGCCTTGAAACTCGTCGCATCCCTGGTTTCGAAGGAACGATAACTGGGCCTTGTTCTCAACTCCTTCAGCGAGAACCTTCAGGTTGAGACCTTTCGACATGTTGATGATCGCGGTCGTGATCGCGGCATCGTCGGTATTCACGGCGACATCTCTGATGAAGGAGCGGTCGATTTTAAGTTTCGTCACTGGAAATTGCCGCAAATAGTTAAGGCTCGAATAACCAGTTCCAAAATCGTCGATAACCAGCTTCAATCCCATCTCTTTCAGGT
The DNA here is from genome assembly GCA_049590315.1 of Occallatibacter sp. GTDB lineage: Bacteria > Acidobacteriota > Terriglobia > Terriglobales > Acidobacteriaceae > Telmatobacter. Next base: position 13,496 of record JBAWCO010000642.1, on the reverse strand, counting down.
CCCGAAGAACCTCGAACATCACGTCTGCATTGGACAGGAGCACACTCTCTGTAAGTTCGAGCTGGAGAAATCCGGGGTCGAGACCAGTCTCATGCAGCACCTGCTTGATGAGTTCCCTGAATCCTTCTTGTCGGAACTGCACAGCGGAGACATTCACCGCCACCGGAACCACCGGGAGGCCTTCGTCTTGCCACTTCTTGATTTGAGAGCAACTGGTTCTTAGAACCCACTCGCCGATGGCAGTCATCAAGCCGCTGTTTTCAGCAATTCGAATGAATCGATCCGGCATGACCAGGCCCAGGTCCGGGCTTTGCCAGCGCAGCAGCGCTTCCAATCCTGTGATCTTGCCGCTGACGATGTCGTTCTGCGGCTGATAGAGGAGAAAGAGTTCGTCCCTCTCGAGCGCCAGTCGCAGGCTATGCTCCAGGGTCAATCGCTCCATGACCCGGGCATTCATTTCATCGGTAAAGAAACAGATCGTGTTCGATCCCTTTTCTTTCGCGCAATACATGGCGGCATCGGCATTCTTGATCAGGGTCTCTGAGTCACTGCCATGTTCAGGAAATATGGTGATGCCCAGGCTACAACTCACGCTGAGTGAACGGTCCTGAATGCGGAATTCTCCAGTGAGCGAATTCACGATGCGCATCGCAATCGCCTGGACTTCATCCGCATTGACCACGCTGGTCAACACGATCAGGAATTCATCGCCACCCACACGGGCCACTGTGTCATCCTGCCGGATTTCTTTCTTGAGGCGTGTCGCCACCTGCTGCAGTAGCAGGTCACCAACCGAGTGTCCGAGTGAATCGTTGATGATCTTGAAACGGTCGAGGTCGAGAAACAGGAGCGCAACGCAACTGCCTCGACGTGTGGCTGAGGCAAGAGCATTGCTCAGACGATCTTGAAGAAGCAACCGGTTGGGCAGCCCCGTAAGGCCGTCGTAGTAAGCCATATAGCTGACTTGCTGCTGCGCAAGTTTGCGATCGGTGATGTCTTCCACGGTTCCTTCGTGGAGCACGACCTGTCCCTCGGCGTTACGCGCAGCCCGAATATTCAACAATACCCACTTGCTTGTTCCGTCTCGACAAACCACCTCAGTTTCAGCGCTGCGGACGGTGCCGTGATTCTCCAGATGGCGGCTCCACTCCTCAATCTTGGCAGCATCGATGAATCGCCCTCCCGCGCCCCCCGACACTTCTGCAAGCAACTGTTCCGGGGTGTCCCAGCCATGCATGGTCGCGAAGGCACTGTTAACGTTCACCAGCCGCCCGTGCGGTGTCGCCTGAAAAATTCCAATGACCGCATTTTCGAAGATGACTCGGTATTTCTCTTCGGCCTCCCGCAGCGCCTTTTCCGTCTCTTTTCGTTCCGTTATATCCTGATTGATCGCAATGAAGTGTGTGATTCTTCCCGGTTCGGATGCGACCGGCGTGATGGTCATTTCTTCTGGACTAAGACTTCCGTCCTTGCGCCGATTGACAATCTCTCCCCGCCACACCCTGCCCGAGGAAATGGCTTCCCACATCTCCCTGTAGAATCGTGCGTCGTGCAATCCCGACTTCAACTCATGGCGACTTCTGCCGATCACTTCTTCTGCCGAATAGCCGGAAAGAGCCGAGAACGCGGGATTAGTCCAGACAACGATTCCCTTCGAATCAGTGATGGTAATGGAGTTCGCTGCGGCCTTCAACGCAGCCGCTAACAAATTCAGCCGGGCGTTCGCAGCGGATAGTTCGGCGGTGCGCCTCTCCACCAGTCGATCCAGTTCCTCCATTCGCAGACTCGCCTGCTGCATCGAATTCCACTTCGCAGTCAGCGCATGCGCAAGCTGGCTCACCTCTATAATGTCAAAAGGCTTCTTGAGAACGACGAAGTTGTCCGATACGCCCAGGCGCAGCGAAATGTCGTTCCAGTTGTAATCGGAATGCGCGGTGCAAATGACGATCTGCAGCTTGGGATCGACCTGCCAGAGGTGCCCAATCGTCTCCACTCCGTCCCACCCAGGCGGCATTCGCACATCGACGAAGGCCAGCGCATAGGGCTGGCCCTCGGCCTTTGCCTGTTCTACACGTTCGAGTCCTTCCTGGCCCTGGAAGGCAGAATCGATATCGAAAACAACGCCAGGGGCGACCGTTGTGCCGAACAGCAGAGCCTCATCGGCTGCCAGTTCGAAATCAACTTCGCGTGCCAGAAGAATCTTCTTCAAGTCGTCATGAATCGATTCGTTGTCATCAACGATCAGGATCCGAAAGTGAGAGTTCACAGAAGTCATGAGGCGATCCTAGCTCCGGCCGCTCCGTTGACCTGAATCGGAAGCTCCAGGGTGAAAACCGCGCCTGCATTCACCCCTTTGCTCACCACGGTGAGTGAGCCGCCGAGTTCCCTCGCGGCTAGCGCTCCGGAATGCAACCCAAAGCCGTGACCGTCTACTTTCGTTGTGAATCCATGAGAAAAAATCCGTACTAGATTGGCCGGCGGAATTCCGACGCCGTTGTCGCTCACGCGGATTGCAACCCGATGCTCGTTGACGCGTTCCGTGCGGATTGCGATTTGTCTTTCGGGTTTGTCGGTTGCTCTGACCGCGTCCTTTGCGTTCCGCATAAGGTTCACCAGAATCTGCAGAACCTTGTGACGATCGGTGGTGATAAGCGGCACTTCACCACTCTCCACATTGAGCACGATGCCGTGCCGCTCTGCGCCGGCGCCTGAAATGCCGAGCACATCTTGTATTACTTCCGAGAGCGCGACCTTCTCATAGACCCCCGCGGCCCGGGCGTAGGTTTGCTGCATGGATACGATCTCTTTAATGTGATTGATATGCTGCACCAGGCCTGCCACTTCCTTGCCCATCTCATCGCGTTCCTGCTCCAGATAACGCGAGAGATTGCTCATGTAGGGAAGCATTCTCTTGCCGCGCGGATCATGGGTCAGATACTCGCTCAATTCGCTCTTGTGGTCCTCGATCGTACGCACCAGTTCGCCAATTTGGCCGATGCGCGACGCGCGCAGACGATCGACCACAATGGTGGCGGAAACATTCACGCTGTTCAGTACGTTGCCAACGTTGTGGAGAACGCCAGTAGCCACTTCCGCCATTCCCGAAATGCGAGAGAGGTCGATCAGCCGCGTCTGTGCTTCGGCCAACTCCGCCAGCGCTGAGTCTTTGGCGGCAACCTGCTCGCTCAGTTCCTGGGTGCGTTCAACCACCCGGCGTTCCAGTTCGCGCTTGCCCTCTGATAGCTCCTGATCGCGAAGCAGGATCATATCTGCCATTTCGTTGAAGGCGTGCGCCAACTGCTCGATCTCGTCACGGCTACGAATATCGGCGCGGGCCAGCAGGTTGCCGTTCGCTACGCGTTCAACCACCGATTGCAGTTGCAGGATGGGCCGAACGAAGCGTCCGGCATAAACAACGGAAGCCATCAGGCTGATCAGAACGCAAACAATGGCCAGGATGCCGGTGCGCAAGTTCACCCTTCTGGCGCTTTCGTCATAGCTGTCCAGTGACAGCCCGACATGAATCCATCCCCACTGAATACTGCTGTAATCGAACGGGACGGCATAGTGGAACACGCGCCGGTTGAACATAGGCACAAACCCCAGCTCACTCGACGGAGTCCGCGACGCAGGATACCAATAGTGATCGATCTTCGGCTCCATGCGCCAGCCCTTGCGATCGACTACCACCGAGAGGCCATCATTCTTGGTGATGACCAGAAAGTCCACCGTGTTGTCGCCCTTCAGCACTTCCATTGCATGCTCGACTACGGAGGAATAATCTTCGGATATAGCCGCCTCCGCCACCTCGCCCTGGAGCGCAACAGCAACGCCGCTCGCCTTGGACTCCAGCTCAGCGCGCAGATCCCGCTTCTGTTCGGGAATCAGCACTGCTACAAAAATTCCCAGCGTGAGCAGGGTGATGGTCCAGGCAAGAAATACAGTGCGGCGTGCGATACCGGTGGAAATCACCATGATCTCTTACTGTTGCCCTTTCCGCACTCCGCCCTGCTGCGCGGACACGTGCTCAAATTGGCGCACCATCTCAAGTGTGGGAGTCATCACTGAAATGGGCCTCACGACAAACGAGCGAGATTGATACAAAGCGACTATCTGCTGTCCGCCGGGAACGCTGGAGATGCGCTGAATCGCGTCGATCAGTGTCTTGCGGAGGCTTGCGTTTGTATTGCGGCGAAAGCCGAATACGATCGGGATGATCTTGGGCGATATCGCCAGGGTGCGAAGATCGCGGCCAAGCTGGGGATTGAGTTCTACCGCGGTATCCCAACTTTGACGCGCAAGGCAAGCTGCGTCCACGCGATGGAAAAACACCGGAAGCACAACCTGGTTGATCTTGTCGTTCAGTGTCTGGGCAGCAAAGAAATGATCTGGCTGCGGCAATCCATTGGCTGCCAGCATGGTTCCGAGCCACGCCGGTAACAGGACCATGTCTCGGTGAAGATGCGAAACGATGTGGGAACCGCGCAGATCCCCAAGCGTCCGGAACTGACTGGCGTTGTGAACCAGAAGAACGTACTCCATGCCATTGGCAAGATAATCCTGAAGGACCAAGCTGTCGGGGTCGGTAACATCGGCGAGCTTCGCGAGCTCCAGGGCGGTGACGCCATAGCAGTCGATAGTGTCCTGACGAATGCCGCGAATCAGGTCTTCAGTGGAGATGAAGATTTCAGGAACGGTTTCCGCGGTCTGAGCTGTGTATTGAAGCGCAACTTCCCGAAGCCATACGCGGTAGGCAGCGCGCGCATCGGTGACATTCGCTCCTGCCAGCGTCTGGATGCTGATCGCGACACGTAGAACGGTCCTGTCACTCCCGCTTGCACGGAGACTCGATGCCAGCGCGACGGCTGCCGCGCCCGTCATCGCCAAGCACTGCCGTCGCGACATTCCTTTGCTTAGTGGGTCCATTTCTTCCGTCCCGTACATTGCACTTCACCCGGTCTCAGAGCTTTCCTTTCCGTCCACCCGCTTGTTGCGGCGATATCCGCTCGAACTGGCGAAGCAGTTCGATCGTGCTATTCATAACAGAGGTCGGTCTGACCACGAACCCGTGGGACTGATACAGAGTGACAATTTGCTGCCCCGCGGCCATCGTAGCGACCTTTAATATTGAATCGATCAACACCTTCCGGCCTTCAACGCTGCAGCCGCGGCGAAAACCGATGGCGATCGGAACGAGCTTGGGTGAAACTGCCAGAGGGCGTAAATCGCGGCCTAGTTGAGGATTGAGTTCGACGGCTGTCTCCCAGTCCCTCCGTGCGAGACAAGCCCCATCTACCCGGCGAAAAAAGACCGGAAGCACGACCTGATTCAGGTTGCCGACGGGCGTCTGGCTGGCAAAGAAATGTTCCGGTTGCGGCAGGTTATTTGCGGCCATCAATGTTCCCAACCACGCAGGGGCGAGCACCATGTCGCGATGGAAATGCGTAAGAATCTGCGCACCTCGCAGGTCGGCAAGTTTCTTGAACGCACTGTTGTTATTTACCAGCAGCACATATTCCATACCATCGGCGAGATAGTCTTGAAGCAGCAGGTAGTCTGGGTCAACCAGATCGACGACTTTGAGAAGCTCAAGAGCAGTAACGCCAAAGCACTCAATCGTCGACTGGCGAATGCATAGCAGCATCCTTTCCGAGGGAAGGAATATCTCCGGGTCCATCTGCGCGACGGTCGATGGCATTTGACGAACGACTTCGCTGATCCAGACTTTGTAGGCTGCCCGCGCGTCATTGACATTGGCGCCGGCAAGTGTATCTATACTGATGGCCACGCGCAGAACATGAGCTGGTTTTTCGGCCCGGCTGAATCGCGGCATCAACATGACTGTTGCCGCCCTGGCAAGCAATGCCAGGGACCGCCGTCGAGTCAATTGCCTTTCTGAACTTTCCATCACATGCTTTCTCCATCGTGACCCATTACGCGTCAGAATCCTGCTCAATGATTTGTGTTGAGCTCGGCCTGCACGCTTTTTCCAACGACTAGGTCGATTCTGGATTTGAGAGCCAGGTTGTCGTAGACCGCTTTGTCATGGGCTGCCGAAATGAGCGCTTCCTGCAACTGAGCCCGGATCACTTTTTCGGTGACTACGAGACCACTCTGGTATCCGCGCAAGGTCAGTTCGGTGTCGTCCTTTGCGGATACGGCCGCATCTTCGGTGGCATGGACTACTTTTTCGCTGGCCTCCATTTCAATAAACATGCTGCGAATCTCGAGGCCGAGGCCTTCTGAAAGCAGAATCTTCTTTTCCTTGAGCTGGTTGATCCGGGCGCGCGCTTCGGCAACCCTGCCCTGGGTGAGCAGGCCGTCGAAGATTGGAATTTCGACGCCGAAATTTACTGACCAGCCGTCTTTGTTGTTCGAAGTCGAGAGGCCGCCGTCGTAGCTGTTCCACATCTTGTGCAACTCGCCCTTGAGGCCGATCCGGGGATAGTAGGCGCTTGCCGCTGTTTTGCGTTCACCCTCCAGCGCCCGCAACCCGGCATCCACCTCAGCCCAGTCGGGATTGAACTCGTAAGCGGTCGAAACCAGCGCGTCGAGGTTTCCGGTGTACGGGTGATAGGGCACCTCTTCGTCCCGGGGAATGACACTGGACTTCCATGACAACCCAATCGTGTAAGCCAGGGCCGCTTCCGCTGAAGCTTCGTTGGCTTCGAGGGGCGCCACCATCGATCGCACGGTCTCCGTCATCACCTTGTTATCCAGGAAGTCGGTCTTGTTCACTGTGCCTGTGCCGTCTTTGTAGAGCGACTCGGTCATGCGCTGGGTCGCCTCCATGCGCTCCAGCGTGTCCTGGCCGAGTTTGTGCAGTTGCCGGGCCAGCACCGCGCCGAAATACAAGCGGGTCACGTTCTCCCTGAGTTCGAGATCGGTGCGTCGAACCTCCGCGTGCGCTACGTCGAGAGCAGCGAGGGATTGCTCTTTGTAGCCCCGCCGCATTCCTCCGTCCTCGAGCAGCCATTTGAATTCGCCTGAAATCGATTCCGTTGTCGGGTTCATCAGCTTCACGTTTTGTGCGGGAATAGGAAACAACTGTGCGGTGGTGGTCACAGTCTGCCCAGGAAAACTTACGGGGACCGGAACGGCTACGGGAGGGAAACCCGGACCGAATGCGTTCGCCGGAATGGTGACGGTCGCTGTGCCGCCGGGAATCGAAACGGACTGCCCTGGGATGTACATTGCGCTCGCCGGATAAATGAAATTCGGCGAAGAGCTCATTTCGTCGATGCCGCCCTTGGCAGTGACCTGCGGCCAGTAGGCAGCCAGCGCCTGGCGATGCTGCGCCTCGGCAATTGCCACGGCAAACTGGCTCGCGGGGCGAGTGTGATTTCTTTCCATGGCAATGCGCTGGCACTCGCTGAGCGAGAGCACTTGACGGTCTTCCGGTACGGTTTGGCTGTATGCCGGAACACGACCATGGAACGCGAACGGTGCCAAGAGCAAAAGATAGAAAGCAAAACGACTGCGCATCGCAGACTCCTCAAGAAAGATCTCGACGCCGTCGTTTACTTCTGTGATGTGCCCTGGTTCGTCTCCGCAAATTGAGGGCTCCACAAGAATCGCGCCGTACGATCAAAATTGCCGTGATCTTTGGGTCGCCCCATCGCGAAGGAATCTGCCAGCTTTTCGCCGGAATGTGAGAGCCAGGGAACTGAGCGGGCAAAGACACAACCGCGCCCAAGCCCGAAGTTCTCGGACACAGCGAACAACTAGCGTTTCGACGGGGAATGGTCGAACCGAAACGAGGAGAACTACATGAATCAACAGCAGGAACTATTAAGAGTATCGGCCAAATGCGCCGTAATTCCATCCCCCTTTTGCGTTACCAAGAGATTCGTCGTGGGGATTCTTCCTGCTGAAAAGCCCATTGATATGACATATCTATCGCAGTTGGCGGCCGGCTGCGACCGGCCCTGCAATCGTATCGACTGAGTCTCTGTCAGAGTTCGGATCGCATGCTCATTATGCTCTACAAATCAATGGGAGCCCTGCATCTGTTTTGGCGCGGTCACTTCAAATGCAGCTTGCGTGTCGGCAAGCGAACTGCCTCCAATCCACACCGTGTATTGGGTAGCTTCGATGGCCGGCGAGTTCTCAATGTTGTAGAACGAAAGTTCATTGAATCCAAGTGGAAAACTGACCTGTTTCGATTCACCCGGCGCCAGCGTGACGCGCGCAAATCCTTTCAGGCTTCGCACCGGCTGTTCAACGCTCGCGCCAAGATTGCGAACGTAGCACTGTACGACTTCAGTGGCTGTTCTGTTGCCGGTGTTGGTGACCGTAGCAGTTGCTTCGAGAATCGGCGTGCCATGGTTTGCGCGGGCCTGCATTAATGGGATGCTGCTCTTTGACACCTTGACGTCGCGGTACGCGAAGGTCGAGTAAGAGAGTCCGAAGCCAAACGGAAAGAGCGCGTCGTTGGGGACATCGATATAACGCGAGAAGAACCGCGAGTCGCCTCCGGGCGGCTTGGAAAGATCGATTCCGATCGGCGGACGGCCGGTTGGAAAATGGTTATAGTAAAGCGGCTCCTGGCCCACAGCGCGGGGAAAACTCATCGGCAGTTTTCCGCTGGGCGTCACATCGCCATACAGAACCTCGGCAATAGCGTTCCCTGCTTCGGTTCCAGGAAACCAGGCTTCCATAATCGCGGACACATGTTCCGCCGCCCAGTCCAGCACCAGCGGACGCCCTGAGAAAACGAGCAGCACCACAGGCTTGCCCGTGGCCGCCACCGCCTCCAATAGCTGCTCCTGGTTGCCGGGCAGGTCAAGATAGGCGCGGCTGCCTGCCTCACCACTCATGGCATTCGATTCACCCAGCGCCAGTACGGCAATGTCAGAATCACGCGCGGCCTTCACTGCCTCGTCGAAGCCGGCCCGCGAGTCATCGTCTATCTCCGTTCCTTTGGCGTAGAGCAGCGTTCCGCCCATCTTCTGCGCGCGCTCCGTCAACGCCTGCCGAACCGTGATGATGTCGGGGTTCCTGCCCGCTCCCCCCCATGCTCCCACCATCTCACCTGCTTCATCCGCCAGCGGCCCAATGAGCGCAATACGCTTCCGTTCCGGCGAAAGCGGCAAAACCGGTGCGCCGTCACCGAGGCTACTGTTTTTGAGCAGTACAAAGGATTCTTCCGCTCCCTTGCGTACGACCGGCCTGTGCCCGTCCACGGCTGCGGTCACCTCAGTGCCCTCGGCATAGGGATGCTCAAACAGACCGGTGGCAAACTTGACCCGGAGCACGCGGCGCACGGCTTCATCCACGACCGAGATGGGAACTTTGCCGGTGCGGATCAGCTCCGGCAACTGCGTGTCGTAGAAATGCGACATCATGTCCACATCCACTCCTGCGGTGATCGCCTTGCGGGTTGCCGTCGCGGGGTCGAGAGCGATGCCATGATTCATCAGCTCCATGACCGACGTGTAGTCGCTGACGACAAAGCCATTGAAGCCCCACTCTCCGCGCAAGACTTTGCCCAGGAGAAATGGATTGGCGGTGGAGGGCACGCCATTCAAGGAGTTGAAGGCCGACATGATGGTGGCCGCGCCAGCCTCGACCGCAGCTTTGTAGGGCGGGAGATAGACCTGGCGAAGCGTGATCTCCGACATGTCCGTGGTGTTGTATTCGCGGCCCGCTTCAGCGCCTCCGTAGGCTGCGTAGTGCTTTACCGATGCAGCCACACGGCCGGGCTGGGAGAGGTCGTCGCCCTGGTAGCCGCGAATATAAGCTCGCGCCATCGCGGCGCCCAGATACGGGTCTTCGCCGGCTCCCTCCGCGGTTCTTCCCCAGCGGGGATCGCGGCTGATGTCGACCATCGGCGAGTAAAACCAGCGAACGCCCGCCGTAGTCGCCTCTTCTGCAGCCGTATGCGCCAGAGAAACAACCAGATCTGGATCGAAGCTCGCAGCCAGCCCCAACGGAATCGGGTACACAGTGCGATAGCCATGAATGACGTCGGCGCCGAACAACAGGGGGACGTGCAGCCGGCTCTTGTCCACCGCAAGGTGCTGATAAGTATTCGTGCGTTCTGCGCCAATGGTGTTGAGCATCGACCCCAACCGGCCCGTCGCAGCAAGTTGCATCGCATCCAGGTGATTGGCAGTCACGGGATTTACCGCAACAATCACGGCGCCTTTGTCAGCCGCCGGTTGCGTAGCGGCTACCTCGGCCGCGGGCGAGTCACCGGTATCGTTGTATTGCACCAACTGCCCTATTTTTTCTTCCAGCGTCATCTGCTTGAGCAGTTGCTCCACCCGCGCCTCAATGGCCGGGCTGGCCAACTGAGTGTTGGATGTGTGCTTCTCCTCGTGCTGGACTGTCGGACGCGCGACCGGGGCCGTCTGCTGGGCCGTAGCGAAGTGAGCGAAGCCGGCCAGTGCCAACGCCAGCGCACAGCAGGCGAGGATCGCCGGGGAGCTCGAGTTGGTCCACCTGCCCACTAGCAGATTCTTCACGGTCAAGCCCAAATCCTTGCTCGATTTCAAAGCGGTCTTCCTCCAGAACGTGATTTGTGATCCAGGTGCGGCTTCAATCCGGACTAACTGCGCAGGAAAAGAATGATATCGAATTGCGGCCCGGCCCGGTATAGTAGCTTTCGATGCAGAAGAGCCTTGCAACACTTAGCGCAATCGTTTGCGCTAACGCACTCTTGTATCACCCGGAATTGAACGAAGTCAAATGGTCTCCGTGCGCTCAGCGGCTTGACCGATCGAGACAGTCATACAGAAGCTTGCCGCAGACAAGTGGTTCCATGGCCACTTAGGAAGAGAGAAAGGGGCTGAAGTGATGATGAATACGATCCTCGCTCGGAGCTGTTCTCGCAGTGTCTACCGCCTGGTTCTTGGATTCGTTTTGCCTCTGCTCTTCGCTTCCCATCCCTGCGGAGCTTCCGACTACTATCGCCACACGATCTTCGATAACAGCCTCACTCCCGACAGTTATTTCTACAGCCGGGCCCAGGCCTCGGGCGGCAGCTTCATCCAGCAGCAAGGCGGCCATCTGCCGGTAGAGACAGAAACATTTCTTACGCCCCCAACGCAATCCGCATGCAGTGGCAATCGGCCGCGGAAGCCGGATGGCTTGCCGAATTCGAGACAATCGATTTCCGCAACAGGGTGCCCGGTTTGTCGGGGAGCAACCTGTATTTCTGGATTTATGCGCCCCAGCCCATCGCCGCGCCCGATCTGCCCAGAATCGTCCTCTCGAACGCGACCGAGGGACTTCAGGTTGCGGAGTTTCCCGGCAGTTTCAGCGAGCCTCTCGATCTGGGCAAATACACAGGGGACTTACCCGGCGGCCGGTGGGTTCAGGTCCGCATTCCTCTGTCCGACTGCCGAACCGCATCCATCTATCCCTTCAAGCCGGATTTTCTGCGCAGCATCACCTTTCATCAAGGCCGCGCCGATAACCAGCGCCACACGCTGATTGTGGATGAGATTCGTATCGATGACGCTCCCGCAGCGTCCCCCGTTTTGCCCGCTCCAATCAACGTGCGCGCCACCGGCTACGATCGCCATGTCGAAGTCGAGTGGGACGCGGAGGAAACGCCCGCCACCGCGCGATACACAATCTATCGGTCACTCGACGGCAAGAGCTTTTCTCCCGTGGGAATTCAGTTGCCTGGCATTCATCGGTACGAAGATTTTCTCGGCAGGCCCGGCGTCACCGCGGAATACAAGATCGCCGCCTCAGACGGGCAGTACCGCCAATCGCCCCTCTCCAGCATCGCCTCCGCTTCCACACGCGAACTCAGCGATGACGAACTCCTCACCATGTTGCAGAAAGCATGTTTCCACTACTACTGGGACGCCGCTGATTCGTACTCCGGGATGATCCGCGAGAACATTCCCGGAGACGACCGCATCGTGGCAACCGGCGCCAGCGGCCTTGGCGTCATGGCCCTCATCGTAGGCGTCGATCGTGGTTTCATCACGCGACAGCAGGGCCTGCAGCGATTGACCATGATCGTCGACTTTCTCTCCCGCGCGCAGCGGTACCATGGCGCCTGGTCGCACTATATGAATGGCGAAACCGGCCGCACCATGCGCGTTTTCGGCATGCTCGACAACGGAGGCGATCTTGTAGAGACCTCTTTCCTCATGCAGGGCCTGCTCGCGGCGCGTCAGTATTTTCGCGGACCCGGAGCCGGCGAACAAGCTCTTTACAAGGGGATCACCGGCCTTTGGGAGACAGTTGAGTGGGACTGGTATCGCGAGACCCCAACCAGCGACTTCCTCTACTGGCATTGGTCGCCGCAGTGGGCCTGGCAAATCCATCATCCTCTGATCGGATTCAACGAGGTGATGATCACTTATCTCCTCGGCATCGCTTCTCCCACGCACTCCGTGCCGGCCAGCCTCTACTACTCGGGATGGGCCAGCCAATCGCAGCGGGCGCTCGACTACCGCGCCGGATGGTCTGGCACCACCGATGGCAACCACTACGGAAACGGAAACACCTACTACGGAATCAAGCTCGATGTGGGCGTGGGTATCGGTGGTCCACTCTTCTTTACCGATTACTCGTTCATGGGATTCGATCCGCACGCCCTGCACGACCGCTTCACCAAGTCATACTTCGAAAACAACCGCAACATCGCGCTCATCAATCACGCCTATTCAATCGCCAATCCCAAACACTTCGCGGGTTACGGCGCCGATGCCTGGGGGCTCACCGCCAGCGACGGCCCCTACGGCTATGCGGCACACGCGCCAGACGCCTCCGACGATCTTGGAACTATCACCCCCACCGGCGCGCTCTCTGCCTTCCCCTATACGCCGGAACCCTCAATGGCCGCGCTCAGGCACTACTATCGCGACCTTGGCGGCGAGATGTGGGATGTCTACGGCCCGCGTGACGCGATCAACCCAGGCCAGAATTGGGTTTCGCCAATTTACATGGGACTGAACCAGGCGCCGATCGTCGTCATGATCGAAAACTACCGTACCGGCCTGGTGTGGAAGAACTTCATGTCCAACCCGGAAATCGGCGTCATGCTCAAGCGCCTCGACGAAGCTTCGGCCAAGTAGAACCGACTCCGCCCTGTGCCGTCCTCTCCCGACCTGCTGCTGCAATTCGCACGGCTCCTCCCACCTTCGTAAGGTGCAGAATCGCGCGGAATGCCTTGACAGCAGATGCCGCGGATGAAGACAATTGCCTAGCGCAATCGATTGTGCCAGTCAGGATTTCACCCCGCATGCCGTCGTCAGGCTGCCGGATGGAGCCCTGTGTCACAACGTCTTCCGCGCGTGCCGGGGAAAAACGCGAGGAAGGCTTTTATTGTCGCTGTGCCGTCTCTTGAAGCGGCTGCGTCAACGTCAGGCTGCGCAGGTAATTGGGGGGGATGCATGACACGGCATGGTGGAATGTGGACGATGAACCGGCGCGACCTGCTGAAAGCCATGGCAGCGGCAGCCGGTTGTGCGCTTGTGCCGGATTGGGTGGCACAAGCGGCGGAGCCTTGGAAACCAGGCAAAGAGGAC
>JBAWCO010000641.1:0-1981 GCA_049590315.1 Occallatibacter sp. | reverse complement strand
CAACTACTCTTCTGAAAGCGAGTCCATACAAAAGGTTAAGCGACTTTTTTTGCGGGCTCGATGGCACCGCGAAGTGAGCTTTTGCGTACCGGAAAACTGGACGCATGGGGAAAGAAAAACGCGGTCGCAGTAGAAACGGCATGGTGTTCCGTGGTAGGGTGCAACATTTGCGGGTGGTTTTTCCGGGCGGTTAAGAGCGGCCGGCTAAGTGCAGGCTCTTGGCTTCACGGAAAGAATCAAAAAACGCAAAAGTGAGTCAAACAGGCCGGACAAGGTATCGTGGTCTAGGTAATTACGTAATAAGGATGGCAATGAGCAAATCACTGGTGATCGTCGAGTCCCCCGCCAAGGCCAAGACGATTGAGAAGTATCTGGGCAAAGGTTTTGACGTGCGCGCATCGGTTGGGCACATCATGGACCTGCCGAAGAACGACATTGGCGTGGAACTGAAGAACCGGACGTTCGAGCCGGAACTGATTGTGTCTCCGGGCAAAGAAAAGGTAGTGGACCAGCTCAAGAAGTTGGGATTGAATGCCGACGAGATTTTTCTGGCGCCTGACCCTGACCGTGAGGGCGAGGCGATTGCGTATCACCTGGCATTGCAACTGGGGACGAACGCCAAAGAGAGAAAAAAGATTCGCCGTGTGACCTTCAACGAGATTACGAAGAAGGCTGTGCAGGAAGCATTCAAGCACGCTCGCGACGTGGATCAGAATCTTGTGTATGCGCAGCAGACGCGCCGCGTTCTTGATCGGCTTGTGGGCTACCAGATTTCGCCGCTGTTGTGGGAGAAGGTACGGCGCGGCTTGTCGGCCGGCCGTGTGCAGACAGTTGCCGTGCGGCTGGTTGTGGAGCGCGAGCGCGAGATCAGCGGTTTCGATCCGGTTGAGTACTGGACGCTGGACGCATTGCTGCACGCAGACAAGCACCCGGAAAAGAGCTTCACCGCCAAGTTCATCGGCATTGATGGCGAACCCGCGCGTGTGGCCAACGGCAGAGACAAGGACGGCAAGGATCAGTTCATTGCCAACGCCCTAGCGGGTGAAGCCGCGATGAACGCGGTGGTCTCCGCATTGGAAAAGGCGCAATGGTCGCTGGCCTCAGTGCAGTCGCGCGAGCAGCAGCGTCGACCGCTGCCGCCGTTCATCACCAGCCAACTGCAGCGCGATGCATCCACAAAGCTCGGCTTCAATGTGCGCCGGACGATGGGCGTGGCGCAACGGTTGTATGAAGGCATCGACCTGGGTGCGGAGGGAACCACCGGCCTCATCACCTATATGAGAACGGATTCGCCCCGCGTGGCGCCGGATGCGATTGCCGCAGCGCGCGAATGGGTAGGGAAGCAGCTCGGCACAAAGTATTTGCCTGAGACGCCGAATGTCTACAAAGGCAAGAAGGACGCTCAGGATGCGCACGAAGCCATTCGTCCCACGGACCCGTCGCGGACTCCAGAGTCGATTGCTCGCTATTTGAGCGATGAGCAACTGAAGCTCTACACGCTCATCTGGCGGCGCTTTGTGGCTTCGCAGATGACGCCGGCGATCTTCGACGTGACGACGGCCAAAATTGCCGCGGTCAGCGCGAAAGACCGCAAGACTTACGATTTCCGCGTCTCCGGTTCGGTGCTGCGCTTCGACGGATTCCTGAAGGTCTACGAAGCCAGCGAAGAGAAGAAGGACGATGACGATGAGTCGTCCAACAAGCTGCCCAATCTGGATGGCGTGAAGGCCCTGGCGTTGGACAAGCTGGAAACGGATCAGAAGTTCACGCAGCCTCCTCCGCGCTACAACGAAGCTTCGCTGGTGAAGGAACTGGAAGAACGCGGCATCGGCCGGCCTTCAACGTATGCGTCGATCATCAACACCATCCAGGATCGCGAGTACGTGGTGAAACATGGCGGATCGCGCGGTCGTTTTTATCCCACAGAGATTGGCATGGTGGTGTGCGATCTGCTGGTGGAGAGCTTCCCGTACATCTTCGA
>JBAWCO010000640.1:0-1830 GCA_049590315.1 Occallatibacter sp. | reverse complement strand
ATCACACAGTCGTAGATCGATTACTGCTGCTTCTTGAACAAATCCTGGAAGATCAGCCGCCCCCAAGTCTTGCCGCGAGCGTGCACCAGCGCGCCGCCCCCGTTGAACTTCCCCAGCTTGACGGGTGCGAATCCGAGTTGTTTGGCCAAATCCGCCACGGGAGCGATCGCGTCCTCATCGTCGCTGGACAGAAAGACGACCCGGTGGCCGTCCTCGACGATCGGATCGGTAGCCAGGGTGGCCGCACCCAGGTGATTGAAAGCTTTCACGAGCTTGGCGCCGGTGAGCGACTTGGCAACGAAGGCGGAGGACGGAAGACCGTCCAGCTCCTCCGGTGGGACTGGAAACGAGTTCATCGCGTCGATGACCGTCTTGCCTTTCCAACTCGGCAGGGCCTTCGCAACCTCGCGATGTTCCCCGAACGGAACCGCCAGGATGATTGTGTCGGCCTCGAGTGCATCCCGCAGCGACTTGGCGACGACCGTGGGCCCAATCGCCCGAGCCTCCGGCGCCAACTCCTCGGGCGGCCGGCGACTCACGACTGTCACGTCGATGTTTTTACGGGCAAAGGCGTGGGCGAGTGCCTGGCCTATCTTGCCGAATCCTACAATTGCGTAGCTCATAATGTTTCTCCAATCTCGTCTGAGAACTAAAGTTCAAGAAGCGACCGCGCCGGGGTCAGACCTGCGCCATGCCTCCATCGACGGCGAGATCCACACCGGTGATGTAAGAACTTTCATCGGAGGCAAGGAACACGACTGCTGCCGCAATTTCCTCGGGCATGCCTCTGCGACCCATTGGTATCTGCGAGGTGAACTGGGCAACGGCTTGCTCGGCCTGTTCAGCGGTGAGGCCCGTCGTCGTCGCTAAGGCTGGGGTATCGATTGCTCCGGGGCTCACACAATTGACGCGGATCTTGCGGTCTTTCAGCTCCATAGTCCAGCCGCGCGCGAAGTTGCGTACAGCCGCCTTACTCGCGGCGTAGGCGGTAAACCCTGGCAGCCCCAACACGTTTGAGACCGAAGAGTTCAGGATAATCGAACCGCCGTCCTTGAAGAGGGGAAGGGCCTTCTGCACCGTAAAGAACAACCCCTTCACGTTCACGTCGAAGGTCTGGTCAAAATGGGCCTCGGTAGCCAGCGCGAGCGGTGCGACTGTACCCGCGCCCGCGTTCGCGAAGAGTACGTCGATGTGACCATGTTTTTCTTTCACGACGGCATAGAGCCGGTCCAGATCTTCCAAGCGTGATACGTCGCCCACGACCGTCGTAACGTTGCTCTTGATGAAGGCTGCGGCCTCCTTCAGCTCTTTCTCTCGTCGTCCAGTGATCACGACGTGCGCACCTTCTTCCACGAAGCGCTTGGCCGTGGCCAAGCCAATCCCGCTGCTTCCGCCTGTGATAACCGCAATTTTTCCCGCCAAGTTTTGTCCATGGTTATTACCCATACTGATTTCTCCCATTTGTTTTTCGTTTTTTCCTGTTGAATTTGCGGCCGGGCGTAGTGCGTCAGATTTGCGCCAGGCCGCCGTCGACGGCGAGCTCGCTACCAGTCATGAAGCTGCTGTCGCCCGACGCGAGAAAGGCCGCCGCCGCCCCGATCTCCGCCGGATCGGCCATGCGCTGGAGCGGAGTCATCAAGGCGTAGACCTTCTGGCCCTCTTCGCCTAACGCTGCCTTCGCGAGTTCGGTCGCCGTCGGCCCTGGCGACAGCACGTTTACCCGGATGCCGGTGCCCTTCAGGTCCTCCGCCCAGGTCCGCGCGAGGTTGCGCACTGCCGCCTTGCTCGCGCTGTAGACGCTCATTGTCGGGGCGCCCGTGGTGCCGGCGC
>JBAWCO010000639.1:0-9711 GCA_049590315.1 Occallatibacter sp. | reverse complement strand
CTCATTATCACCATAACCGGAAACCTGCGCCGTCAGCGAAGGAGTGATTGCTCCCAGAGACAACACGAACGCACCCGCAACCGTCATCGCCGCGCGTTTCCAACCATTCCGAAGTGTGCACGCCCTTTGCATCGTTTCCACTTTCATTCCAACTTCCGCAACTCTATTTGCGCCGCTCCGCAATCGCCTCAGCCTGCGCTTCGTCCTGCTCATACCCGGTTCGCGCAAACCCATTCGTCAAAGGCCCGGTCACAACACCCTGCTTCGCATCGCCGGTCATCAGCGTTGCCTGATTTGCACTCGGCGCTACCGGCAGGCCCTGGGCCGCAATCAACTCCATCGCTCGCTCAATGGGAATGCGCACCTTGCCCTGCGATTTGTCTGCCCAGCTATAGTTCTCAAGCAGCAGATCCTCGCGCCCATGCAGATCCACAATCTCCTGGTTACCATCATCCAGTTGCAGCCGCGGCGAGGGAAATGTCTGCGCCAGCTCAGCCATCTTCTTCTGCATCTCCGGGTTGTTGGGCAGGTTGCCGAGTTGCCGTATCTCGACCGTCTTGGTCCACTTGGTCGTCGGCCCGTCCTGCTTATCTAACTGCGCATTAATCACCATGCCGATTCCGTAGCACAGCGCACCACTCACCGCGACGAAGATGGCCAGCGAGACAAGAAACACCACGATTCCCGTGACCCGGACGTCGCTCTTCTCATAGCCCGCGGCTACATCGATCTCATCCGGCCCGTGTTCTTCCGGCTGCTGCCAGATGCTGCGCTCCGGATCCTTTTCGTTATGCGTGGGCATGTTCAGGCTCCAAAATCTCCGCGACATGCGGGTCGTTGGTCTGCACCAGTGGACGCTGCTTCAATCGCGTGCAATAGAACGCAACCCAGAAGGCCACCATCGCCACCGGCACGGCCACGTACTCCAGAATTCCCCAACTGAAATGCAGGTTGCGCGCCGCATCCTTGAAGTTCGGCTCAATCAGCCAGAACAAATCGAAGGCCTTGGCGAACACCATCCATTGGCATACCAACACCAGCCGCTTCTTGTTGCGTTTGATATCCCGTGACAGCAACAGCGAGAACGGAATCAGCCAATGGAAAAGAAAGTCCAGCGTGATGATCACTGCCCAGCCGCCACTGAAGCGATCGATGTACCACGGAATCTCTTCCGGCAGATTCCCCGACCAGATGATCAGAAATTGCGAGAAGGCCAGGTAGATATTCAACATCACAAATGCGAATGTGAACTTGCCGAGGTCATGCTGTTCCGTCTGCCGCAGTATTGTCTTGAACGGCTCGCCCTTCGAGAGCGAGATGGAGACAATGATCGACAGCGCGAGCACCGAGTAGCCTTGCCCCACCAGGAACAACAGCCCATAGACCGACGAGTACCAGGTCGGATCGAGCGACATGACCCAGTAAATAACCGCTGCGGTCATGGTCAGCGAATACACCAGGATCCCCGGCCCACTGATGTTCTCCATCTTCTTGATCCACATTGGCGTGTTCGCCGGTGAATCCTGATCGCGCAGCAGCCCCAGCCGATTCAGCCGCCACGAGTAATACGTCCAAACCAGGAAGCAAAACAGTCCTACCAGCAGGAACATCTCTGGATTCAGCATGGGCCGCTTGAACTCGATCGCATGCGCTTGCGCTTCATTGATGAAGCCTGACTTCAATGCTGCAGCAAGTTCGCTCGGCTTGGAACCATTCACTTGCGCCCACAGGTAGAGCTTTCCCGTGTACATCGCGATCGCGATCACCAACCAGTAGACGAACACTACCGGTAGCGTGCGGCTCATCGCCTCCAACGGCCGACGCAGCAGCAGACCCCACTTGCCGCCGGTCACATATTGCACCATCAGCAGCGCCAGTCCGCCCACTGACCAACCGAAGGTCAGCACGGTGCCCAGCAGCCACGCACGCAGCACGTGATCCAGGTCGAAACCCTTTCCATCCAGGAAGCCAAGTCCCACCGCTATCACAGCAAAGATCACCGCGACGACCGCCGCTCTTTTCTTCCAGTCGTCCACAAATGCCGGGGCGCCCAGCTCTTTTGGTAGCGCGTTGGCGTGAGTCTCGTGAGCCATTCCTATTCGTCCCTGGTTCTTAGTGCGCGGCCGCTGGGGCCGGTTTGGTTACTGGTATATTGATCGCTGGATCAGCCGGATAGGCCGGCGCCAGCGCAGGTGTTCCCTGCTTTGCATCCGGTGGATACGCTTGAATCGCTGTCGACGGCAACCGCCAAGGGTTGGCATATTCAGCATGTCCTTCGTCCGCCGCAATCGACTTGAGGTCGCGCACCGTCACACCCGCCGGAACATCGCTTGCCGGTGCAGCCTGGCTCAACTGCAATGCGCGAACATACGCCGCAACCGCCCAGCGATCCGTCGGCGTCAGTTGTGCCGAGTAGTCCGGCATGGCCCCGTAGCCGTGTGTCATCACGTAGAAATAATGCGAAACCGGCTGCGCCAATCGCACCTGGTCGTGGAGATTCGCTGCGGGCTTGTAGCCGCGGGCCACAATCTCACCCATCCCGTTGCCGACGCGCGAGTGGCACGGCGTGCAGTAAATGTTGAACCGCTCCTGCCCGCGCTTCAACACTTCCATCGTCACCGGGAATGGAATCAGATTCTGCTCTTCGCGGTATCCGTTCGCGCCCTGCACCACACCGGTATAGAAGTAGCTATCCTCGTGTAACTGCCCGCGCGCCACGGTATTCACCACCTGCGGCCGCGCGCCGCGATGATCGGCAAACATATCAGACCCACGCTGCGGAATCACCTTGGGTTGGTTATGCATATCCTGCCTGCATCCGGCCGCCAACAACACAGCGGCCATCAGCAGCGCGCCATGTGCCCCATTCAAGCGACGGCTTTTCGTCGCATGAGTGGGCGGGCACTTAGGCTGATAACTGACAACTGACAACTGACAACTGTTCTCGAGGCGGTTCATCAGTACTCCACCTCCACCACTGAAGCCGGCTGAAACTCCGTCAAATAAGCGCGCGTTTCCACCAGGTCGAACTTCGGATCCAACGCTTCCAGGCATAAAAAGAACTTGTCCGTCGTGGCTCCATCGCGGAAGTTCGGCGCGTTGAAGAGCGGATGATAGAGCGCAGGCAGTCCATTCAACGCCAGCATGCCGAACGCTGCTGAAAGTCCGGCCCACAAAATCGTCCACTCGTAAGCGGGCACAATAAACGCGGGCCATGAGTAGAGCGGTCGCCCGCCGATATTCAACGGATATGCCACCACCGAGACCCACGACTCCATCGAGAACATCGCGGCCAGTCCCATCAGACCGCCAATCAACGTAAGGAGCGGCACCTTGTTGCGATGGAAACCGATCGCCTCTGCTACTTCTTCAATCGGATACGGCGTGTAACATTCCATCCTGCGCCAGCCATCGTGCCGCGCCTGTTGCGCAGCTCTCACCAGGTCGCTCGGCGTATCGAATTCGGCCAGCAGGCCGTAAGTTCCTTCGCGTGCGGGCATATCAGTCAGCAGCCTCCGCCGCCTTCTTCGGCGTAATCTTTGCCCCCGGCAGCATCATGCGGATTTCATTCATCGGAATCATGGGCAGGAAGCGCACAAACAACAGGAACAGCGCCGTGAACAATCCCAGCGTGCCCACGTAGACCGCATAATCCCACCGGGTCGCACGATACGTACCCCATGACGAGGGGAGAAAGTCGCGATACAGGCTCGTCACGACAATGACGAAGCGCTCAAACCACATTCCCGTATTCACCACAAGCGAAAGCAGGAACATGAAGGTCATATTGGTGCGCAATTTGCGGACCCACAGCGTCGTCAGCGGTATCGCCAGGTTGCAGGTGACCAGCACCCAGTACGACCATCCCATAGGCCCAAACATGCGGTTCCACATCATGAAGGCTTCCCAGTGCGATGCCGAGTACCACGCCATGAAGACTTCCATGCCGTACCCATACGCAACAATGAAGCCTGTCGCGAGCATGACCTTGCCCATGTTGTCGAGATGCCGGTCGGTGACCAGGTTTTCCAGGTGGTAGAACTTGCGCAGCGGGATCGCCAGCGTCAGCACCATGGCGAAGCCTGAATAAATGGCGCCGGCCACAAAGTAGGGCGGGAAAATCGTCGTGTGCCATCCCGGCAACACCGCCACCGCGAAGTCGAAGCTGATGACTGTATGTACTGAGAGCACCAGCGGCGTCGCCAATCCCGCCAGCAGCAGTGAAGCAGTCTCATAGCGCATCCAGTGCCGCGTTGAGCCGCGCCAGCCCAGCGAAACCAAGCCATACGCATATTTCGCCAGCGGAGTCTTAGCCCGGTCGCGCAATGTCCCGAAATCCGGAACCATGCCGATATACCAGAAAACCACCGAAATGGTCGCGTAGGTCGAAACCGCGAACACGTCCCACAACAAGGGTGACCGGAACTGCGGCCACACATTCATCGTGTTGGGGTACGGGAACAGCCAGTAACCAAGCCAGGGGCGGCCTACGTGAATCAGCGGGAACATGCCGGCGCAGACCACCGCAAAAATCGTCATTGCCTCGGCAAAGCGATTAATTGAATTGCGCCAGCCTTGCTTGAAGAGCAGCAAAATCGCTGAAATCAGCGTGCCTGCGTGGCCAATGCCGATCCACCACACAAAATTGATGATGGCGAATCCCCACGCCACGGGCTGCGAGATGGCCCAGATTCCGACGCCTACCAGGAACAGCCAGGTCAGCGCCCCCAGCAGCATTGTGGCCAATGCGCCGCCCACGCCGAAAATTGCAAACCATCCCAGCGGGGTAGTGGGCGTCAGCACGATCCCCGTGATCTTCTCGGTGACCGACTTGAAGGTCTGCCCCAGTCCAAGCACCCGGAATTCGCCGGTTGCAGGATCGATCCCCGCCCCGGTCTTTGGATCTTTCGGTATCAGGTCTTTGGTTGCCATCCTGGCCTCAACCCTTCGCCGGCATATGCTCCACCGGCGTTTGCATTCCTTCGAGTTCTGAGTTCGTGTTCAACACCGCGGCCACATACTTCGTGCGCGGACGCGTATTCTGATCGGCCAGCACCGCGTAGCTGCGCTCGTCCTCTTGCAGCTTCGCCACCCGGCTTCCCTTGTCGTTGAGATTGCCGAAGGTGATTGCCGAGGCCGGGCATGCCTGCTGGCACGCGGTTACAACCTCGCCGTCTGCAATCGCCCGGTTCTCCTTGTCGGCCTCAATCCTGGCTGCCGTGATCCGCTGCACGCAGTAGCTGCACTTCTCCATCACGCCGCGCGAGCGGACTGAAACATCAGGATTGCGCGATAGCTTCAGGCTCTCGGTTTCGAAATCGGAGAACAGCAGGAAGTTGAACCGCCGCACCTTGTACGGGCAGTTGTTTGAGCAATAGCGTGTGCCCACGCAGCGGTTGTACACCATCGTGTTCAACCCCTCGGGCGTATGCACCGTCGCGCCCACCGGGCAAACCTGTTCGCAGGGTGCGTTCTCGCAGTGCTGGCAGGCCATCGGCTGAAAGTGAGCTCGCGGCGCCGCCAGATCGCCCTCAAAATATGTGTCGATGCGCAACCACTGCATGTTGCGGCCGATGCGTACCTGCTGCTTGCCCACGACGGCGATATTGTTCTCGGCATAGCAGCTGACGATGCAGGCGTTGCATCCTGTGCAGCTATTCATGTCGATGGACATGCCCCAGGCGTTTTCCTTGTACTCCCAATTGGGAAACAGCGTAACGTCCTTCTCGGTCTTGGGGTGCGTCTCGCCCTCGTTCGCAAATCCCGGATCAGCCTTGTACTCGTCAAGCGTCGCGTAGCGGATAATTCCGCGCTCGCTGATCGCCTCATCCGCTTCAAGCGAGTTGTTGCCGTTGCCCTGTTCGCCGAACGTCTTGCCACGGTGATCCTGGTAGTGGCTCTTGGTAATCGCCACACCCCACTTGCCATCCACCTTCTTGATGGTGCCGGTCGTGTAGAACGGCGCATCCGCTGTCCGAATCAGGTACGCATTGAATCCCGCACCACCGGCTACGCGTCCCACTTGCCGCCCGTAACCTAGGTGCACAGTCACCGAATTATCCGGATGCCCTGGCGCAACAATCACCGGCGCCTTCACCGTGTGACCATTCACATTGATCTCGATGATGTCGTCTTCTTCGAGACTCCATTTTGAGCCATCTTTTTCCGTGCGCATCTGCGTTAGGAAAGCGCCGGAAACAATCGCAGCATTGTCCCAACTCAGGTTGGTCACCGGCTTTGGCAACTCCTGCAGCCATCCCACATTGGCCCAGCGCCCGTCATACACATTCGGATCGGGCCGGAAGATAATCTCGATGGAATCTTTCTGGCTGGGCTTAGGAACTAGAGAATTGAAATCCTTTGCAGGAACATTTGAAGTCGCGTATGCCGTATTTGCGATCCAGCCATCGTGCAGCGCCTTGCGCCAGCCCGTTTCAAAGTCGCCCTTGATGACCGACTTCCACGTCTCACGAACCGCCTCGTACGCGCTCAACATCGGCTCGTTCAGCGCAATCTGCAGAACGTCGTGCGCCGACTTCCCGCCGTACAGCGGATCGATCATCGGCTGCACAATCGAGACTGTTCCGTCGTACGCCCGAGCATCCGACCACGATTCCAGATAATGCGCCGCAGGAATCGTCCAGTGAGCGTTTTGCCCTGTCTCATCCAAGTGCGAGCCCAAGTGCGCGACAGTCTTTGCTTTTTCAAACGCCGCCGTAAATTCCAGATCTGCAGGTGCAGCGTAAATGGGATTGGCATTCAGGATCACCAGCCAATCCACCTTGTCTGCATTCAGATCCGCCACCAGCGCTTTCAAGTCTGTAATCTGGTAACTCGGCAGCGGAATGGCCGGATCAGACGACACTGTGACCGTCCTCCCGACATTGCCCAGCGCGCTATTGATGACCAGCGCCAGTCCCGCGACCGATTCGTCCTGATAGACCCCCGGAATCACTGCGCACTTGCCCTGATTGGCCTTGAGATCTTTGACGAGCGAGTTGAGGAACTTTGCCTGGTCGGCAGCCAACTCGCCCGGTAAAGCTGCCCCATTCCCGGTACTCACTGCGTCCAACAGTGCCGAAGCAAATGCCGGAATCTCGCTCGCGCGCAGTCTCAGCCGATGCTCGGCTTTCATTCCCGTCGTCGTTGGCGTCGACTCGACGGCATAAAGCCGGTTCATGCCCGCCGCCGGATTCTTGCGCCGCGCCGCGTAGTCACCCACCAGTTTGTGGAAGCCTGGATAGGCAGAGCCGGAGAGAAAGTCCGCATCAAGCGAAACGATAACGTCGGCTTGGCTCAGGTCGTACTGGACATTGTTGCCCTTTTCGAGCCAAGTCCCTGCAATTGCCGGGTCGTATTGCACCAGTGTTGCTTTCGGATACGCCGCCTGCACAGCCTTCCATTGCCGGGCCAGCGTTGGCGAAGTAATCGTCGAGCTCAGGAAATAAATCCCAGTCCCATCTTTGCTCTCAACCAGTTTTTCCCGGAAAGCCTGCGCAAATTCAGCCCACTCGCGATTTTCTCCGCGATAGGTCACATGCTGCGCGCGGTCCGGATCGTAAAGCTCCAGCAGCGTGCCCTGCGTAAACGGATCGGACGATCCCTGATTATAAGGATGCTCCGGGTTCCCGTCGACTTTGATGGGACGAAACTGATCGCTCTTAACCAGCACCGGCACCGCGCCCGTCGCAAATGGATGCGCCGTGGCAAAGTACATCGGCTTGCCAAGAATCAAATCTTCGGGCGACTTCACATACGGATAAATCGGCTCGTCCGGCTGCTTGGTGCATCCAGCCAACCCGGCCAGCGCCATGGAAGCTCCCATCAGCTTCATGAATCCGCGCCGCGAAACCGGATCGACCCACTCCTGCGCGGCTGAAGGAAATTCCTTCTCTACCGCTGCCTGAAACTCCGCCGTACCGGCAAGCTCATCCACCGACCGCCAATACTTTTTGCCCTTTACGCCCTTCAACTCCTCGCGCACAGCGGCCAGCGTCATCGGCTTGTTCTCGTTTTGCCCGTTTTCGTTCATCCGTCCGCTCATCGGTGGCAGACCTCGCAGCTGGTCAGCTCTTTCGGGGTCCTGATCTTGTAGTGGTCCACCAGGAAGTGACCCAACTCCTCCTGGCTGGTGAACTTCTTGAACACCGGCGCAACCGGCATGGCAGCCGCGGCCACATCTCCGACAAGCCCGTGTGCACCGGCCATGGGAAGCTGTAAGGACGCCACTTCAGGTCCCGCTCCGGTCGGATCTTTGGTCACGCAGTTCACTCCCTGCGCCGTCGGCACTCCGCTTTTCTCGTCGCCAACCGAGCACCACACTGGTCTCTCTTCGGCCGGCTTCTCCCACGCCATGTTGTAAATCTCGCCTGTGGGCCGGATATTCTTTGCAGGATTCCGATGGCAGTCCAAACACCACTCCATCTGCAGCGTGTTCTGCTCATACATCAGCGGCATCTGGTCCACGCGTCCATGGCAGCTCGCGCAGCCCAGTCCCTTGTTCACGTGAATCTCGTGGCTGAAATACACAAAGTCAGGCAGGTCGTGCACTTTGGTCCACACCAGGCTCTGGTTGGTCGCCCAGCTCGTGCGCACCGGCTCTAGTAGCTGCGCGTTGGTCCATATCTGTGCGTGGCAGTTCATGCAGGTCTTGGTAGGCGGGATTCCAGCGTAGCTCGACTTTTCCACCGTCACGTGACAGTACTGACATTGCAATCCCAGTCCCTGCACGTGATGCTTGTGGCTGAAAGGCACCGGCTGGTCCGGGCGCTGGCCCTGCCGCGTCACCCAGGGCGAACGCTGCAACCCATCCAGCGTCACTCCCAGAGCGATCACGATCAGCCCCGTCAGCACAAGGCTCGCTCGAGCCAGTGCATTGGAGCTGCGTTCAAATATCTGCGCCATGATTGCTTTCCCTGCTTAATTTTTGTTCTCGGTTCGGCCCGCTGTGCCGGCGGCAAAACACGTTGTCAGTCAAAGACGTTATCTACGGGAATTTGATATTGACGAGAAGTCATCTAGCGTTTGGTTCTGCTTGGAGAAGCGCGAGATGTGCCGACGGTCACACATGCTGTGTACAAAAAACAATCTTGAACAAAACTCACCTGGGAGGTGAAGAACCCCGAAAAATCAATATAGCAGCCAGACAAGGGTGAACGGGGGGATAAGACCCTAAATTCTCAAAAAATATCTCTACCTCAGCAATTTTGTAATTCGCTGAAAAGAAAACCGCTTGTGATAAGGGCGGATGAAGGGAAAACACCACCGTGCCTCTGGCAACGTGCGTACCAGAGACTGGGATATGCAATCCAAAATATCATGCCGCGCATGGGTTCCAGAACCGGCCCATGGAGCGCGCATCAGCCCTGTTTCAGGCGCATTCCCGTTGCCAACGCTGTGGCTTGGATTCAGCATAGGGCCCGTTGGATGCTCTCGCGGAACGGACCGGCGCAGTTGCCGTATCTACGACGGGGGCTCCCGGGGCGTCTTGGCATAAGACTCGCCAAACGACTCGTCCGGCGACGTCTGCGGCCAACCAGCCATGACCAGGAAAACATCCAGTACAAACAGCGCGATGGCAATGTCGTTGTAAAGCGTTGACTGCGGGGAATTGGGCCAAAGTTGATTCGCGCCCCAGAACAAAAAAGCAACCGCCAGCATCGCGGCCTTGGCAAACTCCCACCGCGCGGGCCGGTGCGCAATCTGGTAGAC
>JBAWCO010000638.1:0-3117 GCA_049590315.1 Occallatibacter sp. | reverse complement strand
ACACTTCGAGGACCGCTTCTTTGATTGTGTCAAATCGTCGCAACGGCGGAGTTAGCCAGAATGACATGCATTCGCACCGGACCGCGTTGGCCGGTGCCGGTGGTGGGGGTCACTAAGGCCCAAGTCTGATGACGGTGATCCCGAGGCAACACAAAATCTGAGATAGGAGGAACTACAACCATGAAAGCATCAATGTTGAAGAACAGAATCTCAGTTATTTCGAGTCAGACATTCCGCGCCGCTGCTGTGGTTGTCTTTTCGTTTGCGGCAGCTTCGCTAACAGTCGAGGCTCAGACCACAGTTGGAGGTCATGTTGGTTTTGTCCTTCCCTTGGTCACTTGGTCAGGAGGCCAGACAACCAATCTGGCAGACAATTTCTCCATCGGCTTCCCGGCCGGAATCACCGTCAAGGGAACAGGCAGGATGGCATTCGATCTGGAATTTGTTTCGTCGGTGCAGGATAGTCCGCGCGACGTATCGGTCACGGTTCATCCCGGGTTCTTGTGGAACGTCGGTCACGGCTTCACACCCGGGATACGTGCGGCATTCGTCGTCAATTCTCCGGAGTATGGATTTACTCCATTGCTAAACAAAAGTTGGCCGATAAAATCCAAAGGCAGTTTCTTCAAGGCCTACTTTGCGGAAGCTGACCTTCCAGTCCGGTTCAATCGGCCGGCCGGCGGTCCAAACACGGATCCGGTGACCTTCGCGATGCACTTTGGGTTGGGATTCTGAGGCACCACCTCTTCTCACTGGGGAACACTCACCGGGCGACTTTAAGAACATTAGGCGTGTCGCAGGTATTGAAGCGCGGCGGCACCTCGCCGGCGTAGTGAGCCACTTTTATGCGTTTCAGTACGAAAAGGCGCCAATCGCAAGAACGTGCTCACTCACGGTGCACGGTGGATATTGGGGCTCAGGCCCAGCCACGAAGCGAAGGCTGCGGCGCGGGAATATACCGACGGCAAGGTGGCAAGGACGCTGATCTTGGATTGTTCCAGTTCAGGGACTGTGAGGCATGTAGCAGGGGATGCAGATACGCGATTTGATCTGGTGGCCAATATAGAAGGCGGCTCCTTTGACCGCGCCTAAGAGTGCCTCATTGATTTCTGACATGTACAATCTTGCAATTTGCATGTACAGGTGAAAACGGAACGCCAGGTATTATCGAGAAAAAAACCAAGGGCTCGTCCGTGGCTCACCTCCAGGAAGAATGGAATGCTCTTGTAGATGGGATCAGCCGACTCCCGCCAGCCAAAGGAGTCAGTGTTCCACATGGTAAACGCTTGGCCTGCGCGATCAAGAGGCCCGGGCTTGTCTCCGAGACCGAAGTAGTGGTCATTGGATGTTCGCCTTTTGCTGACGGTGAACCTGGTTCCTTGCCACTGCACCGGTGCGGCATCTTGTTGCAGCACATTGCCGGCAAAGTCCGCCACGGTAAGACGAAACTGCTCATCGAGCCTGACGCGCAATTGTTTGGTCGCAAACCCTTGCGGCTCGGCGATAACCCCGACGCTGCCGGTTCGGGAGGAGGGAATGACGGCCCAGGAAGCATCTTCCGGGACAGCGCCGCCCTTACAAACGCGAATACGAAGAATATCGTCACGTAGCGCCGTCACTTGCAATGTTGTGTCGCCGGCTGTGGCACTGACTCCGCTATGAATGGGCGTGAACTGCTGAGCGATTGTACTTACTGTTGAGATACTTAGGATGGATAAGAATGCGATACGAATGCAGCGGGTACGAGGGGTGACATGATTCTCCTGGTCAATTCCAGACAGCCAAACAGCCGGGCGTTGAATTGACTTTGCATATTCACTTCTTCTCAAAGATGCGGAACGCGAAAGCGTCCAGAGACACGGATGGAAGAGCAACCTGGGTACCGAGGAACAAAGGCTCCTTCACTTCCTTCCATTCGCCTGAATAAGTTTCCACAGTCCCGTGGAAAGGAGTGTTGGAGAGGTTGATGATCACGAGGAGTTGGTCCGTTCCCGAGCCACGCAGATAGCTGAGGACATGTTGCTCGTCGGAATTGTGCACCCAGGTGATTTGCCCGTACCAGAGTGCGGCATGTTGCTTGCGAAATGGAATTATGAAGTCATAGAATTGCCGGAATCCCGGGTGTATTGGCGACCCTGGCCAATAGACCTTCAGGGTCTCAAACAGTGCAGGACTCGATGACGGAGTGGCATCTGCCACCTCCATGCCGTTGTAGAGCAAGGGAACGCCATCCATGGTGAACATCAAGGCAGAGGCGGCCAGGGCACCTGGTGCGCCGTAGCGCACGATCGCCCGATCTTCGTCGTGGTCGTCGGAGATCGTCATGTGCAAGGCTTGTTTCGGAAATTCCGCGCGTTGCTGCTCGATGGTTCGGCGCAGATCGCTGGCTGGGGCGCCATGCATGATTACGTCGTCAAGCTTGAACAGCAAAGGCCACGCATAGTCGAGCTGAAAGGCACTGCGAAGTAGCTCCGGCTTTGAGGCCTCAGCAAGCATGAGAACATCGGGATTTATTTGGCCCAAAGCTCGGCGCGCCTGCTCCCAGAAGTCCGTCGGCACTTCTCCGGCCGCATCGCATCGATACCCGTCGATGCCGAAATTCTTTACCCAATATGAGAGCACCTCGATCATGTATTGCCGCAGTGCCGGATTTGAGTAATCGAGTGCGGCCACGTCACTCCAGCCGTGAGGAGAGATGAGATGACCATCGCTGTCGTGCTTGTAAAAGTCAGGATGGGCCATCATGACGCTGTCGTACGAAGTATGATCGGCAACCATGTCCAGGATGACCTTGATCCCCCGCCGATGTGCCTCATCAATCAGGTGATGCAAATCGCCTTTAGAGCCATAATCGGGAGCAATTGCGTAATAGTCCCTTACTGCATAGGGGCTACCGTCCTTGCCGAGTTTCTTGAGCTGCCCCACCGGATGGATTGGCATAAGCCATACAACGGTGACGCCAAGGCCTTTCAATCGATCCAGCCCGGCGGTTACTCCATTCAGGTTTCCTTCGGGGGAAAACGCACGTGGAAAAACCTCATAGATCAATGCGGAACGAAGCCAGTCCGGAGCACTATGGACGGGCAATGAGCTAGCAGTCTCAGATAGACCCACTGG
>JBAWCO010000637.1:0-1965 GCA_049590315.1 Occallatibacter sp. | reverse complement strand
GCCCATCCCAATTGCTGTTTGGACTGGTTGTCACGGGCATTGTCGGCGGAGTCATGGTTTTTGTCTGGGCCATCGTAGGCGGGTTTTTCAAGGACCTCTTCAGGGGGCCCGGAAAGGAAAGCGAAGTGACTGGAGTCTCAACCCAGGTTCGATCCAATCCCCTGAAACGCAAGATGCCTTACGCACCGGCTATTGCACTGGGAACACTCTTTTCCTTCTTTTCTCTTCCGCGCTGAGGACTGGACTAATTATCATGGACTTCACTACGACAGATGATCGGCATGCAGCGAGCCCGCAAGGAGTGTTGCACGCAACAGGGGGCGCTAACTTCGTGAAACCTGACTTTTCCCCAAATCTCGATGCCCAGTTTTCGGATTCATTGGGCTCCGATGCCCTTTCGATTGCCCTGATCGGTCCAGACGAAGATCGGCGTAGAGCCGCAGCGATGGCTCTGGCAGCGTGCCAGGGGGGCAACTTCCGCGAATTCTCTTCCTATCCTCCCAGCCTCGACGACGTGCCCAGACTGCTGGAAAGCGACTACGACGTTATCATTATCGATCTTGACTGCAACCCCGAATATGCCCTCGAGCTTGTGGAGAGCATCTGTGCCAACGGCGCGGCGACTGTCATGATCTATTCGGATAAAGCCGACCCGGATCTGTTGGTTCGCTGCATGCGTGCTGGCGCCCGCGAGTTTCTCACTCTGCCGTTCGCGCAGAGTACCGTGGCCGAAGCTCTGGTGCGTGCGGCGGCCCGCCGGCCTGCGGTTCGCACCGTCAAGAAGGCAGGCGGAAGGCTCCTGGTCTTTTTCGGAGCCAAGGGTGGTTCCGGAGTTACAACCATTGCTTGTAACTTTGCCGTAGCTCTCGCTCAGGAGCCTTCAGAAACTACGCTGCTCATCGATCTCGACCTTCCCTTGGGAGATGCCGCGCTCAACCTTGGTATCACGGCCGAGTACTCGACGATCAATGCGCTTCAGAACACTGGCCGACTGGATTCGAGCTTTCTTTCCAAGCTTCTTACCAAGCACAGTTCGGGTGTTTCGGTCCTTGCGGCCCCCGGCAAGTTTCCCGGATTCGAGGCAACCGATGAGGCCATCGACAAGCTTGTTGCAGTTGCGCGTACCGAGTTCGACAACATCGTGGTCGATGCGGGTTCCAGGCTCGATCTCACCAATACCGCTCTTTTCAGGGAAGCCACCACGGTCTACCTGGTCACCCAGGCCGGCATCCCGGAACTGCGCAACTCGAATCGCCTCATTAGCCAGTACTTCACAGGTAGCCGTCCCAAGCTCGATATCGTAATCAACCGGTACGAACCGCGTTCTCTCGGAATGGCTGATGAGCACATCACCAAGGCGCTCACCAAGCCGGCAACCTGGAAGATCCCCAACGACTACTCCGCTGTGCGCCGCATGCAGAACACAGCCACTCCGCTGGTGCTGGAAGACTCGCCCATTTCGCGCTTGATCCAAGAAATGGCACGATCCGCAAACGGCAAGCCTGCCCCGGCGCCGGCAAAGAAGAAGGGCTTCAGTTTATTT
This sequence comes from Occallatibacter sp., assembly GCA_049590315.1. GTDB lineage: Bacteria > Acidobacteriota > Terriglobia > Terriglobales > Acidobacteriaceae > Telmatobacter. The sequence continues at coordinate 422 of JBAWCO010000637.1, read as the reverse complement.
GGTTCATAGTTCGGAGAATCACCATTTTGTATTGACGGAAGGAATAACGTGGAACTGCTCAATCTTGAAAAGTACAAAGCGGAAATTCACCGGACCCTGATCTCCAAGCTGGATCTTGAAAAATTGTCGCGTGTCAATTCCAGCCAAGCCCGCCAGGCAGTCTCAGGCATCGTGAAGGAGATCATTGCAGATCAGCGCGTGCCGCTGAACTTTGACGAGCAGGAAAAAATTCAGGCCGATCTGCTGGATGAAGTCTTCGGACTAGGACCCCTGGAGCCTCTCCTGCGCGATCCAAAGATCTCTGACATCCTGGTCAATGACAAGGATCATGTCTTTGTTGAAAAGGGCGGGCTCCTTCAGAGGGTGAGTACGTCTTTTCGCGACGATCGCCATCTCCTGCAAATCATAGACCGCATCGTATC
>JBAWCO010000636.1:0-13429 GCA_049590315.1 Occallatibacter sp. | reverse complement strand
GAATGAACGCCTGCGTGGTCGCCGTATTTCCGGTGAAGACCGATCCCAAGCCCGGCGTATCCACAAAACACATGCCGGAGGACAACAGAGGGCTGGGCACGAATACTTCCGCGCCGTCCACCTCCCTTTTATTCTCGGGGTTTAGCTCCTCGGTCACGTATTCCTTCAAGTCGGTCATTGCTACGTCCCGCCACGCCCCATCTCGCATGCGAACACGCGCTTGAGGTTTGTCGCCAAAGCGAATCACAGTAGGCACCGCCGTGACCGGAACAAACCCGGTCGGAACAACCTCGTGCCCGACTAGGGCGTTGAGCAGGGTAGATTTGCCTCGCTTAAACTGGCCGACACAAGCTACGTAGAAACGCCCTTCGGAAACCCGCGCTGCGAGTTCACGTGCTTCCTCGGCGACAGGCTCGGTTCCAAGTTCTTGAGCGAGTCGGCCGAGTCGCAACAGGCGGGCAGAGCCGTCCGTGGGTACGGAATTCTCAGTCAGGAGGCCCTCGTGGTCATGTACTGTCAAGCTGTGCGTGGACTTCTGCATCTGTTATTACGCTCTTCCCGAGGCTGTCTCCTGCCTAATCTCCGCAGAGCGCGTGTAACGGATCACTTCGACACGAGACATTGCAATTAGGCCCTCTTCAACCATGCCGTCGAGATGAGGAATCAGCTTTTCAATCTGTTCCTCACGGTCGATGACAGTCAGCATGATCGGTGCGTCCTTGGAAAACGTCCAATGACTGGCATGGTGAATTCTCGTGCTCGCTCCGTACCCTTCAATCCCTCGATACACGGTCGCACCGGCCATCCCAAGTTCCATACACTTGGCCACAATCGCCTCATGCAAAGGCTTGCCTTGCCATTTGTCGCCCTCGCCGAAATGAATCCGCAACATGCGCGCCTGATATTGGTCTTTCATGGTTGAGCCTCCGCTCATGCAGAAACATTCCCCGCCTGCGCCTCCGGTAGATCGACGTCCAGCGCGCGGTAGGAATACTTGATGATGTCCACGTCTGAAAATACGACCAATCCTTCTTCCACCATCTGATCCACGAGCGGAAGGAAGGATCGCAGCTTTTCCTCTGTGTCGACGGCCGAGAGCATGATCGAGCAATCGTGCGACAAATGCAGGGCTTTGTCCTTGTGCATCCGCCGGTGTGCGCCATAGCCGAGAATGCCACGGTAGACAGTTACGCCAGCTATGTCGTTGGCCCGCATAGCTTCGACGAGCGCTTTATAAAGTGGCTTGTCTTTCCATTGATCCGATTCGCCGACATAGATGCGCATCATCTTTGCCTTGCCTTCCATCTTCAGATGAGCGGGAGGCGTGGCCTTCTTCGGCTTTGAAACCTGGGCGGGCTTTGCCAGCGTAGTCTCTTGTACCTCGATCATTCCGGTTCCGGCCAACTCCTCCAGCTTTCCCAGAATCTCGTTTACCTTTTCGCGGGATTCAATGAATTCGATTTTGAGCGGAAGGTGATCCGAAATTTCGACGACACTGGTGGAGTGCATGTGGTGATCCGCGCCGAACCCGGCTATCCCCTTCAGCACGGTTGCTCCGGAGACGCCGCGATAAAAAAGGAAGTCGAGGATGCTCGAATACGTTGGAACCCCGTGATGCGTCGAGCCCTCGCTCAAATAGATTGATACTTTCATTGCCTTTCCGGCAGTCAACATAAGTTCCTCCCTCAGGAATGTAGTCCGCGCTGTGACACTAGGAACTCGGCGGCGCGGCCGAGCGAGCCCCATCCTGGTCTTTCCGACTCAGGTTTATGCCGCAAGCCTTCGAGCTCTTGCGTCAATTGCTGGCGGCAGCTCTCGATAATTGCGTCGATGCGGGCCGCCACCACAGGCTGAACTTGCCGTCGCAGTTTCATCCCATGTGGGATGCAGAACATTGCGTTTGATCTGAGCCAATCCGAGACATCCGTGCGATGGATGCAACTAACGAATTCGCGGATTCGCCGGTCCTCCTCCGCAACAATTTCATTGCAGATGTCACATCCGGTAACTTCAGTGGAGATCGGCGGGGGTTCATCGACTAGCTTGATGAACACCTGAGCGGCGGTCAACGCATTCTGGACTGCCGCCAGTCCCCAGGTGTGAAAGTTGCATAGACGGTGAGTGTCCTTCTCTGGGCGATTTTGCAGGCGTGCCGCCTGATACTCCTTGAGAAAGCGGCAAAAAGGGCAACCGGGCTCCCGAAGCACATCCAGGATTGATTCGTAAAAAACGAGCTGCTTTTGTGTTCTCATCACAGGATCTCCGCAACTACAGAGCCGGCCCACACAGCGGCAAGCCCGAGAATGAGACTGCTGACTGCGTAAAGGGCGGCGAGTAAGAAAGCGCCGGTTCGAATCGTGGAAAGAGTCTCCCACTCGTACGTTGAAAACGTACTGTACGCGCCAATGAATCCGACTGGCACCAGGAATCTCCAGGCAGGATTCAAGTCGGCGCGCTTGGCCAGAACGGTCAGCGAGAAACCAATGATCACGCAGGCCGTGATATTGATGACGAAAGTCCCGTAGGGAAACTTTGTGCCCATCCTGTTGGCAACCGCAGTGCCGACCCAGTATCTGGCCATTGAGCCGAGCGCACCACCGAATGCTATAAGAAGGTATTTCTGCAAGCCTATGCCTCCCTTTCGATGGTCTCGCTTGCGTCAGGGCTCTCGTTTGCATTCCAGTTCCGTAACAGAGCCAGGTCTTGTTCGAGCTGAGGTGCGTCGATTGCGCCATCTGAAGTTCCCGAGATCCTTTGCAGTTGAACTCGATAGGCATCTGCATAGGAATTGACCAAGAGCACTATCTTGCGGACAAACTGGTTGCTCCACTGAGACAACGCATCACCGTAAAGGTGAAGCTCCTGTTTCACAAGAGGGCCAATGTTATCCCGCAGCGCGTTTCTGATCCGAGAACGTACAAAGCCAGTTCCGAGGAACATCCAGTGGCTCATATTGATGGGGTTGGGGAGTGACGCCAACTCAAAGCGCGGCATGTCCCGCAAGAGGCTTTCCACCTCTTCCGGCGCAGGCACGTCGATGCGCCCCATCTCCTGCGCCACTGTTTGCAATGTGGAAATTGCACGCTGGCTTACGCTGCGCACGTCCTCGATATGACGTTGCACGGCCTTCCAAACAGCATCATGGAGCCACTCCGAGAGTTGGAGCGATGTGACACGAGGATTGGAATTGATTTGCATCCATCGAAGTGTGCAGTCCGCCGTCTCGTTCAGAATCCTCTCTGGCGTCTCGGCAAGTTCAAAAAAGGCGTGGCTGAGTACGGTGCCTTGTTCTCCGATTTCTCCGGTCACAAGGCGCAATTGCTCTTCGAGACCATGCACATCGTGCGGGATCTCCTTTCCCCTGCGCTTTGTCTGGTCGATAGTCGTCTCCAGGGCCGCGATCATTGAGCTACGCAGGGCTCCGATTTTTCTCGCAACGGAGGCATTCCTAAGACTTCGGGCCTGGTCGAATCGGGGAAGCAACTCCCTCTCAAAGAAATGATCGAGCAGGATGGCGTGGTTGGGCAGTGAGCTGACGGGGTGCGCATTCATCCCCAGGCCCAATTCGACTTGCAATTGTTCCTGGATATAGGCAGTCACCCGATGGAGATCCCCTTCCGCCAGCAGGTCAGCCTTGCTGAGTAGGACGATAGCCGGGATTCCGCCTTCGTAAAGCAGACGCAGAGTCCCAATGTCTTCTTCATTCAAGGCCGTGCCTGCGTCAATCAGAAGCAGCGCAAGGTCGCACGATGGAAGATAGGCAAGGGTTTCCGCAGCACCCCGTCTGGCCAGGGAACCAAGTCCCGGCGTATCCACGAGCACGATGCCCTTTTTGAGGCGGGGCGACGGGACTTCAACGACCGCACGCACCACATTCCGAAGATTGCCGGGATTCCCTTGTTCCGATACCAGCTTGGCGAGCTCTTCGAGTGTGACGGTCTCTTCTCTCCCGTGGCCATACGCCACGTCAGCGCGTAAGGTTGCTCCATAGCGCAATTTCGTAGGCACAGCAGTGATGGGGTTGATGCCTACCGGAAGAACGTCCGTGTTCAGGAGCGCATTCAGAAGTGAAGATTTTCCACTGCTGACCCGGCCGAAGAGTGCCACTTCCAGGTTGTTGTCCTCCAGGCGGGACGCAAGCGAATCGATGCGGGACCGGAATTCCACCAAGCCGTGACGAGTGATGAGTTGCTCGATCAGCCGCAAGAGAGCAACGTCGGATCCGGTCTCTTCCAGCTTCTTAAGACGCGACTCCAAATTGGTGCCTAACTCCTGGCGTAGATAGCGTTCCATGCTTCCAGCCAGAGAGCGAAGCTCATGGACTACTCCATTGAGCTCGTTTACCGCATCCTCTGGCACGGCCCCGCATCCGCGCATATAACTGGGTCTGAGTTCCTCGATCGCGATGTCGATAAACGTAAGGTCGACTTTGATCGAACGCGTGACAGGGATTTCCGGCGGTTCCGGCTTCATGTGCTGCCAGTCCAAGGCTCGTAGCAGTTGAGACCGAAGTCGGCGGATATGGTCTTCGATCACTCGCGCCTGTGCAGGAGTGATGTCAACGACGTAACGGGGAAACGGGGAAAGCGATGTCGCGGAATGGAGAACTTGTTCGATCTCGCTCAACATCTTGTCAATGTATTGGCAGGTGATGATCAGGCGTCGTTGCTGGGTTTCGTTCAGTTCCCCAGGATGTCGCGTTTTTACGATTTCCAGTCCTGTTTTGGGCATGACTCCTCCAAGTGATTTTCAGCTTCGAGGAGTCCTCTGCCCAGTATGAGCGGTTTTCAGGTGGACTCCAACACCCATCGTTGCCGCTATGCCTTCACGGGCTTGTGCCAGCGCTCGTACACGCTTGCTCCGGCGTAGCGGGCCTTTGTCCCAAGTTCGTGTTCAATCTCCAGGAAGCGGTTGTATTTCGCGATGCGTTCGCCGCGACTGGTCGATCCCGTCTTGATCTGCCCCATGCCGGCGGCGACGGCGAGGTCGGCGATGCTGGTGTCATCGGTCTCACCGGAACGGTGCGAAATGACCGCGCCATATCCGTTCTCGCGGGCAATCTGAATGCATTCGAGCGTTTCTGTCAGCGTGCCAATCTGGTTCAGCTTGATCAGAATGGCATTGGCAATGCCGTCTTTGATGCCCTGGCGGAAGATCGTCGGGTTGGTGACAAAGTTGTCATCGCCAATCAACTGAATCCTGCCCCCAAGCGCCTTGGTCAGATGCTGCCAGCCGGCGCGGTCGTCTTCGGCAACTCCATCTTCGATCGCCCAAATCTCCGGATAACGGTCGAGAACACCTTTCCAGAATTCGACCATCTGTTCCGGGGACTTTCTGCTCTTGTCCGATTTGTCGAACGCATAGGCACCATCTTCAAAGAGCTCGCTGGTGGCGGGGTCAAGGACAAGTACGATGTCCTTGCCGGCTTTGTAACCTGCCTTCTGAATGGCTTCAAGAATTAACTCGATAGGCTCTTCATTGGATGTGCACTGCGGTGCGAAGCCGCCTTCATCGCCGACGCCCGTGTTGTAACCCTTCTTGTGCAGAACAGCCTTGAGTGCGTGAAAGGTTTCCGCAGCCGCGCGCAGTCCTTCGCTGTACGAAGGCGCTCCAACCGGCGAAATCATGAACTCTTGAAAGTCCACATTGCTGTCCGCGTGGCTCCCGCCGTTCAGCACATTGAACCAGGGTGCCGGAATGAGGTTCGCCTTCTCGCCTCCGAGGTATGCATAAAAGGGAAGACTATGGTCCGCAGCAGCCGCCCGCGCAACCGCTAAAGAAACGCCCAGAATTGCGTTCGCACCAAGGCGTCCCTTGTTCGGCGTCCCGTCGAGTTCGCACAGCTTCTTGTCCAATCCCTTCTGGTCGTTGGCATCAAATCCGTGAATGCCCTTTTGAATCTCGCCGTTCACGTGATTTCTCGCGTTCAGCACGCCCTTGCCCCCGTACCGCTTTTTGTCACCGTCGCGGAGTTCGACTGCTTCCCGTTTGCCGGTCGATGCACCGGAGGGAACCTTCGCAGTTGCCTTTACGCCGTTTGAGAGGGTGGCCGTGACTGAGAGAGTTGGATTCCCACGGGAATCAAGAATTTCGAGCGCTTCAAGTTTTACTACTTCAGACATCATGCTTACGCTTTCTCGGCGGCAAAAGCCGCCAGTTGTGAGGAGTTCAATGAGTTAATGTTGAGCGGCATTTCAGAACAGAATTGCTGACAGTTACGGTTGTTCTGTGCCTCACCGCTCGCGTTTTTCGAGACCTTCATAGCTTGGTTATCCGATCAATGGACGATCATCACCGGGCAGTGTGCATATCTCAGCACCCGCTCGGAGTTAGAGCCCAGCATCCAGCGATGGAGGATGGTATGGCTGCGCTTGCCCATTACGATGAGGCTGGCCTGGATCGTGTCCGCCTTGTGGATGATTTGTTCCGCCGGATGGCCCAGAACAACGTCGGTTTCGAGTTCAATATCTTTTTGCCTGGCGCGTTCGCGCAACGAGACAAAACTCTTTTCGTAGCGCTCTTGGCCGTCTTCAAGCACAGCATGGAATTCCGCGCTTTCAGCGGGTTCGGGAGGCCGGATTACCGAGATGACAAACAACTTGGCCTTCATGTCACCAGCCATAGCAAGGGCAACATCCAAAGCATGCTCCGCATGTGGAGACGCGTCGAATGCGACCAATATCCTTTGAATTCCAACAAATACCGGGCTTCCCATACGCTTCACCTAACCTTCCTCTGCGGGTACTGGCCGCTGAATTGCTTGCTCTGCTTTCTTGCTTGCTTGCGAGTGGGGAAGAAGATGCCGGGGAAGAAAGAACGAGTTCGCAACCACGGTCGGAATCACGGCGCTGGCAATGACTGTGCCCACGATGTAGGAGTACTGCGCCTGCGTGATGATCTGATGATTGAGGCCGAAGAGCGCCGAGATTGTGCCGAAGGTGAGACCGGTTGACATCATCAGCGTGTAATACGCTCCGGCCTTGCCATCGTATTTGTGCATCCGGACTGCGGGATAAACAGAGGCTGCCTTGGTCAGCGTTTTTGCCCCGAACAAGACGAGCAGCGTAATAGGAGCCGCCATCAGTGCCGGTACCGACACAAACGATCCTGCGCGGATGAAGTAGAACGGTGTCAATAGTCCAAACGTAAGTGTACGCAGACGGCGAATCAGCGAATGGTCTTTTCCAACCGTTCCCGCGAGTACCATCCCGATCATGTATGCCGGCAGCACCGCTTCGCTGCCCGCCCAGACAGCCAGTCCCCCCATGGCAAAGAGAAAAAAGAGAATGTACTTCGCTTCAAGTTCAGAGACACGCCCGCCATACTTCTTGAAGAACCGAGGCGTGAGAAATGGAAGCACCACGAAGACAACAATAGAGACAACAACAAAGATCAGTGTCTTGAAGGTGAACGGAGAAAAGATCAGTCCGAGGGCAATCACGGTTCCGAGGTCATTGATGAAGCAGGCGGCCAGAATTGCCTTGCCGTACTCCGTGACGTTGAATCCGAGTTCCAGCATCACTGCATAAACGACGGCAACGGATGTAGTGGAAAGAGCGACGCCGACGAGCCAACTTGGCATCATCGCCCAATGAAGTACGTAATGCGCGATTGCCGTGCAACCGAAGAAAGGACCGAAGAACCCGGCCAGTCCGATGATTGTGGCTTCGCGCCATTTGGTTCTGAAGATCGCCGGGTCGAGTTCTGCGCCAGCCAGAAATGTGAGCACAATGGCGCCAGTTCCCGCCAGAAAGGTGATCCATTGTGTATTTCCAGCCAACCCTTCCTTGGCAAGGAAGACGCCGATGATCAGTTGGGCGACGGTGCCGACCACAATCTCAGAAAGCGCCGTCGAGATCTTGAACCAGATCGCCAATAGCGTCGCCGCCAAAGCCAAACCTACCCAGAGCGCACAAAGAGCCCAAGTGTTCGTCATGAATACGAACTCCTAGATTGTCGTTCAGGGAATACGGCCGGGACACAACTCCGCAACAGGATTCCCTGTCAGGAGTTATCATCTGTCCGGCCTAAAGAAGTGGACAGCGGTTAAGGGTGAACTCCTTCACCACGACCAACACCTCAGTAAAGACCTTTCTTGCCGCGCTGTCAAGGCCCCTGATCATTGAATGCTGGGCTGGGAGCCGGAACTACATTTATCGCGCGGTCTTTGACTCCGATCGAGTCGGGGCCTGTCTGCCTTCTCGATCAACACTATTGAGCCGGAGTGCGCTCTTATTTTGTGTCGCCCGCCCAAGTAGAACCCGGACCTTCAGTACGAATTGCCTCATTCAGGACGCGACCAACAGCAGCGCTGGGCCGATTGATTCGCAGCAGGGACGCGAAGGTCGCTGCTATATCGACTGGCGCAACAACTCCGTGGTAAGTCCCCGGCACAAAGGCAGTCCCGAAGAGCTCAAGCGGCACATGACGGTCATAGCTGTTTGCAGAAAAGTGTGTCGTGCCGGAACCATGCCATGGAAACTGGTACGGACCGAAGTTCAGATGGAGCGCCCAGCCCACATAAGGGGAGTAGCTGTGGGCGATGAGGCGGCCATATTGTGTCTGCGGAAGCGAGCCCTCTCGCATCTGCTTGGTCGTGTATATATTCGTCAGCGCAGGGGGCTCCTTCTGCCTGCCGGCCGTTGCATCGCCGGTCTTGGACACAAAGCCGGCGAAGATCTGTTCCACCATCGATTTTGTCGTGTTCTCGGCCTCCTCCTCACTCAACCCCGCGGCCTCAAATGCTCCGCGATTCAAGAGGAGGTAAGGATTGTCCATCTGTAAGACGTATTTACCCTTCGTCTTAAGCGGAAACTTCTCTTCCAGCTTCTGTTCAAGCGGGGTTGTGAAATCGCCCGGCGAGAAATCGAGGACAGGCATGCCCTCGGCGTCGCCAGCCTTCTGTGTCGTTGCCACGCCGTGATCGCCGGTCATGGCAACCATTACATTTTTCAGACCGATGGTCTTGTCCAGGAAGGTGAAGAATGCGTCGAGTGCAGCATCCGATTGAACAATCAGTTCTTTTTGCGAAGGATCATCTGGCCCGAATGCGTGACCGTTGATGTCAGTTGACGAGATCGATATCGTGATCATGTCCGGGACGTTCGCGGGATTCTGGCCAAGCTTTTCGCCTGCGATCAATGCCTCGGCAAAATCGAGTTGGTAGCTGACGCTTGCCGCCGACCGTCCCACCAATTCATAAAAGCTGCCTTTCGCCACTCCGCTCGCTTTGCGCGCGGCTGCGGCATGTTCGCTTGCGTTGAATTCGGCTGCCCATGCGGGAAGCTCCTTCATCCAGTAGGTCGACGTCTCCCAGGCGCCGGTGTTGTGGTCAACCCAAAAAGCTCCCTTGGTCGCATGACCACTGGTCAAGATGGCGGCTCGGTCCTTCATTGAAACGCCATAAACGCGAGCTTGCCCACCTGTTGCCAGAACCAGTTCATCGCCAAGCGTGGTAGCCATCTCCCAATGTGCCGAGGCACCCGTCAGATCTTTTGTTCCTGCCGGTGCGCCTACGAGGACGTATCTATCGTCAGCAACAGAACTCACCTGGTGTGGCTGGCCGTCCGGCCCAGCCTCGTACCATTCATTTAGCGGAATACCATGTCCGTCTGTATAGGCACCCGTACCGATTGTCGCGTGGCCGGCCGCCGTCACCAGGTTGGCATAGTCGTAGTAGCAATCGGTGAAGTGCGCCCCTTGCTTCAGAAACAGGTTCCATCCGTTCTTCGACTTGAATTCAGCTCGATACCGATCCAGATAGTCTCCTCGAAACTGATCGAACACGAGGATGACAACCAGTCGCGGTTTGCCATCGTAAGCGTCTGCGTAGCCCGCCGGTACGCAAAGGCCAATCAGGGCGAAAACGGCAAAAAGCCGCTTAATCAAAGGCACGGACGATTTCTCCTCGACTCAAGGTTAGCAACCACAGGCTTCAGGGTATGAAGTAAAACGGATTCGGCAGTTTTACTGAGTGTTCTGCTTGCGGATCTCCCGCCAAATCACTCTTCTGGTCGCCTACATTCAAGACTATCCGATATCCGTTTGCCAACCCACGGGTCGCATAACAATCCCACCGGGTAATTCCGCTGTTGCCGCTTGGTTGGGCAAGAATTAGAAGAGTGACGACAAACGTCGAAGAGCTCCCTCAATTGAATTGCCCGATCGGCGCTGGATTATAGGCACTTGACACACGATCGATTCGTTCGCCGCTCACCTAATCGTCAATGGGTAAAAATACGAGGCTGGATCTCCCTCATGGGTCGTGGCGAGGAAGTAGGTGCCAGGCGGCAGGCTACGGAGGTCGTGAGCGACCGTGAGATCCGTGTGAAATCCCTGGACAATTGCAACAGCACGCCCGGTTGCTTTTTCCGATGCGCCGCTGCGATCGACGGTGACGGAGACAACATAATTGCCACCTGGGCTGAAGCTCGGAAGGATCACATGGGTCGTATCCACGCGACGCGGAAGAATCACTGCGGGGACGGTATTTGTCTCAGTACCCCTGGTCGTGCCTGCGTGGCTGAGATCGATCGTCACAGCCACCGGGGCTGACTGGGCAACTTGGGTTTGCGAATTCTGCGAATGCGTCCGCCAGTAGATCACCCCAGCCGCAGCCACGCAACAAAGAAGAACCGACGCGAATACCGCCAATCGCCAGTTCGTTGAGGTGCCCTGCTGAGGCGGAACTTTCACGTTTGCATACTCGGATTGCGCATTCCGGAGCTTACGAAGTTCGATCAACTCACGCGTACACTCGGCGCATTTCAGGACATGCAGATATTTTGGATCGGAAAGATCCAGCTTTTCTGGAGTCAATACCCAGGCTTTTAGAGTGGCGTTGTCAAAACAGCCGATGCGTTCAGGATTAGGGTGCGCTTCGAGAACGTGCTCCTGAAGCTTTTCAAAGAGCAATGTATCGTCGTCGTCATCCTCAAGAAATGATTGATGCTCGTCCACGGAATCCTTCCCGGTCTCCTGAAGTACCTCTGCCGGAGTTTACTGCGGAGTACTCCGAATTCCCAATTCTTGCCGGATACGTTCGAGAAATCTCTTGCATTTCATTCGAATAGCTTCACGGTTCGTCCCCGTTCTGGCCGCCACCTCCGCCCATGATTCTGCGTTGCCATATCGGAGCATCATGGCCTCGCGAACGCGGGGTGGAGCATCGGCTAGAAGTCTTTCTGCATCAAGCGCAGCGTCTACAGCGGAATGAGCCAAATAAGGATCTGATGCTTCATGAGCACCAGAGAAATCGATGAAGGCGAATCGTTTGCTCTTTTTCTGTCGACGCCGGACCTCCTGCCTCAAGAATCGCAGGAGGGCAGCACTCACATCTTCCTGGCTTTTCGGGGGATGGTCGGTGAGATAGGCTACCGCCTGCTCTATTGCTGTTTCCATGATCTCAGCCGCCAGCGCCTCGTCTCCGAGCACCGACGCTGCGACCCGCTGTGTGTCCAGCCAGTGCCTCTCAACAGCAGCCCGCACTGCCGGCATCATCTGCGAAGAGCCATTCGAGTGCTGCACAACCCAGCAGCGGTCAAGTGGAGACGGGGAGGCCATGACTGAGCAACCAGCAAAACCAGTGGACACAACCCTGATCGGGCACAGGTATCGAGTCAGTAACCTCAATTTACCCGAAAACAGCCCGAATTTCCACACAGCGAGCTAAATTTCCACCGCCCCTGTTCGTTTTTGATGTTTTCCACAGCCTTTATATGTAGAGGGCTCTTTGTCCTTTTGCACGCTCCCCCTTGTTTGAGGTGCATACATGACTACTGCTCGCCAACTCACTGGCTCTGTTTCCCAGTGGGGATCCGAAGCCGTCGCTTTGGCGGAACAGGCCAGAGTGCTTTCGGGAATCAAACTTGCCCAGCTCGTTCGCAGGCTCCAGCGGCAGTCTGGCCGGACGCAGGAGGAATGCTGGCGATTCGTCATCAAGTACGGAATCAAGGCGGAAGTCGACCACCGGCGCTGGGGTGAGGAAGAACTGGACGAGGCGCGGGAACTGCTTACGAAATATTCAGTGGAGGAAGTCGCGAAGCGACTGAACAGAAGCGCAAAAGCGCTTCGGAATCCGCCTTTCTCGCTCGATAAGTGGGGCGCGGAACATGCCGGCGGCGACAAATACAAACGTTTCTGGCGGGGTATTCCGCCCAAGTCCAAGGGCGATTACGGCTTCATCTCGCACATGATCGAAATCGCGCGCCCGCGGAGTGGCCGTGTCGCCGTCATCGTTCCCCACGGCGTGCTCTTCCGTGGCGGCAGCGAGGGCAAAATCCGCCAGGCGCTCATTGAAGAGAACCTGCTCGATGCCGTTGTCGGCCTGCCGGCCAATCTCTTTACAACCACAGGAATTCCGGTGGCGATTCTGGTCTTTGACCGTTCCCGCGAGCAGGGCGGCGCGAACGAAGACCGCAAAGACATCCTCTTCATTGAGGCCAGTCAAGAGTTCACGTCGAGCAAGACGCAGAACCTGATGACCGACGAGCACCTTCAGAAGGTGCTCGACACCTATCGCACCCGCGCCGAACTCGACAAGTACTCGCACCGCGCCACGCCGGAAGAGATTCAGGAGAACGAGTACAACCTCAACATCCCCCGCTATGTGGACACCTTCGAGCCGGAAGAAGAGATCGACGTGGCCGCGCTGCAAAAAGAGATCAACCGTCTGGAAGATGAACTCACCCAGGTGCGGGGCCGCATGGCCGGATACCTCAAGGAGTTGGGCGTCCATGTCGAACGGTGAGCCGTGCGGCGTTGTGGGGTTGAAGAGAGAGGAGCACTTTCTGGCACTGCGAAAGAGGAGCAAATATGTCTAAAGGAAACCGCCGTTTACCCATCGCTGACCTTTGCCACTTCGTTAGTGGTAACGGGTTCCGACCGAGCGACTGGAAATCATCGGGCCTGCCGATTATTCGCATCCAGAATCTGAATGGGGTGGAGTCATTCAACTATTATGATGGGCCAACAAAGGATGAATGGATCGTTGAAACAGGCGATCTGCTTTACGCTTGGGCTGGGGTTAAGGGTGTGAGCTTTGGACCAACAATCTGGTCAGGACCAAAAGGTGTTTTAAACCAGCACATATATAAAGTTGTTCCCCGCGCAAATATCGACCTCTATTGGCTGTTTCTTGCGTTGAGATTTGTCACGGGGAAGATTGAATCGCAAGCTCATGGATTCAAATCATCGCTTGTACACGTTCACAAGGAGGACATTACAAGCCAGCTGGTCGATGTTCCAGCACCTGACGAACAAGAAGGAATTGCTGCGACTGTACGGGCTTGGGATGAGGCAATCGTCAAATGCACTTTGATTATTCAGAAGCTTGTCGAGCGCCGGAGAGCGCTAAGTAGCCGATTGCTTTCAGAAGGGCACCGTAAAGGCATCCCCACTCTATTTGGCGAAATCTTGAAGGAGAGCAGGA
>JBAWCO010000635.1:0-11549 GCA_049590315.1 Occallatibacter sp. | reverse complement strand
ACCAAGTTAGTTTGCACTCAATAAGAACGCCGGTAAAACGCTGATCCATCAGCGGATCGCGTAAGGAATTTGTGGTTTCTGTCAACGCATGTAATAAAGGATTGCGACGCCGAGCATCGTAAGGTTGAACGCGGCGTGCGCGGCCACGGCACTCCAAAGTGATCCGCTGACGAGCCGGCAAAGCGTAAAAACCAGTCCCGCACCAATAAACAGAATCATCGCAAGGGCACCCGAGACAAGCCTTAGATGAATTCCCGCCGAGTCCTGCCAGATTGCATGGAAGTAGAGATAGGTAAGACCAAAGGTTAGGCAGTTCACAAGCGTAGCTGCAATCGGGCCCCAACGCCGTGTAATGGTCTCCTGGATGAACCCGCGAAACAGGATTTCGTCTCCGATGGGAGCAAACAGAATCGCGGGGACACCGAAGATTGCGAAAACCGCTCCCGGCGGCAGGACGCCTCGCAGTTCAATCAACCGCAAATAGTCGCGCAGGCTCAAATCCCAGTTGTCTCTCGAGTCGCCATAGAGCGTCATCCCGATCGCGAACACCGCCAGTGCATACACGGCGCCAGCCAGCGCACCAAGCCCCATCGATAACGGAGTTGTCCCTTGTTCGTGAAGGCCAATCTGACCGCGGCCATTGCGGGTGAGGAAGATGAACGGCAGAATCCAAGTGGCCGCATACTGAAGGAAAAAGAGCGGTTGGGCTTGATAAGTGCTGAATACTGCAAAATAGCGCACGCCGCCTAGCAAGCTCATGAGTAGAAGTGCGAGCAGCCAGGGGGGGCAAACCGCGCGGACCCAGAAGGGCTTGAGAAACTCAGATTGAGCGGGATTGGAAGGTGCCGATTGCGCGCTCATGTTGCCCGTTCCTCAGCGGGAGAAGTGTTCATCGACAGGGTCGATTGTCTACCGCTCACCCGCGTGCGTCAATACGAGCCTGTCCCTGCATACGAGTCACAGCGTTACCCAACGCAGCAAGGCGGCCCACCCTCCCACAAGGAGTAGACCGCCTTTCTGCATCCCGGAGCTCTTTCTTGCCCGCCGGAAATCTTCTTCCGCCATGAACGGAAATTCTTCGACGATTGACTTCCACAACCAGCGCTGGCGAAGCGCGCAACAGCTACTGGCCCGTGGGTCGATCGACAACTCTCGAAGCAAAGCGGTGAGCAGCAGTGATCGTGACATTGCGCCATTTGGAGAGCGATCCGTCAAAACGCCGGGGCGCATTCTTCGGCTCTTCTCCATCCATCCTTTCCAATTCTTCGATCCAGACTTGAGCCGCCCGCATCGCCTCCTCGGGGCCGTATGTTGCAGATACCGCCTTGTAGTATGCGGCTAACTCCCGCTCTGCTGCCGCCACTAACTCACTGGCTGCAGAAGATGCCTGCATGGGAGAAACAGTAGAAGCTGCCTTTCTGTTGCTCATCATCAGGGACGCTCCTTTCGGCGCGTGAATCGGCCGCGAACTTCCAGGTCGCTCTTCTCGTCCGCTCAGTCGAACAATCCAGGCGTGGAAGAACACGGCAGTCCGGCAATTGTGACGGAATTCAGAGTGGCAACATTTCATTCTTGATTGGATCACTTGGGTATTTCATCCTTTCCATCGTAACTGGCTGATTGACGAGATATCTAAAGCGTTCGCTTGAAGAGCGGCGTCGCAATGAGCAGCGTGCCGATCCCGAAAGTGAACAGGTACAGCAGGTCATATTGAATGGCTACAAAGCCGCCGTCCTTCAGCAGGATGGCTTTGAAGCCGTGTACGCAGTAAGTGAATGGGTCGACGATAGCGATGGCCTGGAGCCACTGGGGGAATGCCGAAACCGGAAACACCGCACCGGACGGGAAGAACAGCAGCGTATTCAATACGCCGAACATCGCGCGCGGCACCAGCGGATCATCCACGCGGACCATCATCAGAAACATCATGCCATTGAACGCAAGCGAGCTCGCGACCACCATGGCCAGCAATTCCAGGTCCGCCATAGGGCTAAAGATGGCGCCAAGCCCGGCAATGAGCGAGCCGATAACGGTAAGACAGATGCCCGCGAGAACAGCTTTTGCAGCTCCAGCCAGGTTGAGTCCCATGACTAACTCGAGCTTCGTAATCGGAGTTACGAGATAGCCCTCGTGAACCCCGCGCGCCTTGTCGTCAATGTATAACATGCCACCGCCAATCATGACGGAGATATACATGGCGAGAGAGATAGTACCTGCAAGAAGAAACTTCATGTACGAGACGTAAGGATAGAGCTCGACAAATTGCAAAGCGATCGTGTTGACGACACGGGGCTGAATAATGGGCGCATTCAACGCATTCACCAGCGATTGCATCTCGCTCTCGATGCTGGAGCTGGTGAACTGGTCGGAATTATCCACGACGAGGCCGAGCTTGGGCGCATCCTTCGCGTAAACTCGCCGCGAGTACTGCGCGGGAATGATAATCGCACCATCGATCTTGCCTGTTCGCACGTCTTCATGCGCCTGGCGCTCATCCGTGTAGTTGATGGTCTTGAAGGTAGCTATATTCACGGCGATGGCGGCGCATGCCTCCCGAATCGCAACCGCCTGCGGGCCGTGATCGTAGTCAACAATGGCGACCTTTGCGCCGCGGATCTTTCCGCCGTAGGCGTTTCCCAGGATGATCAACTGCACAATCGGCAGCATCATCGACATGATCATCAGCACGGGCGACCGGAAAAACTTGCGCATCTCGCGCTCGAAGATTGCGAACATTCGGTTCATGGCTGCATCCCCGGCCTGGGCGGCATGACGAAGTTGAGGGCCTTCACCTGCTCATCGCGTAGTTGCCGGCCCGTGTAATGGACAAAGACATCGTCGAGAGAAGTATTTTGCACGCTGAGTGATGTAAGAGTTTCTCCAAGTTGCGCAGCCAATTCGACTAACCGCATCGTAGTTTTCGAACCGGACGACGTTAGCACCCGATAGAAGCCGGCGCTCTCGGCCTGCACGCTTGTGACGCCCTCCAGACCTTCGAGCCGCGATTTCCATTCTTCGGTCTCGCGGTCAAAGTGGACCTCAACAACATCCGCACCGGGAACGCTTTGTTTCAGCTCAATGGGAGTGCCCAGAGCCACCAGGTTTCCGTGATCCACAATCGCAATGCGGTCGCAAAGTTTGTCCGCTTCTTCCATGTAATGCGTGGTGATCAGCATCGTCAGGTGGCGGGTCTTCCTCAAGTTGTCAAGCATCTCCCAGACCGCGATGCGCGAAACCGGATCTAATCCAGTGGTGGGTTCATCAAGGAAGAAAATATGCGGATTGTGTACCAGTCCGCGCGCAATCTCCAGGCGCCGCCGCATGCCGCCAGAGAGCGTCTTAGTCTGCGCGCCCCGCCACTTCACCAGGTCGACAGCCTCCAGCACTTCCTGGATATTTTTTTCACGCTCTGCTTTTGGAACGCTGTAGAGCTTGGCATAGATGCTGAGGTTCTCTTCGACCGTAAGGTCCTGATCACTGGTCAGTGCCTGCGGAATGACGCCGATGAGGCGACGAACAGAGTTGGGGTCCTTGGCAACATCGAAGCCTGCAACTCTGGCGTGGCCGCCGGTGATGGGGACCAGCGTTGTCATCATGCGGATCAGCGTGCTCTTCCCTGCACCATTGGGACCCAGCAGGCCAAAGATCTCGCCGTCCGCAACCGAGAAGCTGACGCCTTTCACGGCCTCAAACGTGCCGTAGCGCTTCACGATATTTTCCACCTCTATGGCAGGTTGCGGACCCGCATTCACCGCGGTGGAGTTTGCAGCCGCGGAAGTCATGGCTTCACCAGCTTGCTCTTGGGTATGAAAACATCGGCCGTCATGCCGGGAACAAAGCGCTCGCCCGGATTGTCGATGAGCAGCTTGACCTGGACAGTTTGAATGTCACGCTTCGGTCCGCTGTTAATGTCGCGCTGAGTTGCGAAGTCCGCTTCGGATGCCTTCGAGATAACCTTGCCCTGTACACTCGCGCCCGAAGGCATTTCAACCCGCAGCATATCTCCGAGTTGAACGGAGTCGGCCTGTGTTTCCGGCAGCGGCGCATACACCCAGGTCTCCGCAAGATCCATGATCGTCACAATCGGCGCACCTGCGGCCAAAACTTCGCCCTGCCGCGCAGCGCGCACGTTGACCTTGCCGCTTACCGGAGCAAACACTTTCGAGTAGCCAACCTCGACTTGGGCTTCCTGCGCCAATGCGCGTGCATTCTCCACTGCGTGGCGAGTCTCGTCGACGGTGCGGGCCGCAACGCCAGTCAGCAACTCATGCGCTCGGGCCTGGCTCAGCGATGCCTCGGCAGCGGCAATGTTGTGCTGTGCGGTATCGACGGCGGCCTGTGCGGCTTGGAGGCTGGTGACCGCCTCGTCCTTAGCCTGCTCGCTCATGATGCCCTGCCCGGCCAGCGCAACTGTTCGGGTGGTGTCGGCCTTCTGGTGGTCGTAATTAGCCTGGGCCTGGACCAGCGCAGTCTGAGCCGCCTTCACCATGGCTTCGGCGTTAACGGTGGCGCTGCCGGTTTCGCCGCGAGTCTGGCGCTCGCTCTCAACTGTCTCGCCGAGCTTCCATTGCTGGCTGGCGGCTGTTGCTTCTGCCGCTTTGCGCGCGGCCTCCAGGTCTTCGCTCTCAATCACCGCGATCAGTTGGCCAGCCTTCACGTCCTGGCCTTCATCCACCGTCAGTGTCTCAATGCGGCCAGGAATCTTGGCGCTCACTAGAACTTCATTGGCGTCTACTGTGCCGATCAGTTCCAGATCGCTGGAACGGCGGGTGGTGGTCAGATACCAGATAAATGACCCCAGCATGAGAATTCCCAGAATAAGAAAAACTCGATTTCGTGCGTTCACGTGCGCCTCGCTTCATTCTTTGGTTACGACAACTGCGCTATACGGGTTACATGCGAGCGTCCGGTCACCAGCTACCGTCCGGTCAAATCCTTCTTGAGCAAGTGGGTCCACACGCCCGCCCCGCGCTGCCCAAGATGCAGTGGCTCATCGGTTTTTGGCATCGGGGTTGTGGCCAGCACTCGCGCGGCCACATGCGCCCCGTGCTCCCGGTCCGTAAAAACTGTCTGTCCCAGGTACTCGATTGCGGCCTTCCGTCGAAATTCCAACGCGCCCGGGGCAAAGGGATCCGTGTCCGTCACCATTCCCACGACGGGCGCCGAGAGGAAATAAAAGACGTTCGCCCCAAGCGCCGCATACATGATCTGCATCTCGTCCACCTGCACCAGTTCCCCGGAAGCTTTGCCCTCCGCAAACACCTCACGGAGCCGCGACATCATCGGTCGAAAAACCTTGTCTACCAGTGGTGCAACCGCGTTCTCTTCGCCACGGTGCAGACGGATCATCTCCTGCTGCATCAGCGACTGGAACGTCCGCTGCGTATGGATGCGGTCAAAATGGTTCAGAGCGAAATGGACCAGCCGCTCGCCCGCCGAGTACTCCTCACCCATTGCAGCCAGACTGCTTGCCACCACGCGCTGGGCAACCGTCTCTAGAGCCGCGTCGTAAAGCGCCTGCTTGTTGCTGAAGTAGTAGTAGAGCAGCGCCTTGTTCACGCCTGCGGCCTCGGCAATCTGTTCGGTACGCGCCCCAGCAAGACCGTTGGTACTGAAGTCCTGGACAGCAGCGTCGAGAATCCGCGCGCGGGTCTGGTCGGCGCGTTCGGCTTGGGTGCGAGATGGACTAGATGGGATCATGTTTTTAACTAACTGGTTAGTAAATTATAAGAGCGCTCGCAAATTTGCAAGCTTCCTGGAAGAAAATTCGCAAAAATCAGGTATCGCGACTCGAAAAATCCGCCAAAATCGCTCCCAGCCTTCAAAAACAAATATCGGTCATGGGGAACATACACCGGAAAGTGCGCCGGGCCGCGCTATACAATCTCTTATTTAAGAAGGAGATAGGAGTTGCGAAAAGGGCCAGCCGCAGCATTCCCAAGTGCCCGGCTTCGCCGGTCAAGCGAAGAAGCTGATCTGGCTGCTCATGTCTGCAGGGAGCATCGGTATCTCAGTGCTGCCCTCGTCTGCATCAGCCGCCTCGACCGATTCAGCCTGGGATTTCTCGTCTTCCTCAGCGCTTGCCTGCTCTTGTCCGCTCGGCGTATACCCATCGTCGCCCATGCGCGCCGGGTTCTCGATGTCGTAAACCGGCGCCAGATCCGGCTCGATCGGCGGGGTCGGCACAACAGGGATGGTGCGGATTCCAACGATTGGACCGATCTCCATCTTCGTTCCTCCATCAAGGAATCCCCATGAGAAACCTATCGGCATCGAAACCGCGAACTTTAGCGAATCCTCTCGCTTTTGCCCTATTTTTGGGCATTTCCGTGTCTTGGCCGTGCCCCACCCGTCAGTACGCTCCCCATTGGTAGCTGACCTTCGGACTGCATTTCGGGTCGGTCACTTCCACCGTCTCAACTCCCTTCGGGTGCCGGGAGATATTGAACAACGTCGCCGTTTGAATAGCGCCCCCGCCATCCGATCGAATTGCAAGGTTGGTGTCACCGGGATGTGCCATGGTAACTCCGCCGTCGTCAGAGACAATTGAGGTCCCCGCATCCTGATCGTCGGAGAAGCGGAGGTGCACGTCGCTATTCGGCGGGAAACCTGCCCCCTCAATATAGGCAAGCTCAAATTTGGACGTCAGGCGAATCGCGCTCAGCCTGCACCCCTTGTCCACCGACTGAACTGGGTCGGGGAGCAGGGTAATCGGGATTCTGAGGTCCGGTGCAAGAAAGACAGATCGTCTCGGTTCCCCCTTCAGTGGCTGCTTCTCATCGAACAGAACCGGGTCATCGACCTTGCTGCCGTTGTGGCATTGTGTCGCAGTCCGTCCCGCGCAAATCATCAGGCCGTCCTTGTTCAATGTGATGCCGTTGATGCCGGCTACCGCCTTGTCGCTGCTTACCGGGAATTGCGCCTGGCGGAAGGCCGTTCCGGGGGGAACGCCCGTGACGTAAATGTTATAACCAACTGCGAGGTCTTTGCCCGACGTGCCCTTGCGGTAGACTTCCTTGGCTCGGACCGTAACCCCACGCGGCACTGTTTGCTCGAACTCATTTTGCAGTTGAACCAGCTCCGGGGCCTGCGCGGAAAGCTCCTTGAAACTTGGTCCATTCGGCTGGGCGATGGCAGATGCACAGAGAAGGGCAGTCAGGATGGTGGGGGAAATAGCGCGAATCCTCATGGTCAGCATCTTATAGCAGATGCCACAGTCAGGTGGACGGGTTGCAGACCCGGACTGTGCCCGGACCGGGAGACTAGCGTCGCATCGCCAGAGCTGACGGCGCAATCAGGCCGGGTTTGGTTGCGAGATTGGTCTGCGCAACGGCCTGTTCCAGAATCTGCATACCCTGCTCCAGTTTCATCCCCGGAGGAACCGGAGCGAAGCCGCCCCGAATCTCGCTCGTTTCGCGGGCAAATGACTTCACCAGTAAGGCCCGGCCCATCATGTGGACTTCCAACCGCGCCGTCTTCCAATCGGTAGAGCTCACCTGGCTCCGCTCCAGCTGGAACCATCCACCTTTGTACAGTCGCCCCAGAATTCCATAACCGAAGTCCAGATTCTCCTGAACGTGCCCGTCCAGCCGCGCCAACCGTTTATAGCGTGCGTTTACCCACAGCGTGCCGCTCATTGCATGAAATATCCGGGCTTCAATGGAGTGGGCCGGATAGTCGGGATTGGGACGGAAGCTCAGCTTGTGGCTGCCGTTCTCCTCCCCGGCGTACTCATAAAGAAACGCGTCAGGCAGCAGAGCCAATATTCTCCCTATGCGCTTTTCATCCTCTTCATATTCCTGCAGGTGCCGTGCCTGCTCTGCCGGCGAGGCAAGCAGGCGTTGCAGGCGCGCATGCTCCTGCTGCTGAGTTTCCGGGCTCGGCACATGTCCGTCGGTGAGGGTAAGCAGGTTCACAGGTCCGTCTGCGGTCTCAACTTGATCCTCAAGACGAGTTTCCTTTGCAGTATGGCGTTCAATCCAATAACGCCAGTACCCGTGGCCCTGGTGATCGTTCAGCTCGTTGTAGACCACTTCGCGCACCAGTTGTCCGGCCGGCACCAGTTCCTGGCTGAACCCGTGACAGGCACCTTGCGTAACCGCGAGAATCCCTAGAGTTGCCCAAAGCAGACGCATCCCGTTTTCCTCCCGACCTGAGGTGTTTGAGATCTGAATGCAGTATGAGGTTGTACCGGTAAAGGGATTGCTAGTGTCCTGTGAATAAGCAAAGAAAAAAGAGCCTCAAACAGACAAATGCCCAACTTTACGGGAGAAAAGCCTATAAACCCGTAAGAAGCGCGGACATCGATAACGCACAGTTGCGTGGTCCCGGACTATCAGCCTGCTATTGATAGACTGGTCCCATGGTGGACGAATTGCAGTTCCGAAAGCTGGTCGAAATTGCTCTCAACGCGTTGATGCAGCACCTGATCGTGCGCGAGGAAGACGATGACGCCGGTTTCGAAGTCGAGGAACAGAACGGCGTTCTGAACGTGATCTTCGAAGAGCCCCCAGGCAAGTTCGTGATTACGCCGAACACCCCTGTGCGGCAGATTTGGATTTCGGCGCTTTCTACCAGCTTTAAACTCGACTGGAACGAATCATTGGACGCATTCATCTTGCCGCGGACCGGTGAGCGCCTGACCGCACTCGTCGACCGGCTCATCGCAGACCATTTGCAGTCGTAGGTTTCTGTTCAGCGAACAAGAAAAGGGTCCGGCTGAGGTGCCGGACCCTTTTCTTGTTGTTCTATCAAAGAGAGTAGATCTATTCCAACGAGTAGACCGTCTTCAGCACCTTCTCCGCCACGCTCTTAGGAAGCGGAGCATAGGAGAGCGAGGAGGCTTCGCCTTCCCCGGAAGTAATGATCCAGCTCAGCATGTCCTTGATCACCTTCCCCTTGGCCGCATCAGGAGCTTTCACTGCGATCAGTAGGTAGGTGAAGCTTGAGATCGGATAGGCATTAGCGCCCGGAGCATTTGTGATGGAAACCCGGTAATCGGCGGGCATCTGCTTCACGCTGGCTGCCGCCTCAGTCACGCCGTCGATCGATGCCTTGATCCAATTGCCCGCCGCATTCTTGATTTCGCCGAAGGTGATGTGGTTCTGCAGGGCATAAATCAATTCCACATAGCCGATAGCTCCCGGCAATTGGCGCACTAGACCAGCCACGCCCTCATTACCCTTGCCACCCACGCCTACTGGCCAGCTCGGCGACGATCCCTTGCCAGGGCCGTTGGCCCAATCGCTGCTCACCTTGCTCAGGTAGTCCGTAAAGATAAAGGTGGTTCCGCTACCGTCCGACCGGTGAACAATAATGACCTTCTCGTTCGGCAGGTTCACGCCCGGATTGTCTTTAGCGATTCTGCTGTCATTCCACGTTGTGATCTTGCCCAGGTAGATGTCGGCCAGCACATCGCCGCTCAACTTGATGTCGCTGACGCCGGGAACGTTGAATATTGGTACTACCGCGCCCAGCACCGTCGGAATGTGTGTCAGCTTTACCTTGCTTTGCGCCAGCATGTCGTCGGTCATAGGCATGTCAGAAGCGCCGAAGTCGACCAGCCCTGAGGTAAACTGCTTGATTCCGCCGCCGGAACCAATCGACTGGTAGTTGATCTCGACGCCGGGGTGCGCCGCGCTGTACTCGCTGAACCACTTTGAATAAATCGGATAGGGGAAGGTCGCGCCCGCCCCTGTTAACTTCTGAGCCTGAGCCGAACTCATGACCATCACCAACAACGCAACGGCAACCAGATACTTTTTCACGCATTTCTCCTTGCAAGGTTATTGCCGTATTCGATTGTCTACGGCAAATGTTAAGGGGATTTGAATAGGGCGACTTTGCCCGCATAAATCGTCGATTTTTACCGCAAGTATTTGCCTGCGCTCTAACGCAACGAAGCAATCCTCTGCAGCACCTGTCCCAATTGGCTTCGGCACAAACCGTAGGATGTGCGCGTGGCACTCCTCGAACTACTTCGAGCAGATCGGATAGGAAACGTAGGTCCCGCCCCGTTTAGCCGGAGCCTTCCTCCTTCAAAAACTTCGCCCTTACAACTCGTTGGCCTGCACAGCAGCCTTCGGCTCCACCGGAACCTTCGGTGCCTGCCCGCCGTTCGGCGTCTGCGCCAGAGGCAGCGTGAAATGGAACGCAGCGCCCGAGCCAAGTTCACTCTCCGCCCAGATGCGACCGCCGTGCGCCTGCACAATGTGCTTCACAATGGCCAGTCCCAGCCCAGTCCCCCCCGACTCGCGCGATCTGGCTTTGTCGATGCGGTAGAAGCGCTCGAAGATCCGATCTAGATGCTCGAAGGCAATGCCGGGGCCGAAATCCCGAACGCTGAACTCCACTTCAGACTCCAGCAGTTGCGCACCAACGCGAATCCGTCCGCCCGTCTTGCCGTACTTCAGGGCGTTCTCAATCAGGTTGCCGAATACCTGGTTCATCGCATCGGGATCAGCCATCACCGGCGTATCTGGTCCACCAGCAGACTCCAATTCAACCGCGGAGTCCACCACAATTCCTCCCAGCGACTCAATCGCGTCCTGCACCAACGCGCTGGCGCGAATCGGCTGCAACGTGACCTTGTAATCCGGGCTCTCGACGCTCGCCAAAGCCAGCAGGTCCTCGGTGAGTCTATTCATGCGCGTGGCGTTTTTCAGAATCACGCCAAGAAATTCACGGCTCGTTTCGGGTTTTGGATTGGGGTCCTCGACCAGCGTCTCCACATAGCCCTGAATGGAGGTGAGCGGTGTGCGCAGCTCATGGCTCACGTTGGCGATAAAGTCCCGGCGCGACCGCTCTGCGGCTTCGATACCGGTCACGTCGTGCAGCACCACTAGCGCCCCACCCGACGGCAAAGGAGCGGCGTTGATCTCAAAAATCCGTCCCGGAGCAAGCGAACTGGCGCGGCCAAAGCGCACCTCGTGGTGTTCAAGCGCGGCGCGAATGCACGCCAGAACCTCCGGATCGCGCACGGAGTGGACCAGCGCGCGCCCAGGGCGGATCTGCGTGCCGGCAATCCGCTGCATCACCGCGTTCGACCAGCGTACATACCCTTCCGGAGTAATGGCGACGACCGCCTCCTGCATCGAATCCAGCATCGCCGCAAGCTCCTGGCGGCGGCTCTCAATCTCCGCAAAACTCTGCCCCAGCCTCTCGGCGGTCTGGTTCAGCGCCGCTTCCATCGATGAAAGTTCATCTCCGCTCGTTTGCTCCAGTCGCGCACTCAAATCGCCGTCGGCAATGCGCCGCGCAAACGCAACCACCCTCTGTAGCCGTAGCGAAACGCGACCCGCAACCCAGGCTGCGATAGGCAACGCGATGGCTAGCGCAATCAGGCCAGACCATAGCGCCTGCCGCCCAAGCAGACGCAGAGGCTCGCCCGCCGTGTGCTCCACCATGCGATTGAAGACCAGCTCCATCACCACGGTGTAGAAAACCAGCAGCAGGACAAACAGCCCCAGCAATTTGGTAAATACTTTGCGGGTCAATCGGCGCCGCTCCCCTCCGGCATCATCCGGCGCGCGACCGGCATGGCGCCGGTC
>JBAWCO010000634.1:0-15130 GCA_049590315.1 Occallatibacter sp. | reverse complement strand
GGGCTGGCCCGCGATGCGAATCGCAGGCAGAGGACCACGTCCGGAGACGTAGCTGGTAAAGAACGCGCGAGTCAATTCAATCACCGCATCGGAAAAGATCGACGTCGACCCAGGGTTGGGCGTGAACAGCGTGTCCATCCAGTAGCCAAAGGTCGCGGGCCAGAGCGCCGTCTGCATCGCGCGGGCCTGCATCTGGTCCACTCCATTACTCGCGTGTACGCCGGCGACGAACCCAGGATCGAGACGGAGGAACTCTGCGAGCCATTGGCCATCGCGCTTCTGGGTCGGATCGGAGACGGGAACAAACAAGGGCTGGTTCAGGCGATCGTCGAAGCTCGAATCCGCATCATCTTCGGGTGTGGTACCGGCGCTGGCGCTGCTTGCGTTGTGCGCCGGGGTGCCCTGCGGCAGCAGGAAGAATCCGCTTCGGCTCCACTGGTGGTGAGCGAGGAGTTCCTGAAGTGCAGCCGGGCCATCTTTGGCGGCCGTGCTGAGCTGCAGTCCCAAGACGAGCAGCCGAGTAAATCCGCTGGCGTATTGCTCGGCGGTGAGCGGAATCGCTAGTGCCATGCCGGCAGCAACCGCGCGATCGAAGTCGACCATCCACTGCAATTGATCCGGCACAAACAGATCAGCACCGTCGGGGTGAATGCTGGATGTGGGGTCGGCATTCGGGTCGGCGGAGGGATCGGGCCCTGTGTACAGCGGGAGCGTGATCGGGGAGCCTACCGACTCGAGCGTCTGCGACGTTCCATTAAAGCCGAGTACAACGAAGCAATCGGGGAATTGCCGGACCTGTGGGGCTTGCGTCCACGATTGCAGCGTTGTGACGGGATCGGGAGGAAAGACAACGAAGGCGACCGACAGCGCCACGGATTGTTTGGTCAAGGGAGCAGAGGGCGTGTCTGCGAGGTTGAAAGGGACGTAGACAGCGATTAACTGTCCGGCGCGGGCATCACCGACGGTTGCGCTGAGGGCTGCATTCGCTGCGCTGATCTTGCCTGGGTCCTCATCGGCAATCCAGACGATCTGCCAGTAGGTCGAGATGGCATTGGCTTCCGCATCGGACAAGGGCGTGTCGGTGGGAATGACGAGAATCTCGTCCGTCGCATTGATCTTGTGAGGCTCTGCGGCTCTGTTGACTGGCTGGTAGTTGTCAGCCAGCCAGCCGGAGCGGCCCGACCCTTGCGCCTGAACCAGACTGCTCCAAGCTCCGCGCTGATCGTTCTCCACTCCGCCAGCACGCCAGACATTCATCCAATACGCCTTGATATTGGTGAGCTCTGAGCCGGAAAGCATGGGCTCGAAAGTGTCGATGGAGCAATCGTCAGGATAGACACGCACCAGAAGCTCATGCTGCGGCGCAGCAGCGGCAGGCGTCGGCTGGCCCCGTTGCGAGGTCGTCGTACGGAAGCGCGTCTCAATGCGGAGGGGAAGAAGCAGAAATGGCGAGGCATCGCTCAACTGGCCGACGTTCTGCTGCGGCGTGCTGAACTGAGCGAACCCCGCTGTCGCCTGGCTCACGATCGAGCGAGCGCCTTCGAGTTTCTGGGTTGCGGCTACCTGATCGGCTGCGGCTCGTTCTACGGCCGCCGCGAGTTGCGCCAGCTGCTGATTCTGGTCCCCAGTGGAACTGACCTGCCGCGTCGCGAGATCAAGTGCCGCATGCGCCTGACTGGCTCGTGCCGCTGCCTGCTGCGCAGTGATCTGGGCTGACTGCTGGGCGGCGCGTGCGGTTCCGAGTAGGGCTTGCGCGGAAGCGAAATCTGCCATGTTCAGGACCTGTTCTGTGCGAGCATTTCGCTGGCGTGGATTGCGACCATCACGGGTTGCCGAAGGAGCATGTACGCCCAGCGCGCTGAGCTGACGCTGGCCGGGTTAACTCTCCTGTCGTCATTCCACTGATCGTGTTTAGGTGGATCGGTTACGCTGGAAGGCTCGGTAAAGCTGACACTGCTGAGCGCTCCTGCAGCCAGAAACTGGCCGGGCGTGATGCCGGGCATCGCATCATTCCAGCAGACATCATCGAAGGCTTCGATCGGTCTGTTCGGCGAGAGCTCGAGGCCGAAGCGCGCTTCTCCCGGGCGTTCCTGCAGCACGAAGTACCAGCCAGGATCGCCGCCCGTCCCCTTCACTTCGTCGATGGTAAGATCGAAGCCGAAGAAGAAGATGTCATCGGTCGGGTGCGCTTGATAAAGCGGTGTGCGCGTCTTCGACGCGGGCGGATTTTTCTCTTCGTCGGCCGTCAGCCAATCTGGTTCGCGCAAATTCCTGGTCATCTTGGCATGCTCGGCGAAGATCACCGTGTTCGGATATTTCTTGAGCAGCTCGCCGCGAATGATGAGAACTGCTTGCGGTTCCGCAGGCTGACCCGGCGGAATGCGATTGTTGTGATCTCCCAGCGCTGAGGTCGGCGCCCACCGGTGGATCTCAGGAATGTCATAGAGCTTCTCTTTCAGCGCGTCCTCGCTCAGGCCTTCGCTGTCGATGGTGTCGCCCACAGACCAGAATTGCCGGAAGTAGCTGCCACGCTGATCGGTTGGGTACTCGCGCCACAGCAGCTTGCGCGCAAATTCGTAGTTGAGCCCGACCATGTAGGCTTCGATGAAGCGCTGGTTGGTTTCCATCAGCGTGATGCTGTTACGCGCGATCTTGTTGATGTTGGGCAAAAGACGGTCGGCCGACCGCTCCTCAAGCGGTTGATACATCGGCAGATCGATCTTTGGATAGGCCATGACCTCGTTGAAGTCGTCGCCGATCTCGGCAATGATCCAGGGCGACAGTGCGATCATGCTGAGCCCGCGGCGGATAATAGTTGACTTTGGATCGATTGCTGTGACCACAGTGTTGGAAATGGATGTGAGGTCGATGGCCACGGGAGCAGGATGCTGGGCCGCGATGTTACCGGCCGCGTTCAACTGGAACGACTGCGTGAGCGCGGTGTTGAAGCGTACCGCCGTCGGACTGTCCGTTCCGCCTAATGTGGGGACAAAGGATGATCCGGGAGTACTGAGAACAAAGTTGCTGCTTGCCGGATACGCGGCGACGCTCGCAGCAGTCTGGCCTGCCTGCGAGAGGGTCTGCGAAGCCTGCTGGTCGGCAGCCCAGCCGCGAAGCAGACGGAACACATAGATGCCTGCGCCGACCATGGCCACCGCGGCGACGCCCCCGGCAACCGGGCCAAGCACAAGGATGAGAATGATTGCGAGCAGGATCGCGATCGCGAGCACCATCCACGGCAGCCACGGGTAATTTTTGAGCAAGCCGAGGATGTTGGCGGGCGCTCCGGTGGGTACGATTGCGTTTACAGTCTGGTCGACGGTAACTACACCGGCGGGGACGGTTTTCGGTGGCGCGCTGGTCACTTCGCCCGCGTTGATGCGCTGGATGAGATTGGTGCGCGTCGCGGTCGCAGTGAAGGGCAATGTGCGCATAAGACGACCGCCCGGTCGGACAACGCGGCGAAATACGGTGGATGTGAGGACCGGCGGTACCAGCGTAGGAGCGGTGACCGAGGCGCGCAGGCTTGCGACGGTCACTCCGGAAAAGAGAATGCGGCTGGCAACGGGCGCGGTCATCGACAGCACCCGCGCAGGATCGGAGGCGGCCGCGATCAGGTGACGGGCGTAGAGGCGCGATGAAGCGGCCGTCGCGAAGTGCAGCCGGCGGATGTTCTGATTGGCCTGGAGCACGTCGCCGATCTGCTGCCATGCATAGTTCATGTACTGTTCGGCGTTGGCTTCGACGATCTCGACTCCGTAGTTGGCAGGAACGCGGAAGCGCGGATCGAGATTGAGGCGGTGCACCCAATTTGTGGAGTTGGGAGCGGTTGTCCCATCGCTGTTGAAGAGAACCCGCTGGGTCAGCGCGTGCCACCGCCCATAGAGCGGCGAGGTGATGAGAGGGTCGGGATCGTTGGCAATGTCCGGAACAATGGGCTGCGAAATTCCGGCGCCGCTTGGCGTAATGCCGCTGGAAGCGTTGGCAGCGGCCGGTGTCTGATTCGCGTAGTCGTCGGGCAGATTGATGAACTTCGCCAGCGCCACCTCAAAGTCGTCAGGATAGGGCTGATCCCAGTTCTCGTACATATCGCGCGTGGTCTTGTCGGCGGCGCTGAGATCGGCATCGGGAACTTCGAGCGCTCCGCCGAGACGCAGTATGTTGCTGAGGCCCGCCTTGCCGATACCCGGAAGATTCGAGCCGGGATCCTGCACATCGAAGTCGCGCGTACCCACCGTCGGATCAACCGGTTGCGGCTGGATTAGTGTGACGAGATAGCGAAAGTCGCCGCGATCTCCGGTCGTGAACTGCCACCTATAGTAGTAGGGAAAATTCAGCGACTCCTGCTGATTGGCATAGGAGGCCCATGCCGATGCTAGCGCCGAAGGAGATTTGGTTGGATCGAGCCCGAGACCTGCGAGGCGACCGCTCTCAAAGACCGGGATGACAAACGCGTCGTAGCCGGTGTTGACATCAAGCATGCGCGGGCAAAGCAGCCGTGAATAGGCCAGATCCGGATTGGTGTTGAGGATCGACTGCACGAGCGGAACCACGGCGCTCATGTCGGTCGAGACCAGCTCAGTGGATGGGCTCGGCGAGAGCCCCTGATTGAAGTGCACGTGCGCCCATGCCCACAACTCCGATGCATTGGGCAGCACGCTTAGGCTGCTGAGAGTGACAAACGGCAGCGGTCGATTCGCAATGTTCTTTCCCTCGGCGTACTCGCCCTGCTTCAGAACGATCAGCGCGATCCATGGGCTGAACTGCAGTCCGGCTGCGGGCGCGGGGGTGTAACGCCATGGAAAATCTTCGTTGTAAAAATCGATGGCTGCGAGGTAGTTCGACTCGAAGTTCGAGACGCCCGCTCGAGGTTCTGTTCGGATGATGGCGCTTCCGTCGATGCCGAGAATATCTCCCGGCCCGTAGAGTGCGATATCCTGCGCTGCGGATTGCGTGAGTGGAGCGCCGTCATTGACAGGCGTGCCGGTGATGTCGACTTCGACATGGATCGAGGCGCGGATTCCCGTGGCTGGAGGAGCAGCGATCGCGGTCGCCATTCCCTGACGCAGCCAGGGCAGAAACGCATAGGTCCCCAGCAGATCCTCAGGGTCGGCAATCGGAGGAGGAGAAGTGCTCATGCTGCCACCTCGAATCTTGGAATGACGTGCAGGGTACCGTCAAGAGAAGGATTCGCAGCGACCGCGTTGCTGAGGTAGTCCTGTGCTTGTGCCTGGCTCAGAAATGCGCTCGCCTCAGGATGAAAAACCTGGTTGCTGGTTTGAAGTGCCACCGCGAATGTCTCGTTAGAGACCGTGACCGATCCGGACTGGGGCCGCGCCAATCCGCGGAAATTTGCCGAGAGCTTAGACTGTCCCGCGCTGTTCCCGCCGAGGAAGTTGGTGAACATCGCGCGTGAGTGTGCGAAGAACTGGAAGCGCACGGGCTCGGACTCTTTGTCGATCACGGTGAGGTCGTAACGCAGAGGCCGCGTGATCGCCGCTGCTGTCGCGAGTGCCGCGCTTCCGGCGAGTTCAATGCCGCTATCCTGCGGGACGAATGCCGGCTGCGAGAGCTTGGTGGCATCGTCGAAGTTGCGGAACTGCGAAGGCGCAAATGGCTCCTGCAGTTCGCGTACCTTTGTCAGCACGGTTCCTGCGACGGAAAAAGCGAATTGGTTGGCGTCGCTGGGCGCCTGGCTTCCCACTTTGTCGATCTGCAGATCGAGGGGAATCGTGCGCTGGCTGACCTGCAGAGTCCCGGCCGGATGCAGCACGAGGCCGGCCTCGCTGGGATCGAGTTGGCGCAGCACGACGAGCAGCTTGAGATTGGGCGGCAGCGCGGTCTTCCAGTTCGAGGATTTCTGTGCCTCGGCGGCGAGAATCGGCATCACCTGGATCGGAGGGAGCGTCGTGTTCGGATTGTCGCCCCAGGTGAAGTCAATTCCGATATCGATCGAGAAAAAGAAGAAAGACAGAGACGCTGTGCCGTGCACATGCCACGGCGTTGGCCCTGATAGCGAGACGTCGATGCCGACGCCGTAGACTCCGATGCCGAATACCTGCACGGAAAACTGCGTGGAAATCTCAGCGATGAAATGGAAGGGCGAGAACTGGATGAGCGCATCGAATCCCGACGAGCCGGATACCGAGCAGGCCGAGAAGCCGAAGAAGAAGTCTGAATGTGTGCCGAACTGTACGGTGTTGGTGGTGACGGCGAAATATCCGTCAGCGTGAATGCGCGCGAATGACTCATTGATGAGGTCGATCGAGATGCGCTGTGGCGTGGGGAAAGGCAGTGGCGGCGGGTTGAATTGAGGATGAAAGCCACCGACCGACAGCACGAAATTGGCGTCGTCTCCATAGGCGAACAGAACGCCCATCGAGCCGGAGATGGTAATGAAGAGGACGTGCGAGTCGAAAAGCGTCGCGTAGAAATAGAAGCGCTTCTTATCGAACTCGAGCACGCCGGCGAAGTTGACTTGGAGGACGAGAATCGCGATCTGGTCGGCCGGAAGTGCCGCGCGCAAGATGCCGAGAATGGCGGCGTCACCCGGCGGGATCTCGATGATGACGCCAAGCGAGAGGCTGATCAAAGTCGGCTCTCCCCAGCCGATCTTCGCCATGGGGCCGATGAGGAACGTTCCAGTCTGCGGCGGAAAGATGGTGCGCAGGTCGCTGATGATGCGCGGCGCGTTCGCAATGATATCCTGCGGAAACATGATGCTCTGGACGGCGTTCGTGCGGATGCCATCGAGCAGCGACTGGAAGAGCACAGTGCGATTCAGCCCGAGAAGCCCTCCTACAGCCAGCAGCGTGAAACCGAAGCTGAGCTGGATTCCGGGGCCGAAGTCGGCAGAGATGATGATGAGGAGCGAGAAGCCGCTGGAGCCGTCAGGCATCTTGGTCGAGATGAGCCCGATTGCAGAGACGGAGAGGAAGTCGGCAATCTCCAGCTGCAACGCGCCTGCGTACTCTCCGCGATCAGTATCAATATAAAGGAAGCCGCCGCCCTGCACGACACCGGCGTTCACGGAGAGGCCAACACCTTTGGGCGGCAGAAACGATACATCAAGTTGTGCCGGTCCGAGATTGCCATGTTTGAATTGCAGTGCCGCCTGGATCCCGATGCCCTCCACAGATGCCGCGAGAGGGCCGAGATTAGCGCTGAGATTAACGCCGGCGCCGAGCTGGAATTGATCTGCGGCCGGCTGCAGACTCAATTGCAATGCTTGAATTGAAACCGGTCCGAGATCGATGCTCACGCTCAGCTCGATGGTGAGCTTGCCGCCGCCGGTGATGATGAAGCCGGAGAGAAGGCTCATGCCGAGGCCGAGTTGCGCCTCCGCCTGCACATTCAGCCCGGAGAGAATCTGCTGGATGAAGCCATCACCGTCGCCCCCCCCGATGACGACGCGAATGGCTTGAATCTGGCCTTCGAAGCCAAGGTCGAGCTTCCCGCTGGTTGTCTTGGCGAACCAGGAAATACCTAGACCCTGCACCGAGATGCGCGATCCTCCGGCCGATCCGACCAGAATCATTTCCTGCGCTTTGTCCGGTTTTTCCGCAATCGTTATCGATGCGCTGAAATCTCCCGCAGCGTTGAGGATACCTTGCGCATCGAACGGCGGCCGCACCGCGACGCCGACTCCCTTGATATCAGCCGAGGACTGGAAGGTAAGTTGCCCGCGATCGCAAACGTCAAACTGGAAGTCTGCTGCGCCCATGATGTACGGCAGCAAAGCGATGCCCGCTGCTGCGCCGCCCTGTGCGTCGGCGGGCGAAAAGGCGATTCCGAACTGGCTGTATGTTGCAGGCGTGAAGCCCTTCTGGAAGATAGGAAACCTGAGTTCAGTCAAGCCGGAAGATGTATTGCCCAGCGCTGCCTTGGTTGAATTTGGCTGCGGATAGAGACCACCGGGCAGGCCTCCAGCCTTCATCAGCTCTGCGAGACGCTGAAGGAAGGTAGGCGCGTCGAAGGCAGTGCTCCACTTGTACACATCGTCGGCGATCTGTCCCGGACTACTGATAAATTGCGTGAAGCGATCCCAATTGACTATGCGGGTGGTCTGGCCCGCCGGCGGGTTAGGCAGGTAATCGATCAAGCCGACAAGGTGCAGTCCGGCGTGAAATCCGGGGCGCGCGCGATTCAGATAGTCAAGTAGCAGAAAATCGGTGAGCCGTCGGGGCAGATCGTCGAGATTGGGCACCGCACCCGCGTTGGTCTGCAACTCGATGTGTAGTTGCTCGATGGCATTGACGGTGGCGACCAACTTTGAATAGATGCTGGTCAAAGCGGTAGCAACATCGCTTTCCGAGCTTGCATTGACGAGCTGCTCAACCGCCGCGATAAGGCTGCTCGCCTGCGTTGTGAGACCGTTGAACGCGCTGCCCAATGCTCCCGTTGGAATCTCGTATCCTAGCTGGCGAAAGAAGTCGACTGCCTGATCCGCGGTCTTGACCGCGCGGAAGGGAGCGATGGCAAGGCCAAGCTCGGTGAGAACGGATTGGAGCGCGTCGGGCATTATGACAAAGCTGCCTGGTCGAAGAAATCGGAAATGGTGTCGTTGAGGACGTCAATAATGCCATCAACGAAGTTAGCTAGGTTGTCCCCAAGCAAATTCTGCCAGCAGACAGCAATCTCTCCCGAGAGCCTGCTGCTCGGATTCGTGTTTCCTGGATCGATCTTGCCATTGAAAGAGTCGATTTGGGATGAGTCGTTCCATTTGATAATGAGACCTTCAGAATAGACATTGGGTTTTTGAATGAATCCCAAGCCGGCAACTCCGATCTTGTCTTGAATGATGGTGAATTGCGGAGCGACTCCCGGGTCACGGCTGGGCGAGAGCCAGGGAACCGTGTGGTTCGGCCCGGTCTTCGGCTCATTTAAGAGATTCTGCATCAGCTGGTTGGTATCAAGGTCGGAAACAGGGAGCTGTTTCAGGCGAATCTTCGACATCAAGGTGCACATCAGGCGCGCTGTGGTAAGCTGCGCATCAGGATGATCGTTTACGCACGGTATCCGAACAATGGTCTGACCCGCGTAGTCTGCAGTCAGCCAAATTCCCCGTCCGGTGGCCCCGGTATTATCAGGCCCCGGGGTCAAGGTCTTATCGAAAAATCCATTCTCGTTCAGGACAGCGCTGATGTAGCCCAATCCAATCCGATCGATACACACACCTGAGGCCGGATCATCTGATTGAACGATCATCAGCGAAAGATTTGTATTAAAGCTGGACGTGAAGGTAACGGAAGGCCCAGCACTAGTGCCGAAACCGGTTACTTGCAAAATGCTTGATGTCTTCGGGTAGAGCCCAATTATGCCACTCGCAGGATAGGTCGCGTGTTTTACGCGGTCGTCGGCGTTAGCGTCTATCTCCCCCTTTAACGCGGCGTTGAAGCTGGAGAAAAAAGCTGAAGAGTTGGCCGCACCGGGCAATGCTGCCTTCGCCGCGGCAAGAAGCTCACCCGCCGCAAAGAGGGCCGCTATCTTTACCAGGCTCGCGGAGAAATCCGTGTCGTCGTCAAAGACACCGCCGTAATACGGGCTGGGTGCGTTGTCCGTAAGCGGTAGTATAGAGAAAGCCACGCGCTTGTACGCGTTCGGGTCGACATCCGGCGGCAGAGTTGGCGGAGTTGACGGCACCAACTCGTTGGAGTATTTCGCGACGTACTTTTGCAGGTACGACTGCAACGGAATGACCGCGCCCGCAGCAGTATTGGGAGGCAATTTGCGGATCGCATCTTGCGCTGCCGGTCGCGGTGGTGTGGTCGTCTTGCACATAGGCGTTTGTCAGCTCGTGCTGAGAGGTCCCTGGCGAAAATGATTTGCAATCCAGAATGCGCGGGTTCCAGACATCCCCGTGAGAACATCTGAGAAGGTGGTTCCCGGAAAGTAGTGGTCGCGCAATGCGGCGATGATGTGAGCGCACCGCGTGATGTTGCTTTTGGGAAAGCGAGCGAGATTGAAGCAGTCGATTTGTGCTGACTCGTCCAGAGCAGCAAATGCCTGACGGAGCTGTTGATCGGCAAATTCGTTCTGGGACGTGGCTTGCGGAAGTTCTGTCCAGGGCAACAGCGGAGCGCCGGACGCGGGCATCATCGCAAGCAATGGCAGGCGGATATTGCAAACTCCTACGCCTTGAGCTGTGCGGTTGACGAAATCGTCAGTGTCGGCCGTTTCAAGCGCCTGCGTGAGGTCTTCACTGAGTTGTTTGCGGTACGACGGATTCGTTTTGGTCGAGCCCTCAAAAAGCATATTGAAGACGAACTGCTGAAAAGAGTCATCCGCCTCCGGGGTAGGAAGCGCGACCGCCTGATAGTAGGGGTTGTAATCGTTGACCAGTTCACGCGAAACATCCGGATCGGACACGCCGGGGCCGGGCTGATCCGTGGCAGCTACGATCAAGGCCTCAAGGCCGGGATGAAGCGGCACCATGGCTTGCGTCAACGAGAGAGTTGCCTGTTCGGTACTTGAGCTATCGAGGAGTTTTACCGTAACGCTGAGACTGCCAGTGTCCTGCGGCGTATACGCAGCCTCGCCCACCGGAGTCGACTGCGTGGTTGCGGTTCCTCCGTTCTCTGAGAATGACCACTCGAACGATTGGGCCTGGGATGCGAGCCCGGCATCCGTCACGAAGACGACATAAGTGTTTTCGTGACCTACAGCGAGTGGGGATGTGATGAACGAAACGAGCGCGCATCTGCCGTCCGCCGCGGCGAACGCTTCTCCGAGATCGGCGCCGGACGTTCCGGCCGGGATGCGCGTTTCCGTCTTGCGAACGGGCATAACTTCTCGTCCTCGGGTCTAAACTATCGAATCACCAGGGATGGGGCACGGGGCTTATTGTTCGATTTTTTGCGTGATCTTCGCCAAGGACGAAAAGCAGTCAATGAGACAGTGGGGCGAAAAGCAACGAACTACAGAAAAGTGGCGTAGGCATTCGCGGTGCGCGATGAACCGAAATAGTACCCCATTTTTACCAAACGTCGCAAGAAAAATCGAAAGGAAAGCCACAGCATTCAGACTCGACGATAACTATCTGGCTGGTATAAAGGATCGGGCAGTCCAAGCGGTTCGGGCGCTTGACTGTTCAGTATTGGAAGCGTAGATTCTGAGAACAAGTCAACACAGAAGGTCATAAGTAACACTTATCTCATGAGCCTCTTCCGTTTCGTTGCCCTCCCAGAACAATGAACGAACCCAGTAAAATTACGCGAGTATTGCGTAGTTCTGTGGATCGCTGTGCGCCTTAAGAAGCCCTCGGCAACAGGGGGCTCATGCCCGCATGCCAACGATTGGTCTTCTAACCTCATCCACGGCTCAAATTGACAGGCGGAGTATGGCGGATGGCGGTTCGAGTCATGTGCGCATGTGTGTGTACCGGTAACACAAATCACTGCGCCGTGCAGTCTGAATGGTTTATCTGTCACCTAGCGGGTATCTTGGGTTCCGTCGACCATAGCAGGAGCTCACTGCACGGTGTCAGGAAGACTAAGCACCATCGTGGGTCACTCACAGGAGAATTGGTATGACGATCACCCCAGCGCGCCTAACAATTCGAATGATTTGCTGGATGCTGCTTGGTCTGACGGCAGCGGTTGTGTTCACGGGCTGCAGCGACATCAACTTCGGCACCAAGCCCATTGTCACCAGCTTTACTGCGACACCGGCTTCGATTACTTCCGGCATGAGCAGCAATCTGACTGCAGTCTTCGCGGGTGGTGCAGGTTTGATTACACCGGGAAATATCCCTGTCACTAACGGCGCAGCAGTCAAAGTCAGCCCGACTTCGACCACCACCTACATGCTTACTATTACGCCAGCCGTTGGATCAGCAATTACCCAAACGGTGACCGTGACAGTGACGCCAGTTGGAGCCTCGCCCGCCATCACCAGCTTTACGGCGAGCCCCACTTCGATCCAATCCGGGACGAGTTCCAGTCTGACTGCCGTTTTCAGCGGCGGTACAGGCGTAATTTCGCCGGGAAACATCTCTGTCACCAGCGGTACGGCAGTCAGAGTAAGCCCCGCTGTGACGACGATCTATACACTCACCGTCACGCCAACTGCTGGGCCGGCAATTACACAGAATGTGGCCGTAACAGTAATACCGGTTGGGACATCCCCCACCATCATCAGCTTTACGGCGAGCCCCGCTTCGATCCCATTGGGAGCGAACTCGAGCCTGAATGCGGTCTTCAGCGGCGGAACCGGTGTGGTAACACCGGGAAATATCACCGCAACCAGTGGCACTCCAATCAGCGTGAGTCCGACAGCGACAACCACTTATACGCTCACTGTTACACCTGCCACCGGAACGGCAGTTTCAAAAACTGTGATCGTGACAGTGACGCCAGTTGTCACAGCCGGCTGTCCTACGGTCACGTCCGGTGCACCGGTTGGTGTGTGGGAAGATATAACACCCGCCGTCTTTCTGACTCCCTCTAATATGCAAACGGCAAGTGTGGTTGTCGATCCACTCAATCCCACCAACGTATATGCCAGCGCAGGCAACAATACTAATGGCGGCGGCAACTCCCCCACATCCACCGGCGTATACAAATCGACCGACTGCGGAGCGCACTGGGCGCAGGTCAGTACCAGACAAAACAGTGCAGCGGTGAATTCCGGACTACTGTGGGAGATGAAGTTCGATGCCAGCGGCGCGAATTTGTATGTGTCGAATGGCTACGGCGCTCCTCCAGCTCTATTCAAATCGAGCAATCACGGAGTGGATTGGAGCAATCTTTTTGCCGGAAAATCATTCACTTTGAGTGGGGATACCAAAGTCAGCGCGTTGGTTCCCCTGGCGAAGGTATTTACTTACTCAGGATTCGTTCAGGCCTTCTCCATCGATTCAACCGACCCTACGCAACAGCATATCGTCTCGACATTCCACGAGAACTGTTTTGATGGCGTGCCTGCTGCGCAAGGCGGCTGGGGCGTAGTCGGTGCGGATCCAGGCATCCTTTGTCTTGGAGAAACGCTGGACGGTGGTGCAACGTGGAGACTGTTCCCTGGATACAGCCTCTCCGCGGGATGGCAGGAAGCTGCAACTGTTACAGCGCTCGGGAGTTCAAGATATTTGCACATTACTCCTAACGGGGTTTACTACACCGCCGATGGTGGAGAGACTTGGCAGCAGGTTTCATTTACCGCAGACGGGGGAACTACCTGGAATCCTATCGGAGCAGCCTATGCTGCGTACGGAGAGGGAACATATCTTGCTTCGGATGGAACCCTTTATCTCGGCACGTCCTTCAATGGCATTCTATATAGCAAGACAACACCCAATAAAGCGTTGGGGGCGTCGCAGAACTGGGCGCAGCTCGCCAATTCGCAGAAAGCAGCTACCATCATCAGCGACGGTGTTTCGCTCTACGCAGGATGGGGAATCTTCGACAACAGCGGACAGCCGTTCTGGTCCGCGCCATTAAGTAATCTTACGGATTGGACTCACATGAGTTCGCCGAGCAATCCTGCAAATGGCCCAAACGAATTTGCATATGATCCGGTCGACCACGTCATCTATGCTGCGAGTTACAGTGGAGGGCTGTTGCGTCTGGTTACGCAGGCGCCGACCGGTGGTACAACACCATCAATTACCAGTTTCACCGCCAGTCCAACGACGATTGCAACTGGCACGAGCAGCAGTCTGACCGCGGTTTTCACGGGTGGCGCGGGCGTGATTACACCCGGAAATATTTCTGTGACCAGCGGCACGGCCGTCAGCGTCAGCCCAGGTGCAACAACTACTTACACGCTCACCGTTACGCCAACAAGTGGGTCGGCAATTACCCAAACGGTTACGGTCACGGTAACTGTAAGCGGCGGAACGACGATCACAGATAAACTTGGCAAGCCCGATCGGGTGTTGATTGGACTCGGTTCTCTCGATGAATCAAAAGGGTACGCCGCGGACTTGCAGTCACAGGGCGTTGCCTCCAACATTGTTCACAACCCGGATATCGTCGATCAGTATATCGTTGGATTCGGATCCGGCTCCTGGCCTTATTGGAATGGAAACGGCGACGGCTCTTACGTGAACATTATTTCGGAAGATGCGGATGCTATCGGCGCGGTTCCAATGGTCACGCTCTATCAAATGGCACAGAATGGGGATGGAAACATCTCCTGGATCAACCAAAGCGGCCAAATGGACACTTACTGGGCGAACGTTCGGCTGATGTTCAAGCGAATCGCTATATTCGGTAAACCAACGCTGGTAAACCTGGAGCCAGACTTCTGGGGCTATGTCGAACTGAAGGTGCTGAACTCAGGCAATGATCCTGCAACGGTCGCCGCCTCAGTCAACGATCAACCGGAGTGTTCTTCACAACCGAACAATGTTACTGGCCTTGCCGCGTGCATCCTGGCAATGGGCCGCCAATACGCACCGAATGCACTGATCGGTTTTCAACCATCGTTCTTTGGCGAGGATTCACAGACGCTGGCGGCCTTCATGAGCAAACTGGGGGCCCAGAATGCAGACTTCACTGTAGCTGAAACATATGATCGCGATGCTGGGTGTTACGAAGAAGCCCTCCAGCAGCCCACGACAATCTCAAACGTGAATGCTGCCTCGGTGTGCTCTGGACGCGGCAATGGGCCGTTCTACTATGACGAAACCAACAAGACCGGCCCGAACTTTTCCGAAGAAATCGGCAATTGGTCAACCTATAGAAACGATCTGGGAGGGAACTTGCCGCTGATCTGGTGGCAAACACCGATGGGCGTTCCTTCGCTCACTCCTGGTGGAACCGACGGACACTATCGCGATAACCATGTGGACTACATGCTGAAAAACTCCGCGCAATACGCTGACATCGGAACCTTCGGCA
Source organism: Occallatibacter sp. (assembly GCA_049590315.1). Lineage (GTDB taxonomy): Bacteria > Acidobacteriota > Terriglobia > Terriglobales > Acidobacteriaceae > Telmatobacter. Next base: position 290 of record JBAWCO010000634.1, on the reverse strand, counting down.
TTGTCTTCAGCGGCGGTGCCAGTTACCAGACAAGCATCTCAACCGACGGCGGTGAGTTTGCGATCCTGTTCGATCAATACCTGAGCGCTGGAGGTGTAGTGCCGGTTTACTAATCGGCATGCTCAAATCCCGGATGTCTCCATTTTGCTCTTTCCTGCAAAGATGGCGATTTGAAGCATTCCCTAGGGAACCTCTGCACAAGTCAGCAGCCCGCATCATTGTTGAATAAACTATAAGCATGAAGCGAAGGGCGGGTTTTCAGCAGACACTGGCATCGCAGGGGAGTTTTG
>JBAWCO010000633.1:0-4321 GCA_049590315.1 Occallatibacter sp. | reverse complement strand
GGTTGACGATTCTGGGCATCGTGATCGGCGTGACCACGGTGATCGTTATCTCCTCGGTCATCAACGGACTCAATAATCGCGTCGCGAACTTTGCCGACCAATTTGGATCGAATGTCTTCTGGATTTTCCACATGCCGGTGATTGGGGTTCGCCCCACGACCGAACAGCTCACGCGAAAGAAGTTGACCCTCGAGGATGCTTTGGCCATTCGCACCCTGCCGCATGTTCTTTTTGCAGATGCTGGATTCCGCTATACAAAGCAGTACGGCGTAGGCGATGTCAGCGTCAAATATCAGGGACAAAAAGTAGCCGGGGCCATTCTCAATGGAGACACCTCGCAAGGGGCGGATGTATCGAGTTACACCTTTCAAGCGGGGCGCAAATTTACCGACTACGAAGACCAGCACGCTGCGCATGTTTGCGTTCTGGGCCACGATACTGCAGAGCTTCTCTTTGTGAATGGCGAGGACCCGATCGGCAAGGAAGTCAATGTGGCAACCGGCCTTTACACCGTGATCGGAGTCTACGACAAGCAGAAGCAGCCCTTTGGAAGCGGCAAAAATCCCCAGGACAACGCAGTTTATTTCCCTCTGGGCACCTTTCACAACCTGCACCCGGAAGTGAAGGATGTGTGGATCGCCGCGAAGTACGACGATGCAAAGAACAAAGCGATCGTCGAGGAAGAGATTCGCGAACTGCTGCGCGTGCGCCGCAAGGTCAAGGTGGAAGCCGACGACAATTTCGAGATTTTCGGACCCGATTCGCTCACCAAGCTCTGGGGAAACATCACCGGTGGATTGTTCGGGTTTATGGTCGCCGTCTCCAGCGTAGGGCTTATGGTGGGAGGCGTAGGAGTGATGAACATCATGCTGGTCTCGGTGACCGAGCGGACCCGAGAGATTGGCATCCGCAAGGCCTTGGGTGCGACCAAGCGGACGATTCTGACCCAGTTCACCACCGAAGCGGTGACGCTCTGCGCCGTGGGCGGAGTCGTGGGCGTTCTTGTGGGCGCTGCGATTACGTGGATCCTCTACTTTTTGCCCATCGGGCTGCCTGCCACGCTCTCGACCCTATGGGTGTTGGTCGGCTTCAGCGTTTCCTGCGCCATTGGCCTGCTCTTCGGCATCTATCCAGCCTGGAAAGCGGCGAACCTTGATCCCATCGAAGCGCTGCGATACGAGTAAGGCCAGCGCATCTGTAATGGTGGGCCAGTACTACAGTTGTAGATCGAGAATTCCGGAGGGAGCAGGGCGCTTTAGCGTCCTGAAAAGCTGCCAAATTATTGGGCCTTCAGGCCCGGATCTTCCCACCCTTCCGGATACCGCTGGCAAAATTCCGAACGCGCCACTACTTCCGGTTTGGCGACAAGAACGAAGCCGCAGGCGCCGCGGTCGCTGCAGCATTGGCTGGCGAGTAGTTTTGAGGCCGGGATAGTGTGAGTCACAGGAGGTACCAACTGTGACCCACCTTCGCAAAATGATGCTCGAGGAACTCGAGCGTCGCAACTACTCGCAGGCCACGACGCGGCGCTATCTGCGTTTCGTCGAGCGGTTCGCACAACACTTCGGCAAGTCACCCGACAAGCTCAGCCCCGATCATATCCGCACTTACCAGGCTTACCTGCTCAAGGTGAGGAAGCTGGAGCCGGGTACAGTCGAGAACCATGTGGCCGCGCTGCGGTTCTTCTTCGTACACACTCTGCACCGGCATGAGTTCCGCCAGTTCCTGCCCTATCCCAAGACGCGCAGAAAACTCCCCAAGATCCTCAGCCGGGAAGAAGTGGCACGTCTGATCGATGCCAGCAACAGCCTCTTCGAGCGGACGCTGCTGATGGTTCTCTACGGCACGGGGATGCGCCGCTCCGAGGTCGCCCGGCTGAAGCTAGCCGACATCGACAGCCCGCGTATGGTCCTGCACGTCGTCAACGGCAAGGGCGGCAAGGATCGTGACCTGCCTCAGAGCCCGGCGCTGCTGGAGACTCTGCGTGCTCACTGGCGCTGGCTCAAGCCGCGTGTCTACTTGTTTCCCTCGCGCCTGCATCGCGACCGCGAACAGCCGATTACGGACAAGATCGTATGGCGTGCCTGCACTGAAGCTGCCAAGAGGGCCGGCATCCGCAAGAGGGTCACCCCGCACCTGGTTCGACACAGCTGGGCCACACACTTACTCGAAGCCGGCACCGACCTGCGCACCATCCAGCTTCTGCTCGGCCATGAAGATCTGGAGGTGACAGCCCGGTATCTGCATCTGTCCGAGCAGCGCCTGCACCAGGTCGCCAACCCGATCGAAGAGCTGAAGCTGGCCAGCGTGGACCAGTGTAGTCGCGCCTATCATCGGCCACGTCGTTCATGAGCAGGCCGGCCATCGAAGTGGCCGACATCGTCCGCGCCAGGGGCAGGCAGTTTCTGGAGCGCTTTAAGGCCAGCTATCAGCAGCTGAAGGCATTTCGGGCTGTGTTGCGTTGCCGCACTGCTGCCCTCGGCGGGCATAAGGATAAGTGTGTCGGCTGCCAGTACGAAGCACCCTTCTCCTACAACTCCTGCCGATCTCGGTGCTGTCCAAAATGCCAGGCGCAAGCTCGCCGGCTATGGCTCGAGGCACAACAACGCGACCTGCTCAACACGAATTACTTTCACGTCGTCTTCACCCTGCCCCACGAACTGAACCCGCTGGCGCTCACTACGCCCAGGCGATTCCTCGATCTGCTCTTCGAAGCCAGCTCACAGACTCTGCTTGAAGTGGCCGCCGATCCCAAACGGCTCGGCGCACAGATCGGATTTCTCTCCATCCTGCACACCTGGGGCTCGAACATGCTGCCCCATTACCATATCCATTGCGTCGTCCCCGCCGGCGGCCTGTCGGCCGACCACCAGCGATGGATCCCGACCAGCCACCCGCTGTTCCTGTTGCCCGTTCCGGTATTGTGCACCGTGTTCCGCGACAAGTTCCTCGACGGACTCCGGCAACTCTACCGCAAGGGGCTGCTCGACTGCAGAGGTCCCGCAGTTGCATTCGGTGATCCTGCCTGGTTTGAGGACCTGACAGCCCAACTGGCCGACAAGAGTTGGTTCGTCTATGCCAAGCCGCCCTTCGGCGGTCCGGCATATGTCTTGCGCTATCTCGGTCGCTACACCCACCGCATGGCCATCAGCAATCACCGGCTCACTGCCTTCGACGGCGAGCGCGTCAGCTTCCTCTGGCGCGATTATGCCCACGGCAACAAGCAGCGCGTCATGACTCTGGATGCAGTTGAATTCCTGCGCCGATTCTTCCTGCACGTGCTGCCCAGAGGTTTCGTGCGCATTCGCCACTACGGCCTGCTGTCGAACCGCTTCGGCAAACAACTACTGCCCCTGGCCCGCACACTGCTCGCCGCCCAAGGCCGCCAACCGCTTCTGCCCCCGCCCTTGCCTGACTGCGAACTATGGCACTGTCCACGCTGCGGCAAAGCCATGCGTGTCGTTGAGCGCTTCACCGCTGCACAACTCTATTTTGCAAGCTTCGATTCTTCATGATCGCCTCTGCCAATCCGCCCAACCGGCTTGCTCCAAGCACGTCTTCGCCGGAGTGTGTTTCCAGCATCCAGAACAGCTTCATCACAAGGTTCAACGGTGTTCCCGAGCCACTCGATTGCACACGGTTCATGCAATTGTTCACTATCCGCCACCACCACCAGCAGCGACGGCAGACCCGGAAAGCAATGAATCAATCACCAAACTGCATTCAATATCCATACATCTCAGGCTGATCACCGCGACCGCGGCAAACGCCTGCGGCTTCCTTCTTGTCCCCTAATCGAAACCGCCTCGCATAAGCTTCGGGCGTATCCCGTTGTGTCGTCCCCGAGGCGGTTCCGATGTAGGCTAGCGACAAATCACTCCGAATTCAAATCAACTGCCTCGAATGGGTTATTATGGCTGCCTTGATTCGGAGATTGCTTTTCGTGTGTCTTGTTTTCTTTTGCTCCACCTCGATATTTGCTCAACAGTGGCGGGATGATCGAGCCAAAGTCTGCTTTGACAGGCCAGAGAATAATGGCGCAATGAATATTTTGGAGAGTTGGGTCCGAATCGCGGATTACGATCTTCCGCCGATTGGCGGCCAAGCCATCTGCCTGTACTTGGAGCCAGGAAAGAATGAATTAGTCATTACCTCACGGTTTCCGTACCGCCCTGAATCAAGAGACGACCGAGCCTGCAAATCAAGGCCCCTGAGACTGGAACTCAGGTCAAATGAGAACCGCGCCTTCCTTGTCTGTCCTGCCACCAAAGGCAGTTCTTACACATGCGGCTGGCCAATCGCGGCGTACGGTTCACATACC
>JBAWCO010000632.1:0-2377 GCA_049590315.1 Occallatibacter sp. | reverse complement strand
CTCAGGCGGCATGAAGAAGAGGGCCGGTCTTGCCAGAGCGTTGGTACTCGAACCGAAGATCCTTCTTGCAGATGAACCGAGCAGCGGGTTAGACCGAATAACGGCTGCTGAGATCGATGACCTGCTCTTGCGCTGCAAGAATGAGCGCGGTGCAGCTCTGATCATCGTGACACATGATGTGCATGGGGCGCGCAGAGTGGCCGATCGGGTCGCCGTACTGGACAAAGGAAATCTTGTTGCATTTGGGGCGGTTGAAGAGGTTAGCCAGAGCGAAAACGAGGTCGCTCGCAGACTCATTACGGAGTGAATCAATGTCTAAAGGATATTTTGCTGTTGGGGTTTTCATCATTGCCGGCGTGTCGTTGTTTGCTCTCGGTGTGTTCCTTGTTGGAAGCCGCCACGAGGCTTTTGCACACCACCTGCTTTTGTATACCGAATTCGCCAATCTTGATGGCGTCACCAAGGGATCGAAGGTGCAGGTTGCGGGTATGGATGCGGGCCAGGTGACCGGGATCGTCGTTCCTCAATCGCCTGATGGCCGATTTCGCGTTCAGATGAAGGTCGACGAGCAATTCCATGGCCTGATTCGATCCGACTCTGTTGTAACAGTCGACACAGAAGGCGTGGTCGGCAACACTTTCCTGACTATTCACACAGGGTCGCCGAATGCCCCGGTCGTGCAGGCGGACGCCCTACTTCAGAGCAAGCCTCCCGTGACCATGGCCGATTTGCTTACTAATGGTCTCGGAGTCATGAATGATGCAGATTCAACCATGAAGCAGGTCGGAGGAAAGCTCAACGTCGCTCTCGATGGCGCAAACAACGCAATAGGCAACGCGAATGACCTGCTTGTTGGACTGAAAGAGGGGCGAGGACCAGCCGGGATGCTTCTCCGCGACGAAAAGGTCGCCGATCAGATCCGGGAGACGTTATCGACCGTACAGTCGACGACCTCGAACTTGAAGCAAGCGTCAGCCGGAGTAAACAGCATTGTGGCGGACGTTCAGCAACGTCAACTCCCTCAGAAGCTCGACGACACAATGACGCAGATCCATTTGGCTTCAACTCAAGCCAACGCAACGATTGACCAGGTCCATCAAAGTCTTGCACAGGCTTTGGGGCCCGACGCAAACGGAGTTACTGCAGGACAGAACATCAGTCAATCCCTGAGCAATGTCAATGTCACAACAAGCAACATGGCCGAGGATACCGAGGCTCTCAAACACAACCTTTTCTTCAAGGGCTTCTTCAATCATCGAGGCTACTACAATCTGGCCAGCCTATCTCCGTCGGAATATAGGCGCAGCAGACTGTTCGCCGGCCCGAATAGCTCCCGAGTGTGGTTACGAGCCGATACTCTCTACAAGCGGGAAACAAATGGTTCGGAAGAATTGAGTGAGGATGGCAAGCGTGCGATTGATGCAGCCATTTTGTCATTTGGTGACTCGATCTTTAAGCACCCCGTTGTCATCGAGGGATACTCAGATGCCGTGACGGCTCCCGATGCCCTTTCCTTCTCCTATGTCCGTGCACAGACTGTGCGGAACTATCTCGTAGCACGGTTTCCATTCGAAGCAAAGAATGTGGGTGTCATGCCCTTGAGCGCGACTCCGCCGGCAGGTCTGGGACATGGGGATTGGTCGGGTGCTTGCATCCTGGTCGCTGAAAGGAAGTAGCTCGTCTGGAGCAAGACGAACGGAGTTGCGAAGGGCCGGTCCAGTGATATCCCGGCTCCGAGATTGCTACCGGTATCAGCGTGACGCACGCCGTCCGTTGAGGTGGTAGACGACGCCAACGTCGACGTTCATCACATCCAATGCCGGATTCGAGCGCACCACAAAGGCGTTGGAAAAATGAAGATCGCTCAGGATGCCCACGCGCAAATCGTAGCGGCCGGCCAATTTGACTTTCACACCTCCAGTGCAGTGAAAACTCCAGTTTTCATACGTCGCGTCTGGCGATAGCGCTTTCTGTGTGAACCCGAGTACGCTGGCCTTGGTATCGAAATAAGGCATCCACCGTCGCCCGTCCCTCCACAGCATCCGGAACCCGATCGGTGTTACCCCCGCACCGGGAACACGCTTTCGGGCGGCGCTCAAAGTGTTGCCCCAGACGTCAGTCTTCATCGGCTGAGATAGCAGAAGAACGGGGAGGAACTCAGTAACGTAATCAACCCGCGCTCGAAGGAAATGGGGCCACAGTTCCCGATCGTATTCAACTCCGGCTGTGTAAAGCTTCGCATTCTCCGCAGCGCCGAAGACCTTATAATTGCCATACGAAGTCATTCCTTCGTAGATGATCTCACTCTGTCGGATAAATTTCGTGCCGCCGTCTCTGGTCGGCAACACAACCGATTCGGAATTGCATGTTGGCGCGA
>JBAWCO010000631.1:0-45963 GCA_049590315.1 Occallatibacter sp. | reverse complement strand
CTTTCCAGGCCATTTGCTGCGCCTTCAGGGAAATTCTAGTCCAATAAACGCCACGATTCATCAGGATTTATAGGGGTATTGCCGGTTTTTCAGGATCGACTAAAGTAACAAGAAGCCTCGACAGAAGTAACTCGCTCGTAACCGTCTATCCCTCGTGGCCCCGTAGACGTGCATTCTCCACTAAGGCAGCTCGACAAAGTAATCTTGAAGAGATGCCACCGATTCTCAATGCGCAATCCGTAACCAAACAATTCGGCGCCAAGCCCCTGTTTCGCGATATCTCCCTCACGGTTGAGGACGGCGACCGAATCGGCCTCATCGGGCCCAACGGCGCTGGCAAGTCCACGCTTCTGGCCCTCCTCGCCGGTCAGGTCGAGCCGGACTCCGGTGAACTCGCCGTCCGCAAGCGCGCCCGCGCCGCCTATGTACCCCAGGACTCGCGCTTCGCCCCCGGGCTTACTATCCGACAGGTACTTGAAGCCGCCCTGGCCGCCGCCCACGTCAATGAGTCCGAGCGCGAAGGCCGCCTCCGCGAGCTGACAGGCCGTGCCGGATTTGCCGACCTCAATGCTGAAGCAGCCTCGCTCTCCGGCGGATGGCGCAAACGCTTGGCCATCACAGAGGCCATGGTCATCGAACCCGAAGTTCTGCTCCTTGATGAGCCTACCAACCACCTCGACCTGAACGGAATCGAGTGGCTTGAAGAGCTTCTCCGCGCATCGCCGTTCGCCGCCGTCACTGTCAGCCACGATCGCTACTTCCTTGAATCCACCTCCAGCCAGATCGTCGAGCTCAACCGCGTCTTCGCCGATGGTCTCTTTCGCGTCAAGGGAACCTTCAGCCGTTTCCTCGAAGAGAAGCAGGCCTATCTCGAGTCGCAGAGCAAGCAGCAGGAGAGTCTCCGCAACCAGGTCCGCACCGAGATCGAATGGCTCCGCCGCGGTCCCAAGGCCCGCACCACCAAGTCCAAGGCTCGCATCGATACGGCCAACGCCATGATCGGCCAGCTTGCAGCCATGGACTCGCGCACCACCGTCAACTCTGCTGGCATCGACTTTGAAGCCAGCCAGCGCAAGACCAAGCGCCTCGTAGAGTTCACCAACGTAGCCTGTGACGTTCCCGCCAGCCTCGCGCCTGAGGATGTGCCTACCGTTCCGAAGCAAGCCTTACACGCTGCGGACTCGTCCCACGCTTTGAAAGGGCGTGACTTCAGTCGTGCCGATAAAACCATAGATTCCGCGCGGGCTTTAGCCCCTGAGGGAAGTTCCCCCGACTTGGCAGCCCGCCGCCTGTTCACCGGCCTAAACTTCATTCTCACCGCCGGCATGAAGGTCGGACTCGTCGGCCCGAATGGCAGCGGCAAGACCACCTTTTTGCGCCTGCTCCGTGGCGAAATCGAGCCCGCCGAAGGCGCCATCCGCCGAGCCGACGCGCTTCGCCTGGTCTATTTCAGTCAGATGCGCGAACTCGATGAGAGCCTGACCCTCCGCCGCGCTCTTGCCCCTGAAGGCGACTCGGTCATCCATCAGGGCCGCACCGTGCACGTCGCCAGTTGGGCCGCCCGTTTTCTCTTCACCGGCGAGCAGCTCAACCAGCCAGTCCGCAATCTCTCCGGCGGAGAAAGGGCGCGCGTCCTCATCGCAAAACTTATGCTGGAACCGGCCGACGTTCTTCTCCTCGACGAGCCCACCAACGATCTCGACATTCCCACTCTAGAAATCCTGGAAGAGAATCTTCTTGACTTCCCCGGAGCGCTGGTCCTGGTCACACACGACCGCTATCTGCTCAATCGCGTAGCCTCCACCGTTCTAGGACTCGACGGTCGCGGCCACACCGGCCAGTTCGCCGATTACGCGCAGTGGGAAGACTGGCTCGAAGAATCGGAGATCATTGCCAACTCCATCGCAAAGGCCAACTCTGCCGGTCCCGCTAGCTCCGCCAACTCTGCGAACTCCGCTAAGAAGAAGCTCTCCTACCTCGAAGCCCGCGAGTTCGCCGCCATCGAGCACCGCGTCGAGGTATCTGATGCCCGCCTCGCTGCCGCGCGCGACCACGTAGAGCACCCCGACGTAGCCACAAACGCCGCAGCGCTCGAGGAAGCCCTTAAAGAACTCGATGCCGCGCAGCACGAGAATGACGCCCTCTACGCGCGCTGGGCAGAGCTAACAGAAAAGGCGGGATAATCCACTTCCAGCCCTGGCGAACTACTCCGCGCGCAGCGCTTCCACTGCGTTCACTCTGGCCGCTCTCGCTGCAGGCATCGCCGAGGCAACAATCGCTGCGACCAGGATAACCAGAGCGGACGCAACAAACGCAAGCGCTCCCGGTTGCTGAATATCAGTAACATATTTGCCGACGACGCGTGCCAGCACAAAGCCCACCACTACGCCCACGCCTACTCCAATCCCGGCCATCGCCGCGCCCTCCGTCAGAACAATGGTGAGAATGTTGCGTGGCAGTGCGCCCATGGCCATTCGAATTCCGAACTCGCGCGTGCGACTGCTGACCGAAAAGGCAAGCACGCCCGCCACGCCCACTACGGAGATCAGCAACGCCACAGCGGCGAATCCGCCAAACACAATTGCGTTCAGCTTGTCAGGCGTCAGCACTTCCGCGCGAATATCTCCCAGCGTGCTCGCCTTTTCCACCGGCTGGTCTCCTGACATCTGGTGAATGGTCTGCGCAATGGATGGAACCAGAGTGTATGGATCCTGATGCGTGCGTACGAACAGGCGGCTTTGCCATCCTTCCTGGTTCGTCGGCTGATAGATCGTCATGGCCGGAGACGGGATCATATTTTCGTCATCGAAATCTGGAACCACGGCAATAATCCTTCGCGGCTCCTGGCTGATTCCGATAAACTTCATCACCCCGTCTGTCCACCACAGTTTGCGGTTCACCGCGTTCTGTCCCGGATAAAGCAACTGCGCAAGACTCTGGCTGATGATGACAACACGTTCGGAGCCGTCCTTGTCACCGTCGTTAAAGTCGCGGCCATTTTGAATCGGCACCCCAAAGGTATCGAAGAATCCCGGCGACACGGATCTGAACTTTGCGCGGTAATCCTGGCCGTCCGCCCGCCGTGCGCCCAGCGCGGCAAACGTGAAGCTGATGTTCAGGCCCTGCTCGTCGCGCCACGGAACGCTGAAACCAGTGGCCACATGCTCCACGCCCGGCAGCGTGGCAATCCGGTTCTTCACATCACGATAAAACTCCTGCACCTGCAGCGGCGTTTTTCCATAGTTCATCACCGGCAAATTCACCGCCAGCACATTGGCAGAGTCGAATGGCGGCCGCGTCTGCTCCAGCACAAAGAGTGTCTTCATCAGCACACAAGCGCCGGCCAACAGCAGGAATGATGCCGCAATCTGCGTAACCGCAAACACGCGCAACCGCTGACTGCTTCCTCCCGCCACACGCGCTCCGCGTCCGGTAAGCCCGCCCTGCGGCGCTTTCGACGAGGGCAGCCGCGGAATGAACGCCAGGAAAATTGCCGCGATCAGAGCCAGCCCGATCCCAAACCACACCAGGCTGAAGTCGAGCGTCAGGTCATTGGCACGCACTGAAAAGCGCGACGCATATTTGCCCAGCACTTTCACCATCGGCACTGCCAGGATCACCGCGGCCACTGTCCCGCTCCCGCACAGCACAAGGCTTTCCGCCAACAACGAACGCCGCAGCACTGCAGTGCTCGCTCCCAGCGCCGCCCGCACCGCCAACTCCGGCTCCCTGCGCACAGTGCGCGCCAGCACCAGGTTCGCCACATTTGAGCTCGCAATCACAAACAGCAACCCGGATGCTGCAAACAGAATCCACAAGATCGTGTTAGCCCGTGCGTTGATCTGGTCGTGCATGCGCGTCACATCGATTCTGTAATGGTCCTCGGGTTTGTACACCTCCGGGTGTGCCGCAAGCATCGAGGCATATACAGTTCTAAGCTCCGCTGTCGCGCTCTCCACCGTAGCCCCCGGAGCCATCCGAGCAAACACTTCCGTCATGCGATGTTCGCGTCCCGTCACCATGGTTGCCGACAAATGATGCGGGCTGGTCACCACGTTGCCAATAATCTCCGTCGCCACCGGGTACGGCACCGACGGTTCCAGCACCCCCACCACGGTTGCGGAACGCGAGCCGCAGCAGCTCTCGAGACGAACCGTCTTTCCCAATACACTGGGATCGGAATGCAGTGACGTCTTCCAGAAGTGATACGTCAGCACTATCGCTCCTGCGGCATTCTGCCCGTCGTCCGAGGGGCCCAGCAGCCGCCCCAGCACTGGCTTCAATCCCATTACCTCGAAGTAGTGCCCATCCACCACTCCCGCTGGAATCTCACGCGGCGTACCCAGACCTACAATTGTGAAATCGATCTCGGAAAATGTGCCAAGTTCCTTGATCGACTTCAGCCCGCTGCCAATGTCCATAATCTCTGGGATCGAAAACGTTGCATTCGTCTCACCGATGCCTGGCGCGCTCTGCCGCACGTAAAGCAGCCGGTCTTCATCGCGATTCGCCAGCGGGCGCAGCAGAACCGCGCGCACCACGCTGAAGATTGCGGCATTCGCGCCGATACCCAGCGCCAGCGTCAGCGCTACGGTGAACCACAGCGCGCGAACGCGCCACAAAGAACGAATTGCAATTTTCAAATCACGAATAAAGGACATCTCGGACCTCCGATGGGATTATTCGGCTCATTCAATTGCTGCCGGGGAAGAACTGCGGTTGCCACGAACCTCGATCACCAAACGCGTAACCGTTCGGTTACCACTTAACTTAACCAAAATGTTTTCACCGAGTCAATAGCGTTTTTTCTGGACTCGCGACCGGTTGTGCCATGACTTCCCATCCTTGCTTTGTGGAACTCAGAGAGCCATAGCTCATCGTTCTGTTATCAGATAGTCGTTCCAGGAGGCCGAAATTCGACAGCTACTCCATTTTTATTTCAGCTGGCGACTACAGCTCTGCGGGAATCGCTGCTCTGGTTCCTGTGTTGTCGGACCCTGTCTTAGGCCGGACCTTCGGAGAAGTCCCAGCGGAAATCGGAAATCATTGACAAATACGTTGATATCAACTAATCTTGTTCTGTGTCAAGCACGAATCTGCTTCCATACGAAACCACACTCCTGGTACGAGATTGCTGTCTCTGTCTTCATGTTCAGCGCGCCGCCCGCGCCCTTGCGCGGCGATTCGACGAAGCACTGCGTCCCTTCGAACTGACCAACGGCCAGTTTTCGCTGCTCATGTCTTTGAACCGCCCCGAGCCCCCGCCCATGGGACCGGTAGCTTCCCTGCTCGCAATGGATCGCACAACCCTGACCGCAGCATTGAAGCCTCTCGAACGTCGCGGATTGGTCAAGGTATCTCCAGACCCCAATGATCGCCGCAGCCGCATTCTGAAGCTCACACAAAAAGGTCGCAGCCTACTTGCGAAAGCGACTCCAGTATGGAGCCGTATTCACGAAGAGGTCGAGCACCTCCTTCCCAACGGCGACCCCGAAGAGCTCCGTCGCAATCTGCGAGCGCTCTCCTGAGTAGATCTGAACTTCCCGGAATAGACCTGAATCTGGCACGCACGACTATGGAAGGGATTTGAGCGATTTGAGTTCAGACTCGACGTACGCGCGGAAAGAAGAATACCGCACTGCGCCGGGATTCCAGTTGGCGAAGAACCAAGTTTCCCATTCGTCTTCGTCGTTTATGACTTCTGGGTTTAAGAGGACCACCGCACTATCGCCCTCCCCACTGATCTGCAGGCACGACGACAAGTAAGTTGTTCTGAAACGAACGCAATCATCGGGGTTGGCAAGATGTTCCTCGGGTGAGATGTCAGCCCCGATTTGGTACGCATCGATCCAGTCCTGATTACGAGCACGGAACCAATCGATTTCTGCGGCGCCGTAAAGCCTGTATATGAAGGGGCTGATGTGGTCGAAGCCATTGGTCTCTGCGAGAAAAGTTCTGTAAGAGGGTGGCAATCGCACGCCAATGCGCTGCTCGACCGTGATGATTTCCGCTTCGGTAGCGCCTGGTTCCCCGAGCCAGCCAACAGTGATTTTATTGTCGGGCATAGCTGCCGCGATTTCGCGGTCTGCGAGCCGAATTCGACTGATTTCCATAAGGAGTTGACCCCATGCGGACGATCTAGGGAGTCGCTCGACCGCTTGCGCCATCTCCAGACGGTTGAGCAGACGCAGGGCGGTTTTGGCTTCTTTGGAGACTGCGGAATCGCTATCTTCGAGCAACCTCTGTAACACCTCGACGCCCTGGGCTTCGCGGTAATAGCCGAGCCTGTTGGCGAGTGTGGAACGCACCACCGGAGATGTATCGTTAACAGCTCCAAGTGCCGCTTTGAGTTCACCGAGCATACACAAGCTGAAGATGGCGTCGCGCCGGCGGTTCTCATCCGTCTTGTGAAGCTCCTCAATGAGGAACGTAAGGACGCGGGAATCGCGGCCCCAGCGTTGAGAGAGATTGATTACCATGCAGCTGCGATTTACGTCATGATTGGGGGCGCGCAACTGATAGATGGTCGCTGACAGAATCTTCTTCCATTGGCTATCCAGGGGTAGTGCCTCGATTTCCTGCTCGGTGAGGGTGCCGCGCAACGCGGACAGCTGAGCGGTGAGCAGTGCCTCGTACTCTCCAGTCACAGGAGCGAGACGGTCGAGAATTTCGATAGCCGCGCGGCGGACGGACGGGTTTTCGAAGGGCTTAACCAGCAGTTGCACAGAAGCGGCGGAATTCCGCAAGGAAAGAGCGGTCAATGCGGCTGAGCGCAGAACCGGATCTTCGTCCTCGGAATCGATCACAGGGAACAGGGAATCCCAAAGTTCTTTGTATTCGCCGGGCTGCTGGGAAAGCTTCTTGATGGCGTCGACCCGGACTTCGAGAGGTTTCGTTCTGTCGTGGATGATGATTCTGAAGTCAGCCATAGCGTTTGGATCGGACTCCTGTCGAGCGCTGATGATATCTTATTCAGTTTTCGTTTCTGAGCGGCGAAATAGAAACTGCTCCACTATCCAACATGAATCACTTCGCCCTGATAACGCTATCAGCTATAATTCGCTCCGCGAAAGGTCAGGCCTCTGACATGCGGACGAAAACTTTGCGGATTGCAGCAGCTACATTGGCACTTCTCTTTGGATACGCGCGCCCGGCGCTGACAGCGGAGCCACAATCTCCAAATCCTGAGCCGGTAAACCCGCATGCCACCCCTGAGGCACGCGCCCTGCTTTCCTATCTCGATTCCATCTCCGGGCAGGCCACCGTCACCGGCCAGCACAATTTTCCCAACGACGGTTCGCGCTGGACCGACCTTGCCTACGACCTTACCGGCAAATACCCCGGCCTCTTCGGCGGAGACTTCGGCTTCTCCGCCGGCGACGACAAAGACTCCGTGCTCTCCCGCCCCGCCATGATTGAAGAGGTCAAGCGCCAGTACCAAAACGGCGCCATCATCGCCCTCACCTGGCATGAGGTCCGCCCCACTGACGATGAGCCTGTCACCTTCCGCGACAGCGTGCAAGGCCATCTCACCGATTACGAGTGGCAGCAGCTCCTCACTCCCGGCACGCCGCTTTATAACCGATGGTGCGCCCAGGTCGACGTCGTCGCCGGTTATCTGCGTCAACTGCGCGACGCCCATGTCCCGGTTCTCTTCCGCCCTTATCACGAGATGAACGGTGGCTGGTTCTGGTGGGGTGGCCGTCCCGGTAAAGAAGGATCGGCCGCGCTCTATCGCCAGATCTATGACCGCTTCGTCAATGTTCATCATCTCGACAACCTCGTATGGGTCTGGAATGTAAACGCCCCGAACCCAGGATGGCCTCCCGAGGCGGAGTACTATCCAGGGGCGCAATTCGCTGACGTCGTCACCATGGACATCTACAGCGAATTCAAGCAGGACTACTACACCAGCATGTTGGCTCTCGCCGCCGGAAAGCCCATCGCGCTGGCCGAGGTAGGCGGCCTGCCCACTCCCGAGATACTCGACAAGCAGCCTCGCTGGACTTACTTCATGTGCTGGAGCGAATTCATCCACACCGGCAACCCTCTCGACAAAACCGTCGTCGTCTACCACGCCCCGCGCATGGTCAACCGCGATGATCCGCGCCTCTCCGTCCCAATGGAAGCCATCCGCAAGGCCGCCGCAGAGCGCTCCGGTGATACGTCCTCGTCCGAGCCAGTCAGTCCCAACGTGTCTAATGACGCAAAGGCTTTACTCACTCGCCTCGCCACCGCTCCCGGCCAAACCGTCCTCAGCGGACAGGAGAACGATCCCACCGCACCTGCCGCAGCCACAGCAGTCGTCCTCCAGGCCACCGGAAAACACCCAGCCATCTACGCCACCGATCTCGGCTCTTCTCCATCTGGGCCCGTCTCGGCCGACGTCCGCAAAGCCATCGTCGCGGAGGCAATCCGCGCCCATGCGAAACATGCCGTGGTGAGCCTAAGTTGGCGTCCGTCCCGCCCCACGGACGATGCTCCGCCGAACGCCCAGAATCAGTTGACTGACTTTGAATGGAATGATCTGCTCACGCCCGGCACCGCTCTCAATCAGCATTGGCTCCAGCAGGTCGACGATATTGCGGAGCCCCTTCGCGAACTCGACAAAGCAGGCGTCGCGGTGCTCTGGAATCCCTATCCTGAATCCAACAGCACAAGTTTTTGGTGGGCAGGCCGCAAAGGGATTCGCGGTTCGTCCGAACTCTATCGCCAACTTTTCGACCGCCTCGCGCATCACGACAAACTGCACAACCTCATCTGGCTATGGGATGCCGCCGCACCCGAATTCCGATCTGGCGGCGGCCCGGCGGGTCCGGGAATTCCCAGCGATTTCTTTCCCGGATACCTCTACACGGACGCACTGGCAATCCGCTTGAACCAGCTCTCCGCGCGCTTCCCCGCCAGCCGCATCGTGGCCCAATTCGCTCTCGATAAGCCCATCGGCGTCGAACTCTCCGGCGTTCTCCCCGCGCCCGCTGCCTTAACGCAGAACTCCGGCTTCGCCTGGTTTCTGGCAGCTCCACCGACTTTGCCATCCGCGGAGTCCTCCACTCGCATTGAGTCTCTACGCGCGCTCTATGCCGATCCGCATATCGTTTCACTCGCCGCGGCGCAATAGTTGCAATCAAGGCGGTATTCGCAATAAAGCGAGGCATCGCGCGCGCTGCGTGGTAAAACAATAAGTTGCAGGTTGAGCTCGCTCGCCCCTATGTCCAACACCGTCAAGGTGCTCATTGTCGAAGACGAACCGAACGCCCTGATGGGGCTGGCCGAGCTGATCTCCGGCTGGGGATACCGCACTGAGACTGCGTCCGACGGCATCGAGGGATGGGAAAAGTCGCTCTCCTGGAATCCTGACATAGTAGTCACCGACCTCAAGATGCCGCGCCTCGACGGCATCGGCTTGCTTACTCGTCTCTCTGAAGATTCCTCGGGAGTCAGCGCGAACGTTGCCGTCGTGGTCCTCACCGCCATGGGCTCCATCGAACTGGCTGTCGACGCCATGAAGCTCGGCGCATATGACTTCCTGCAGAAGCCCGTCGACGCTACGCGCCTGCGTACCATCCTAGCCAACGCCACCCGCCAGCGCGACACGCAGATCGAGCTGGAAGTGGCCCGCCGGCGTCTCCGCGAAAGCGGCGTACTCGGCTCCCTGGTAGGAAACTCCCGTTCCATGCGGGAAATCTTCGGCCTCATCGAGCAGATTGCACCCTCGAATGTCTCCGTGCTCATCACCGGCGAAAGCGGTACCGGCAAGGAGCTCGTTGCGCGCACGCTCCACAATCTGAGCCCGCGCAAGGCCCGGCCGTTCGTTGCAGTTAATTGCGCCGCCATCCCTGAAACACTCATCGAAAGCGAAATCTTCGGCCACGAAAAAGGCTCTTTCACCGGCGCAGTCGAACGTCGTGCCGGATGCTTCGAACTCGCCAACGGAGGTTCGCTTCTGCTCGATGAAATCGGCGAGATGCCCATCGCCACTCAGGCCAAGCTCCTGCGTGTGCTTGAGGAGCGCAAGATTCGTCGTCTCGGCGCGCGCTCCGAACAGGATGTTGATGTGCGCGTCCTCGCCGCAACCAATCGTGATCCAGGTCAGGCCGTCGCCCAGGGCCATTTGCGCCCCGATCTTTTCTATCGGCTCAGCGTCTTCAACATTCATATGCCGCCCTTGCGTGAGCACCTTGAAGATGTGCAGCCCATGGCTGAATCCATGCTGGACGAAATGAACCTCAAGCACCATCGCAGGGTCTCCGGCATGGCGCCCTCCATACTGGATCGCATGCTGGCCTATGACTGGCCAGGCAACGCACGCGAGTTGCGCAACACCATCGAACGCGCCGTCATTCTCTGCCCTGACGGCGCGGCGCTCGATTCAGGTCACCTGCCGCCAGCCTTTGGCAAGGCGCCGCTGCTCGTCACCCAGACTCTGGATGACAGCGTGATAACGGTGCGCGTTGGCTCAACCGTGGACGAAGCCGAGCGGCTCCTCATTCTCCGCACACTCGAGACCACCGGACAAAACAAAACCCGCGCCGCTGAAATTCTTGGCGTCAGCCTGAAAACCCTGCACAATAAGCTCAAAGAGTACGGACGCACCCGCGAAGATCTCCCTGGCTAAGCAATGCGCCTGAAGACCAAACTCGTGCTGGCCATCTCGGCCCTGGTGTTCCTCATCTCCGGGCTCCTTTCCCTGGTGTATGTCAGCCAACTGCTTCACTCCGCGGTCCAGCAGTCCTACGACACCAACCAGTTGGTGGCTAACCAGATCCGGTTCGCCCTCCAGAGAGCGCTTGAAACCGGACTCAAGGACCAGAAGGTCGACCCCAATAACCCGACCGAACTGCGTGAACTCGCTACCTCCGCCATTCGTGACAACGCGGCCTTGCAGGCGGTCGTCGATTCGGTGAACCGCTACTCCCTCACCGTCTACGACATCAACATTGGCGACAGCCTGTCTAACACGCTCCTCAGCACCGATCCCGCCAACGAAGACAAGCCGCTCCCAGTCCGCCCCGATTACAAACAGCTCCTCGGCGCCGACACCTTCCAGCTCATACAGGCGGTCTTCGGCCAACCCAAAGTTTTTGATGTAGTGGTCCCGCTCGATCGCAACGGCGAACCCTTTGCCACCGTCCATGTAGGCGTGCGGACCACGCTGCTCCGTGCCGTCTATCAGCCCTGGCTGACCTCCGCCATCACACTCATGCAGTTCGTCCTGGGAACCGCTCTGATCGCCGCTTTTCTCCTCAGTAACCTCGCGCTTGAACCCCTTGAAGAGATCAGCCGCCAGCTCGACTACTGGACCGTGGCCAGTGGGGCGGAGGTAGCGGAGAAGGCGCCCAGTCAGGATATGGCGGCTCGCGTCTCCACCAAAATTGAAATCATCGGCCAGCGCATGCGCAATGTGGAAGAGGTCTTTTCCGCTTTGAAAGAGAACCTCGATCAGATCCTCGGGAACCTTCAGGACGGCATCCTCCTCTTCACCGGCGACGGTCGCGCAGTCCTCGTCTCTGAAGCAGCGCGGCGCTTTCTTTCCATCGATAGAGACACCATCCTCGGACTTCATGCGCGCGAGATCTTCGACCGATCCACAGTGCTCGGTCAAACTCTGCGTGAGGCTTTCGAATCGGGTATTACCCTCGTCCAGGAGGAAATCCTTACGGAGACCGGGCGGCGCATTCAGGCCTCCGTCGATTTTATTCACGACGCCGAATCCCATCAGGGACTCGGCGCGCTCGTCACTCTTCACGATCTGGAATCAGCAGAAGAAATCGAGTCCGAGCTCGAACTCTCTCGGCGCATGGCAGCCATTGGCAGGCTCACCTCTGGAGTGGGACACGAAGTCAAGAACCCCATCAACGCCATCGTTGTGCATCTCGAGCTGCTCAAGACCAAGTTGGGTGACGCCAGCCCCTCCGCAGTGCGTCATCTCGAAGTAATTGACGCGGAAATACATCGCCTCGACCGCGTTGTTCAAATGTTGGTCGACTTCTCCCGCCCCGTCGAACTGCAACTCCGTGAGCAGGATCTCCGTTCGGTCATCGGCGACATCCTCACCCTCGCCGCGGAGGAGCTTTCGACTCGCAATGTGACACTCGTGAGTCGTATGCCCGCCACGCCGTTAATGGCAAATGTCGACGCCGACCTGCTCAAGCAGGCCACTCTTAACGTCATCCAAAACGGAGCTCAAGCCATGCCCGAAGGCGGACGGCTTGAAGTTGTCCTTGAAGAAGATCGGGATTTCGGCCGAATTCCGGCCCTGCGTGGTGATACCCAAAGGTCTCTTGCTTCGTCTCTTGCATGGAAGTCCGCCGTCCTGCGCATCTCCGACGAAGGCCCAGGTATTCCTGAAGAGATACGCGGAAAGATTTTTGACCTGTATTTCACTACCAAGTCCGGCGGGAGTGGCATAGGCTTGGCAATGACTTACCGAATTCTGCAGTTGCACCACGGGAGTGTAGAAGTACAATCAAAGAAAGACCGTGGCACGGAGTTTCAGTTACGAATTCCGCTCGCCGCTGCGGAATGGGGGCGTCGGCAGCCTCAGCCGGCGAGTGCACAAGGTGAGAAGGGATTAGTGGGATGAAAACGCCTGCCCGCGTAGTCGCGTGGCTGATACCGTTCTTGCTCGTTGGGTGCGTTCATAAGAACACCACCCAGGTTCAGCCCCTCGCTCCCCCTATCGAAGATGCTCCACCACCCCAGCCATCGCTGGCGCCGGCAGATTTGCCGCCCCCGGTGGTTACCGTTCCCCCACAGACCTCCTCAACCGATGCGAATGCCAATGCGCAAACACAACCGCCGCCCAAGCCGCCGGTAAGGCACAAGCGACCGCAACAACAGCCTGCTCCGCCACCTCAGCCGAGCCAGCAGGCTACCAATGAGTCCTCAGGTGTCAGCGCCATCGGTCAGCTCTCCTCCGGTGCTCCCTCCGATCAGAAGCAGCAAACCTCTGACTCTATCGCAGCCACTGAGAAGGGGCTGAACGGCATCACACGCGGTCTGAACGACCAGGAACAAAAGACTGCCGCTCAAATCAGGGAGTGGCTCAAGCAGGCACGCAAAGCGCTCGACTCCGGCGACGTGGATGGAGCCCACACTCTGGTCGCCAAAGCAAAAGCGCTCCTCACCGAATTGAATCAGTAATCACTCCAAGACTTCACGGACGAGAGCCCATAAACAACCCATTAATACTGACTGTATCCTTGCAGCGCCTTTGCTTTTAGGCAGCCGACATGGGACAAAACACCGTGCCCCATCCATTTTCGCGTTCTTTGCGAAAATGGGTGGGAACCGATTAACTCCAATAGGAATCGTCTGATTTTACAAAGGATGAGATCTGTCTACCGCTCGCCCCAGCTAAGCTTGCTGCGCAGCGCTTCAAAGAAGCTGCCTTCGCTCATCCTCACCAGCTTCACAGTATCCTGCGACCGCTGGCAGCGCACCTCATCTCCCCTCAGCAATTCCACCCCTTGCTGGCCATCCACCGTCAACAGTGCCTGGTTCGGAACTCCCTCTACTCGCACCGTAAGCGACGCATCGCCGCGCACCACAATGGGCCGCAGTGTCAACAGATGCGGGCAGATCGGTGTAACCACCAGTGCGTCCACATCCGGAGTCAGGATGGGACCATTCGCAGCCAGCGTGTAGGCCGTTGAACCGGTCGGAGTCGAGACGATCACTCCATCAGCGCGAAAACGGGCGACCTTTTTCCCGTTCAGCTCCACAGCAAAATCGCCCATGCGCGCGATATCGCCCTTTGAAACCACAACGTCGTTCAGCGCCTCATAGCTCGAATGTCTGGCGCCGTCGCGCCACAATTCGGCATGCAGCATCGACCGCTCATCGACTTCAAAGCAATCTCTACACCATCCATCCAGTGTCGAGTAGAGATCGGCCAGCCGAACCTCGGTGAGGAAACCGAGAAATCCAAGATTTACGCTTAGGATCGGTGTTCCAGTGGCGGCAAAAATCCGCGCCACTGACAGCAGCGTCCCGTCGCCGCCCAGAACAATCACCAGTGCCGGCGCCAGCGCGGGCAACTCTGCCCTATCCACCGCCGGAGCCGCCGTGGTGTATTTGCCGCTCTCCAAATCGAGCACCGGCTCAAAGCCATGCTCACGCAGCCATCCGATCAACTCCGGCAGAAGCCGGACGAGCTCTTCCCTTAGCGGCTTGCAGCAAATCGCAACACGAACCATGCGGTCCCAGTGTACCGGATAGGCCCGCCACCCCTGTCCCAGGCTCCATTGCCTGCGAGCGCCACATTATTTCGGGAATCAGGTTTGCATTTTAATATATATCGTGACACGATATATATATGAATTCAGAATCCCCTCAGACAGTTTCTGACGGGTTGCTTCAGACGCTGGCCGATTTCCGCTTTGAACTGCGGCGCTTTCTCCACTTCAGTGAATCCGCATCCATCGCCGCCGGCTTGCAGCCTCGACAGCACCAGTTGCTCCTGCAGGTTGCCGGCGCTCCCGCGGGAACTGCGGTAACCATCGCGTACGCTGCTGCTCGGCTTGAGTTGAAACACAACAGCACAGTCGAGCTGGTTGACCGCTCCGAGCGCGAAGGGTTGCTCACGCGAGTTGCGGACAGCGATGACCGTCGGCGGGCGATCTTGCGCGTCACGCGCAAAGGCAAGCAGCTCCTTACCCGGCTCTCCAACGAACACGCACGGGAGCTAAATGAGCGTGGCCCGCGGCTGGTAAACGCCCTGCAGCAGATCGGGAGACATGCAGAGAGCGCGGTTCCGGCGGTACAGCAATGAGGTCGCGGCCGTCGGCTTTGCGCGACTTCACTGTGGATGGCCGGGTTTGGCTGCTGACCCTCGTCGCCTTGCTCATCGGCGTTGGCGGCGCAGCCCTGGCATTGTTGCTGCTGCGCTCCATCGCCTTCGCGACCAACCTCTTTTACTACCACCGCCTGAGCCTCGCAGCGGTCGAGCCTGCCGGATCATCGCTCTCCCCCTGGATGATGGTCCTGGTTCCGATCGCCGGCGGCCTGGTGGTTGGCATCCTCGCGCACTACGGCTCCGAAAAGATTCGCGGACACGGTATCCCCGAGGCAATTGAGGCGATCCTTCTGCATGGTGCGCGCGTAGATCCAAAGGTGGCAGTCCTGAAGCCGATTTCTGCCGCAATCGC
Organism: Occallatibacter sp.; assembly: GCA_049590315.1. Lineage (GTDB taxonomy): Bacteria > Acidobacteriota > Terriglobia > Terriglobales > Acidobacteriaceae > Telmatobacter. The sequence continues at coordinate 30,811 of JBAWCO010000631.1, read as the reverse complement.
AATCGGATCCGGCGGACCCTTCGGAGCGGAAGGGCCCATCATCATGACCGGCGGGGCCTTTGGCTCGCTGGTCGCGCAGTGGTTAAAACTCACAGACGCGGAAAGAACAACGCTCCTGGTGGCGGGCGCTGCCGCGGGCATGTCGGCAACCTTCGCAGCTCCAATCGCCGCAATTCTACTGGCGGTAGAGCTGCTCCTGTTTGAATGGAGACCGCGTTCGCTGGTGCCGGTAGCGATGGCAAGCGTTGTGGCAGGCACGCTTCGCATCGCCTGGCTTGGGGCCGGCCCGCTCTTTCCGGTGCAATCGCCTTCGGCTCTTACCCTGAATACTGCTTTGCTCGTGGCTGCCCCGCTGGGAATGCTGGTGGGTCTCGCCTCGGCTGGTCTCAGTCGGTTGATGTATAGCTTCGAGGACGGCTTCGAGCATTTCTGCGGGCGCATAAAGCTTCACTGGATGTGGTGGCCGGCTATCGGCGGCATCGGGATTGGGATCGGCGGGTTCTTTTTTCCGCGCGGGTTGGGCGTCGGATATAACAACATCGCGGAACTGCTCCGCGGCAATGCGCCACTGGGCCTGCTGCTTGGCCTCATGATTGCGAAGTCTCTGATGTGGGCGTTTTCCCTGAGTTCCGGAACCTCGGGCGGTGTGCTAGCGCCACTGCTGATGATCGGTGCGGCAATCGGCGAGACTCTGGCTAGGCTGGCTCACGTGCCGGGGGACGCACAAGCGTTGTGGGCATTGCTGGGAATGGGAGCTATGCTCGCAGGCGCGTTGGGCGTGCCGCTGACAGCGATCCTCTTCTCGCTGGAACTAACTCACGCTATTCCAGCACTCCTCCCGCTTGTGCTAGCGTGCATCTCCGCTTACCTGGTCACCTCGCTGGTAATGCCACGCTCCATCCTCACGGAAAAACTGAGCCGCCGCGGATACCACCTGTCCCGCGAATACGGCGTGGACCCGCTGGAGTTGGTGACCGTGGCGGAAGTGATGACGGAGGCTTCAGCAATGGAACTCGGCGGGGATGAGATCGTCCAGTTCCCGGAGATTCTCGCCTACTCCGATGAAACCTGCCGGGCGGTAGCCGAAGAAATGGCAACTACCGGCGTGATTTCAATGCCGGTGGTGGACCGGGAGACCGGACAAGTGTGCGGCCAAATCAGCGCACACGATCTGTTGGCAGGACGGAGGCGCGCCGCGGAGCGGGAATCGGAGAGGAAAAGTCCATTTCGTTTGAACGTACGCAAGGCTGGATGAGCGGAGCTTCAATCCGAATTGAATCAATTTGTGCCCCGTCCCGGCGGCTCGCTGTGACTTTAGTCGCTGTGTCATTGCACAAGCGCCCTCTACGCTGATGCTGCAACCCAATTCATAAGTGGAAGGTGCTTTCGATGTTTTGCTATCAATGTGAACAGACGTCCAAGGGAGAAGGATGCCAAACCCTCGGCGTTTGCGGAAAAGATGAGACCACGGCGACTCTTCAGGACCTCCTGATTCACGCCATCAAAGGCATCTCGATGTATGCGCACCGGGCTGGGAAACTGGGCGCCTCTGATCCCGAGGTCGACGCCTTCACCATTCAATCGATCTTTGCCACGCTGACCAACGTCAACTTCGATCCCGATCGTCTGGTCGACCTCATTCATCAGGCCGTTGCCATGCGAGACACTGCCCGTGCACTCTACGAGCGCGCCAGCGTCTCGGTCGGCTTAGTGCCCGTTGAATTGGGCGGTCCTGCCGCTTGGCTCCCGGCTCCAGCGTTGGTAGACCTTCTGGAACAGGGCCGGAAGAACCTTCTACCTGCCCGCTTTCTGAGTGAAGGCAAGGAGATCTCGAACCTGCAGGAACTGGTGCTCTACGGCATCAAAGGCGCTGCCGCATATGCGGCGCATGCATTGGCACTGGGTGCGGGTGATCCTCTCACCTACGCAAAGATCCATGAGATTCTTGACTTCCTCACGCAACCTTCTCCAACTGCAGACGAACTGCTTGGGCAAGCCCTCGCCGTTGGTGAACTGAACTATCGCGTGATGGAGATTTTGGACAAAGCGCACACTGAAACGTTTGGCAAGCCGCAGCCTGCCAAGGTCCGTCTCCATTCACGGAAGGGTAAGGCGATCCTCGTCTCCGGTCACGATCTCCACGATCTCTATGCCTTGCTCGAGCAGACTAAAGATCTCGGAATCCAGATCTACACCCATGGAGAGATGCTTCCCGCGCACGGCTATCCAAAGCTGAAAGCACACGAGCATCTGGCCGGCAACTATGGCGGTGCATGGACCGATCAGGCCGACGAGTTCGCCGAATTCCCCGGCGCCATCCTCATGACATCGAATTGTATTCAGCAGCCAGCCAGTTCCTACAAACAGCGCATCTTCACCTCCGGCGCCGTCGCGTGGCCCGGCGTGCTCCACATCGCCAACCAGGACTTCAGCTCGGTAATTGAGGCTGCATTGCTCGCCCCCGGCTACAGCGAAGACGGCCCCGACGAAGAGATCACCGTAGGCTTCGGCCACGATGCAGTGTTGGGAGTCGCTGACCGCGTCATTGCTGCGGTCAAGCAGGGTGCTATTCGTCGCTTCTTCTTGATCGGCGGCTGCGACGGCGCGCGTTCCGGTCGAAGCTATTACACCGAACTTGCGGAGTCGATCCCGAACGACTGCCTTATCCTCACCCTCGGCTGCGGCAAATTCCGTTTCAACAAGTTGGAATTCGGCGAGATCGGCGGTCTTCCTCGCCTGCTCGACGTCGGCCAGTGCAATGACAGCTATTCCGCCTTGCAGATCGCGCTTGCCCTGGCAAACGCCTTCGAATGCGGCGTAAACGACCTCCCGCTTTCGTTAGTCTTGTCCTGGTACGAGCAGAAGGCCGTTGCCGTGCTCCTCACCTTGCTTCACCTCGGCGTGCGTAACATCCGTATCGGACCCACGCTCCCCGCGTTTCTGTCGCCGGCAGTAATTTCACTGCTGCATGAGAAATTTAACCTCATGGCAATCAAGACTGTCGAAGAGGATCTTGCCGCCATGCTTGCCTGATATCTACGCGTGCCCGGAGCGGTCTATCCGCTTCGGGCGCGCATTTACGTCCTTGCTGAACCCCAGTGGTCAATTCGCAGTGGGAAGCGCTCCGACGGTTGTGCTAGAGTTGCATGGCCTGATCCGCTACAAGTGAACAGAAGCGCTCCAGAAGCATCAGAACGATATCCCCGATAAGGACTTCAATCTATGTCGTTCCGCTCCGTCTTTGTTGCAGTCGTCATTGCATTTGCGCTGATTCTCTCCGCTTTCCTCGTCAATCGTGCCCGCCCCAAGGTTGAAACCGATCAGCCCACAGCGGACTTTGTCCGCGCTTCGGGCAAGTGTGCGGAGTGCCATGCGCGGCTTCAGTATTCAGTGGTGCACGAATACGAAATGTCCGCGCACGCAAAGAAGGGCGTGAACTGCCTGGACTGCCACCAGCCGGGACCGAATCAGCAAAAGGTAGATCATCACGGCTTCGTCATCAGCACGCATTTGACCGCTGGCAACTGCCGCTCCTGCCACGAAGGCATCTATCAGGAGTTCCTGCGCAGCCGCCACGCTGCTCCCAGTTGGGCCGCCGTTCACGGCGCCCAGGGGCTCACCGCCGAGCAGGTTTCCTTCAGCGAACAGTTCCAGCCCGGCGGCGCCAAACGCCCGCCCAATCCGCTCACTCTTCCTGAAGGGCATCCAGCCATCACCGGCGGCTGCGAGCAATGTCACTCCGTCGGCAAGCCCAATGAAGACGGCACCATCGGCACCTGTACCGAATGTCACTCCCGTCACACGAGTTCCGTAGCTCTTGCGCGCCTGCCCTCCACATGCGGCCAATGCCACATGGGTCCCGATCACTCGCAGTTGGAGATCTACAGCGAATCCAAACACGGCGTGATGTTTGCAGCCCAGCGCAATCTGCTGAATCTCGACGCTGATCCGCGCACCCTCACCACGCGCGACATGTTTGTGCCCACGTGCGCAACCTGCCACATGAGCGGGATCAACGGACTCAAGGTTACGCACAATCCTTCTGACCGTCTCAGTTGGTATCTTGCCGACGCGGTCAGCACACATCGCCCCAACTACCTGCAGGCCCAAATCAACATGAAGCAGGTATGCACGCAGTGCCACACGCAGGCACTCATCGACCGCATCTACGTTCAAGCCGAACAGACTATCGACAGCACCAACGGCAAGGTTCAAGCAGCCAAAGACATCATGGACGGCCTGCACAAGGATGGCACGCTGAGTGGACCTCCCTTCACGCATCCCATCGACTTCACCTACTTCAATCTGTGGCACTACGACGGCCGCACCAGCAAGCACGGAGCCTTCATGGGCGGAGCAGATTTCGTCCAATGGCACGGTAACTACGAGTTGCTCTCGAAGACTGTCGAGTTACAACATGATGCCGACGAGTTGCGGAGAGAACATGCGCACAAATGAGCTGCTGTCGAGGGTCCGTAAGATCATCATCAATCCCCGCCTGCGTTGGGCGCACGATCCCCAGCTTTGGGTGGAGCTATTCGTCACGGCGAATCTCGCCATCCTCGCCGCCGATATCTACATCGCCCACTCGGTAAATCATTTTCAGAAGGCGGCGGAATACATTCCGCTATTCTTCTCAATCGGCGCGCCTCTTCTGCTTGGCGTCGTAATCGCGATGCGATGGATATGGCGCCTGCGCGCGCCATGGCAGGATATCGGCTTGCTGGTTGGTTGGCTTTCAATTCTAGTTGGACTGGCCGGCGTGCTCTATCACCTCGAAAGCCGATTCTTCCTCGACCGCACCCTGCAGAGCTTGACTTACGCCGCTCCGTTCGCGGCTCCACTTGCCTACGCGGGCATCGGATTTCTGCTCCTGGTCAATCGCATGGTTCCTCCCCGTAGTGTGGAGTGGGCGCGCTGGGTTACTTTTCTCGCCCTGGGTGGCTTCTTCGGTAATCTTGTTCTTTCGCTCACCGATCACGCGTCGAACGGCTTCTTCGCAAAAACCGAATGGATTCCGGTAATCTCGTCGGCCTTCGCGTCAGGCTTTCTCATCGTTCCGCTCGTGCTTCCAGTAACGCGCCGCTTCCTTGACGTCTGCCTTGTGGTAATGGCTGTGCAAGCGCTCGTCGGAGTGCTGGGGTTCTGGTTTCACCTGCAGGCAAATCTGCTTGAACCCGGCAGCAATCTTTTTGACAAGCTTGTCAACGGAGCTCCGCCCATGGCGCCGCTGCTCTTTCCCAATCTTGTCGGACTTGCTTTCATTGGGCTGTGGGCCTTGATTCCGCATGTTCCGGAAGCAGGCCCACGCCAATCCTGGCTGGGTGCGACTTACGCGTGGGCGCGCCCTCAGGAAGAAGCGGAGACTGCAAACTGAGCCGTCTGGGCTGACGATTCCAATTCGACCGCGCGCGGAAACAGGATGTTGTTTTCCAAGTGGATGTGCTGGTGAAGGTCCTGCTGAAATTCCTTCAAGCCGTCATAGAATGCGTGATACGTCGGACACGCGCCGACAGGCGCGACGAAGTTATTGCTCAATCTCTGAATTTCAGCCAGAAGCGCACCGGCGCCCTCATGCTCGCTGGTCATCAGTGCAATGGGATTTGCCACCGTGCCGAAGCATGCATCGGGAAACGCCCCGCCTGAGTCCAGTGCGGTCTCCAGTGCCGCGATGTAAGGGAACAGGATGTTCTCTTCCTTGGCAAGATGGTGAGTCAACTCCTCGTCGAGCTGCGCAACGGCGTTCTGAATTGCCGGTAAATGCGCTTGCGTATCGCCGTGGCGATTTACCACCTTTTGCGCCAGCACGGCCAGGCGAGGCAACTCCCTTTTCACATAAGCATGATGCGAGGCAACTATATGATCAATGAGCGGGCGCAACGAGGTCTTCGACCAATCAACTGGCAAGGACGCTGCCATGTTTGCGGCTGAGTCCAGCGCGGCAACAACTTCATCGGTGGAAAGTTTGTTAGCAATGCAGGCCTCACTGAGAGGCTTGCGGCCGCCACAGCAGTAGTCGATACCGAAGCGCTCAAAGACGCGGATAGAGTGGGGTTGCTCGAGGGCAATCTCGCGCACGGTTTGTGTAAGGTTGGTCATGATTCTCTCCTGACATCAACTTAGAAGGGCCGCGCGCGAAGCGCAGCGACTTAAGTCACTCGTGCATAAAGACAGCGGCGGCCATCACGATGCTAGACTCATCCAATGGCAAGCGAACGCATCGATCTGGCAGCAACCCTGGAAGGGACCGCGCTCCTCTCCAGCTTGTCCCATGCGGAGATTCAATTGCTCGCCGCGCGAACGGTGCGCAAGCACTTTACAAGTGGTGAACTGCTGTTCTCTGAAGATGAATCGTGCAATGGACTGCACATTATTGCGCGGGGCCAAGTACGCATCTTCAAGACGTCGGTGAATGGCCGCGAGCAGGTTCTGGCCATGAATTGCGCGGGCGAGTCCGTAGCCGAACTGCCGGTGTTTGACGGCGGGCGTTATCCAGCGTCTGCAACGGCGGTCGATGATGTGGATATCGCTTTCATCTCACGCCAGGATTTTCACGCGTTCTGCATGGAGCACCCCGAAGTAGCGCTCAAGATGCTGGCCGTTGTGGGCGCGCGCCTGCGAAGACTCGTCGGCATCATCGAGGAGCTGTCTTTCACCACCATCCGTCAACGACTAATCTCGGTCCTTCTGCGCCTTGCGGAAACCGAAGGCCGGCAGACCCCGCGAGGCATCGAGTTCCAATTACCTGCGAGTCATCAGGAATTAGCCAGCCAATTGGGAACCGTCCGCGAATTGGTCTCGCGCAACCTGATGAGGCTGCAAGCCGAGGGACTACTCGATGTGGACGCGCGGCAAATTGTGGTCAAAGATAAGAACGGCCTGAACGCCTTGTTGACGGCGACGTCATAGGGCGTCAGTGATCGAATCGGTCCGCGTTGGGGACCAGCCTCATGTAAATCGCGCGCGAAATGTCAGTCTGCCAATGACCTGTAGCGCGCGCCGCACCAATCAGTCCGAAAAACACAACCGTCAGGACCGCCGCCACAACCTCTGGCCCGAGTATGCGACGCTGCCAGCGAAGTCGCGCTGCTTCCGGCAACTTGCGATCGACTACACTTTCCGGCCAAGGCGGAAGCGATAGCTGAAGAGCATTTTCCGCCGGACAAACGGCGATGCACTCCATGCATCCAGTGCACTCAACGGAGCGAATCTGCACCAGTCTGTCTACCGGCAAATGGGACGGGCAAGCCCTGTTGCACTTTCCGCAGTCAATGCACGCTTGGTCATCGCGCCGAATCTTCACCGGACTCAAAGTCGACGCGATGCCCATCAGTGCGCCGTAAGGGCAGAGAAAGCGGCACCAGAAATTCTGGATGAAGAACGACAACACTACAAGAATCGCAATTACCGCGATTCCCACCACCCCGATGTGACGGAAGAAGTTGAGCATCTTGACGTCTGCCACAATGCCGAACGGGGATCCGAGAAAGTCGCCCAGGTCCTCAGTAGACATCGTGAAGACGATGAAGACGAAGAATGCCAACAGCAGGTATTTCAGGCTGCGCAGCGGCAGATCGAGCCAGCGCGGCAACGTCAGACCACGACCAATCAGCTTCCGCCCAAACTTCCACAGATACTCTGAAACCGTTCCGACAGGGCAAAGCCACGAGCAGAACGATTTCTTCACCAGCAAACTTGCCAGCAGAAAGACACAGAACAGAACCATCGCCGACGGATGGATCCCCGGGACGTGTCCGGTGGCCAGAAAGTACCTCATATTCATCAGTCCCGCGATCGGCAGCCAGCCATCCACTCCGGCTGGTCGTCCCACATAAGCAGAACTGCCCTGGCTCTCAAAATAGCGAACCCAAAGAATGAACTGAACCCCGACCCATGCGTTCAGCGCAAGGAAGGCTATCTGCACACCGCGCCGAATCTGTTGCGAGCGGTCGCGTGACAATCGGCGCACGAGAGCTTTCTTCTGCTGGATCGGCGTTTTTGGAGCTGCCGGCGCGCCGCGGGGAGATGTGTATACGGTCAACATGGGATCCTTCCGCAATCTACGATAGTCGCCGGTGACCCTCCGGCGTAGGACTTAAGTCACAGCTCTTGTGCCTGGATCGATGTAAATGTGGAAGAGGTCGGAGAACGGCTCGTTCCGCCGCCGATCTGACAATGGGGGCCTATTTTGCGAGAAGACACCGGTACGGGCAGGGTCGGACACACTCAATCCACAATGTGGTTCCTGCCGCGTGAGCACGGGGCGACAGCGATGCTGATGATCCCAATTGTCTGTGCAGCGATTCTTTCCCGCCAGTGGCGCTGGAGCGAGCTTGCCACTCTAACGGCTGCATTTGCAGCTCTCGCCGCCAAAGACCCCATGGTGATTCTGGCGCGGCAGCGATTCGTCTGGAAACAACAGCACCCCGAAACCGTCGTTGCCGCGAAGTGGCTTGCTGGTTGGAGCATTATCCTCGTTCTAAGCGGCCTCGCTTTATTGCAGGCATGGCCCTTCAAGGCAATTCTGGCGATGGGAATCGCCGTCGCCGCTTTTTCAGCGCTTGCCGTCGCGATAAACATCAAGAACCGCCAGCGCTCGACACTCTTTCACATCGCCAGTGCGGTAGCTCTTACCTCCAGCTCCCTCGCCACTTCGCTTTCAGCAACGGGCGGCATCGCACCCTGGTGCTGGGTTCTGTGGCTCCTGATGGCGTTGCAAGCCACCGCTGGAATCCTGGTGGTGCATGCGCGTTTGGACGCGCGCATTGCGCTACGCCAACCCGCATTCACACGTGGACAATCTCAGCGATTCCGCCGCGCCGCCCAGATTTCTCTCCTCGCATTAGTCGTAGCAGCAGCAACAACAGCCACGCTCGGGCACGCATGGATCGCGCTTGCCCTGCTCATACTCGTGGTTGGCTACTGGCACGATCTCCGCAGCCAACGAAATGCCGAAAACCTCCAACTGCCCTTGAAAAAGGTCGGCCAACGAGCGCTAGCTCTCTCCTCACTATTCGCCGCCTTGCTCATCGTAGGATTCTGGTAATTCAAGAAGATATATCGCGGTTCTACCAGGGATCGGGGCCATCCTTCGAAAACGACCCTCCGGTTGGGCCATCGTCATCCAGCAGAGCCAGTCGCGTCGCTTCGATGGCGCCGGTCTCCACGGGTTGTGTTCCTTGGTTGTCATTCAGATCCGTCTTCGTATATCCCGGGTTTGCCGAGTTCACCTTGATCTTTGTTTCGCGCAGCTCATACGCCAGATGAACCGTCAACATGTTCAGGGCAGCCTTCGACGCGCTATATCCAATGAATTTGACGTCGCGGCCGGTCCATTCAGGATCGCTGTTGAATGTCAGCGAACCGAGCCCGCTTGAGATGTTCACGATGCGTCCCGCCTGCGTTTTTTTGAGCAGCGGCAGCATAGTTTGCGCGACACGCAGCGCCCCGAAGAAATTCGTATCGAAGATCTTCTGCACCATGCCCACATCTGCCGCGCCCGGCAGACCATCCCCGCGCACGTTGACGCCCGCATTATTCACCAGGATATCGAGGCGTCCGTAGCGGCTTTCGATGATTTGCGCGGCGGCTGTAATGGTCTCCCGCTTTGTAACATCGATCTCAATAAAATGAACATCGCTCAGTCCTGCATCTCCGAGCTTTCGTACTGCATCCTGCCCTCGCTCCACGTTACGCGCACTCAGCAGCACAGTGCATCCGGCACTGCTGAGATTACGAGAGATTTCCAAGCCGATGCCTTTATTCCCTCCGGTCACCAGTGCGATCTTCTTTTCATTCGCCATATAGCCTGAACTCCTACCGTCATGTTTGAAAATGCGGGTTCCAGTACTTCCTCACACCACTGCCGGGAACTGGTCGGCGTCGGGTTCCCGGCCTCCACGTGTCAGCCTTGGGAATACTTCATTTTTTCGAGATCTGTGATCAGCCCAGGCCCAGTCGGTTTCCATCCCAGCTTCTCTCGGGTTATGGCACTCGAGGCAGGCATATCGAAGCCAGCAAACATCGCGAGCCATCCAAAATGAGCTTGCGCTTCCTCCGGAGAGATGCTGACTGCGGGCACCTTCAAGCCTTTGCCGAGGGCCTCAGCTATCTCCCGCATCGGTACTCCCTCTTCGGCGACGGCGTGGTACCTACTGCCCGCTTCAGCCTTTTCAAGCGCGAGCCTGTAGAGATGGGCAACATCGCGAACATGCGCCGCCGGCCAGCGGTTCTGTCCCTCTCCAATATATGCCGAAACTCTCTTTTCACGAGCCACTAGGACGGCGTGGGTAATCAGGCCCTGCTTCACCGTGTCGTGGACCTGGGGAAGGCGCACCACTGACACGTTCACGCCGCGTTCGGTCACGGAAGCCCCTGCGATTTCCGAACCTTTGCGAGGATGTGGGTGGTTGGGGTCGAAATGGTCTTCGGTCGCAGGTTGACCTGGAGCCGCATTCCCCATTCCGGTGCCGGAGGTAATCACCAAGGGGCGGTCCGAGCCGGCAAGCGCGGAGCCAAGTGCTTCTATAGCGCGCTCGTCCTTTTGACAGACCTCAATGAACTTCGAGAAGTCGCCACCGAAGGCGCTGTGATCAAAGGCCAGGTGAATCACGCCATCCGCTTGGGCTGCTCCGCTGCGAAGGCTCTCAAGATCTTCGAGACTCCCTCGGTGCACCTTGGCTCCGGCAGAAATAAGGGACTGAGCGCCCTCATCACCGCGAGCGAGGCCGAGCACCTGATGTCCTGCTTCGATCAGCTCTGGAACCAGAGCCGAGCCAATAAATCCTGTTGCGCCTGTAACGAAAACACGCATGATAAAGTCTCCTGTTCTTGAATCAAAGTTGTTGATAGTTACAATCTCTACTTATGCCGCGGGGCCGGAACCGCGGCATCTTGTCCGGATACTGCGTCGAGAGAGGCAAGCGCATCAGCAGGAATTTGCAGCGTTGCCGCCTTGAAATTCTCACGAAGATGCTTGACCGAAGATGTCCCTGGGATCACCAGGATGTTTGGCGAGCGTTGCAGCAGCCACGCAAGCGCAACTTGCATCGGCGTGGCATTCAGGCGCGACGCCACTTCAGACAAGGCATCCGACTGCAGCGGAGAGAACCCGCCCAGTGGAAAGAACGGAACGTAAGCGATCCCGTCACGAGCAAGGTCCGCGACCAGCGCGTCGTCTGCCCGATGTGCCAGGTTGTATTGATTCTGAACGCAGACGATAGGGACGATCTGTCGCGCCTCCGCAACCTGCGTGGGCGTGACGTTACTAAGCCCGATGTGACGGATCAACCCCTTCTGCTGCAGTTCGGCCAGAACTGTGAGCGGCGCCTCGATCGAACCTTCAGCCGGCTGATGAATGCTCAGCATGCTGCGCATGTTGACCACATCAAGCACATCCAGACTAAGATTTCGGAGATTATCGTGAACCGCTGCGGTCAGTTCTTCTCGCGAGAAAGCCGGAATCCACGACCCATCTTCACCTCGCCGGGCGGAGACCTTCGTCACGATAACCAGATTGTCGGGATAGGGATGAAGCGCCTTTCGAATGATCTGATTCGTGACGTGAGGGCCATAGAAATCGGACGTATCGATATGATTCACGCCGCTCGCGACGACTTCTCGTAGCAGGGCAATCGCTCCCTCGACGTCCGGCGGTGGTCCCCACACCAGCTTGTTGCCGTCTCTCCCTGCAAGTTGCATAGCTCCATAGCCCATGCGGTTCACGCTGACTGAACTGCCGGGCAATTTGAAACTGCCGGCCTGACTGATCTCCTGAAGCATCCCATTCCTCCGTGGTTCATTGGTGCCCTCTCCGTTGGTGAGCGGCATTGACGAATCGAGCCGCTTCAAATAAAACGGAGACAGCCTCCGAATGAGAAGATAACCGGAGACAGTCTCCGGTCGCAATATTTTTTGGTGAAATGACGAGAAAGTCTGTAAAACCCGTCCAGAAAAGGCCCCGAACCGATGCGCTTCGGAATCGCGAGCGCATCCTCGGAGTGGCGAAGGAGGCGTTTACCCGTTTCGGCGCGGACGCCAGCCTTGACGATATTGCCAAACAGGCCGGCGTTGGAGCCGGAACGCTGTATCGTCACTTCCCCACGCGGGACGCTCTGATCGAGGCGGTCTATCGGAGTGAAGTGGAGAAGATGGCTGCGACGCAGCAGAAATTCGCCGAGACAATGCCCCCGGTCGAGGCGTTACGGGCCTGGATGCTGCTGTTCGTCGACCACATCGCGGCGAAACAAATCATAGCTCCCGCGCTGAACAGCGTCGTCGGAGGTCCATCGAAGCTATACGAAGGTTCCCATGGTCTGATCCGGGCAGCGATTGAGGCGCTGGTGAAGCGTGCCATCAAGAGCGGCGACATCCGCAGCGATCTAGACGCCTTCGACCTGCTTCGAGCGCTGATCGGTGTCGCCCATGTTGCCTCCGGTCCTGGCTGGCAGCCAAGCGCTCGAAGGCTGGTGGACATCCTCATCACAGGTTCCCGCCCCGTCAATTAGACCGCGCGTCGTCCATACAACAAAAACTCCTTGTTCCCCTCCATCCCCGTAATTGGTGAAGGAATTGTCTCCACCACTGTCCACCCCAGTTCCCGCACGCACTCCGCCACGCGATCAATCGCCAGTTGGTGCGCTTCCGGATCGCGCACAATCCCGCCCTTGCCTATATGTCCGCGCCCCGCCTCAAACTGTGGTTTCACCAGGATCACCGCTTCCATCAACCCCGGCGCAGCCGCCAGCACCGGCCCCAACACCAGTGTCGCTGAAATAAACGACACATCCATCACCAACAGCATCAGCGGAGGCCCACCCTGTCCCTCTTCCAGCGCTCCTGCCGCAAGATGCCGCGCATTCGTCCGCTCCACCAACCGAACCCGCTCATCGTTGCGCAGCTTCATTGCAATCTGCCCAAACCCTGTATCGACAGCCGTCACGTGCGCTGCGCCATGCTGCAACAGGCAATCGGTAAATCCTCCTGTCGAAGCTCCCACATCCAGGCAGGCTCTTCCCGTTACGTCGATCTTCCAGTGCTCCAGCGCCGCCGCCAGCTTCAGCCCGCCGCGGCTCACGTATGGTGGATCATCGCCCAATAGCCGGATCGGCGCGTCCTCCTGCACCAGCGTCCCCGGCTTGTCCACCTTCTGTTCCCGCACCAGCACCCGCCCAGCGAGAATCATTGCGCGCGCCCGCTCCCGGCTGGGCACATAGCCCCCCTCCACCAGCACAAGATCCACGCGCTTTTTAGCCCCAGCCGTCATCGATTCTCGCCGCTTCCCTCTCCCGCCCAAACGCGAGCCGCTCTACGCGCCCTTGTACGCCTTAAGCTCGGTAGGTTATTTTGGCTCTTGGCAATCCTACCAATGCCGGACGATTCCCAGCCTGCCAATCCGTTGCCCACGCTTCATCGTACTGTGGATGAAGATGGATCTCTCACCAAACGCGAAAAGGTTGACCCCATGGATGACGCCGCCCTGCTCGAGGCAGTGGCTGAAGGAAGCCAGGATGCCATGGCAGCGGTCTTTGATCGCTATTCCCGAATCGTTTATTGCATCGCACTGCGTGTGCTGCGAGAACCGGGACTGGCGGAAGACGTGATGCAGGAAGTCCTGCTCCAGATATGGAAGCGCCCCCAAAGCTTTGTCGCCCAGCGCGGAAACCTCGCCTCCTGGCTCAGTGTGGTTACACGCAACCGCGCCATCGACGTACTGCGCAAGCGTTCGCCGATTGATCAGCTTGCGCCTTTGGACGAAATGCAGCTTCCCGACCCGCGCGACATGACCCAGGCCAGCGAGCAAGGCTGGTTGATGGACAAGGTGAGAACCGCCTTGGAAACACTGCCCGCTGAGCAGCAAGGCCCACTTGAATTGGCCTATTTCCAGGGCCTGAGCCACACTGAGATTGCTGAAAAAACCGGCTCCCCGCTGGGAACCGTCAAGACCCGCATACGCGCCGGCTTGCTGACCATTCGAAAGGCGATGAACGCATGACCGACAAACTGCACATTGCCGATACCGATCTGGCGCTCTATGCCATGGGCACTCTCTCCGCGGAAGAGATGGACTCCGCTCGGGCTCATCTCGATGCTTGCGAGCAATGCAACGAAGAGCTACGCCAAAATCGCGTGGCCCTTGCCGCATACGCCCAGGCCACCCCGGAAGCAGCACTACCTGACGAAGCGAAGGCCCGCTTTATGGCCCGCGTTGCAACCACTCCGCAAACTGAAACTCAAACTCAGCCTCACGCTGAATCCGTTGCCCCCACACCGTCCCCGAAACAAGGCTTCTCCTGGCGCACAATCTTCGGCGCAGACGCCAAGCCCTGGGCCGGAGCTCTTGCCGGCGCCATGGCCATTCTGCTCATCGCTGTCGCCATTGACGATCTCCGTTACCGCGAGGCTCTCCACTCCTCACGCATCCTGGCCCAGCGCAGCGCAGCGGACTCCGTTCAGCTCGCCCAGCTCATGGATCTGCTCACCTCGAGCCATGTCCAGCGAGTTACACTCCACCCAACGCCCGTCGCCTCACCCCCTCCCGAAGGCCGCGTAGTCTACGAGGCGCGCACCGGCAAGCTCTTGCTGACCGCATCCAACCTGCAACCGCTGCCCGACGGCAAAACCTACGAGCTGTGGATTCTGCAGCCCAACGGCAAAAAACCTTTGCCCGCTGGAACCTTTTGGCCCGATAGCTCCGGTAACGCAGCCGTCATTCTCGCCCAGGCACCCGTTGGCCTCACGGTTCAGGGCTTCGGTGTCACTATTGAAAAGGCGGGCGGATCGGACACCCCCACGCTACCCATCGTCCTCTCCGGACTTTAAAGCGACCCAAAATCGAAACGACCAAATACCAAGGGGCCATTCTTCGCAGGAAGAATGGCCCCTTGGTATTTCGTAATCTGCGGTCTTTGCGAAAGCCCTATGGCAAAGCCTGGCAGGCTTTTAACAGCGTCTGCCCCGGCGCAGGTGCGGGGGTCGGATTCCCCGTCGTTGGCGGCAGATTGCAGGGCTCGCCATAGCCTGGCACGCGGCTCACCGGGTTCGGGTTGCCCTGCGATCCGTTCTGCGTAGTCACCCGCACGTCCACAATGTTGCCCTCCACCAGAACACTGGCATCCACAATATCCAGATCGGTGCGAATGATGGTCAGGAACGGGCTGTCCGGCGAGGCCGCATAGACCTTCCCTTGCTGCGCATTCTGCGTGGAAACCACCGTGCGCGGGTGGCCGGTGGTAGCAAGAGTCTTCTCCACGGTGTGATTGCTCAAATCCACAATCGTTACCGTGCCGTTGTTCTGTCCGGCTGCGACATCTCCCTGGTTGGCGGTGTAGGCGCGGCTGCCGTCGGCCAGCACGGTCACGCTCGCGGGGTAAGGCGTAGAAGTCTGACCCACCGGAATCGTAAACGTGGTCCCAAACGTTGGACTATCGTTCCCATACTGATCTTCGCTTACGTCGATTACGCTGATCGTTCCGCCGTCGTAGTCTGCCACAACTAGTTGCGCGGTAGCCTGGTTGTATTCGGCGTACACCGGGCCGGCAACGCTGCGCATTCCGCAGGTTGGATTCGTGGCGATGACGCAGTTAACCGGCGCGTTTGCCGCAGTGAGCGATGCGGTCGAAAGCGGCAGCGTCGGATGGCAGGTCACTGTCTGGCCGCTCTGATTCACGAAAGGCGTGCACGCGTCCAGCGTATTGAGCTGGCTGTTAATCACTGTAATCGTGTCGTCGCCCCGGTTCAGTACAAACAACCGCCGAACGTCCGGGCTCTGCACGGCATAGACCGGGCACTTGCCCAGCGGAATTCCCGCCGATACGGTGAAGCTGGCTACCTCGATCGCATCCGCCGTACCGGTGGGCTGGCCAGTGGGCGAAATGTTGCACTCCAGGCCTGCATTCGCACTCGGATCAGGATTGGCAATATTCTGGCTGATAGCGTAGTCGCGCTGGCCCACCGAGCCTGGACCGGCAATGGTTACCGGAGTCAGCGACACCGGAATGGCAAGCTTGAACGCCTGAGGAAATCCGTTGAAGACATCCACGATATTTCCCGAGAGGTCCGCCGCAAATAGCCCGGCCGTCGGAGAGAAAAGGTTCACCGGTTCCGCCGTCGATGGCAGGGTGGAATAAGTCACCTGCTTGGGTTGCAAATTGGCTGAAATCGGAAAATTGCTCAGCGTTTGGTCGCTGTTGAGCGTGTAACCATTGGCGCCGAGTGCGTCAAGCGTGAACGTCGTCGGACCGTTACCGATGGGCGATATGGCCAGCACCGAGTCGCCGGAATAGTCCACCACTGTGGCAATGCCCGGCGAGGTAGGCGATGGAGCCGAAATAACCACTACTAAGGACGATACCTGGGGGGCTGGGCCGTTCGGATTGACGGGTGTTACCACCGGCCTGTATTGGCTGCCGCATCCGGCAACCAGAACTGCTGCCGTCAGACCCGCGCCCGCCTGAACCAACCGCGTGCGCGCCTGGCTAGAAATCATGAAAAAAAACCTCATTCAGTTCTTTCCTGCTTACTTCGTGATTGTAAATCAGCAACCTCAGGGTTAGACGCGAACCAAGGGATGAGGAATGCAAGAGCAACACATTCCAGTTGACGCGACCACCAGGGAGCGGCGACCCCGCACTCAGACCGCCGGAACGCAGTTTCCCTGGCTTCGCGTTAGACGCCCCGGTGGCATGGATGGGTATCGGGCAGCCATGCTTCGGGGTGCGGCAATTCATCGTCAACGCCCAGTTACCTCCACCACCCCGCCGTCCGGCCCGCTCCATGCCGACGCACCCTCGTGAGTCAGCAACCCTTTGGCATCGTCCCAGTGCAGACGAGTCACCGAGCCCGCTCCTTTTTCGTATGCATAGGTCGTGCCATCGTCCGAGAACAAAGTGAAGCTCGCGTCCGCTCCGGGATACACACGCACCTTGGCAATTGCCTGGTTCTCGTGCGTACTCTCCACTGGAGCTCCCAGCGGAACAATCGAGCCTGCCCGCACAAAAAGCGGCAATGTGTCGATAGGCGCCTGCACGGTGACAGTCTGCCCTCCCTTCACGCGCTCATTCGTCCAGTAGTTGTACCAGTCGCTTCCCGCCGGCAGATAGACCTCCCGGCTCGTCGCACCCTGCTCCGTCACCGGCGCAACCAGAAACGCCGGCCCGAACATGTACTCATCGCGCAAGTCCGCGACCTTGGGATCGTTCGGGAAATCCAGCGGCAGCGCCCGCATGAACGGCGCTCCTGTCTCCCACGTTTTATAACCGAGCGAATAGATGTACGGCATCAGTTGATAGCGCAGGCGCAGGTATTTCTCCAGAATCGGCTCCGCCTCTTTGCCGTACGACCAAACCTCGTTCGAAATCCGGCTTCCATGGGCGCGGAAGATCGGCAGGAACGCCGCGTACTGGAACCACCGCGTATACAGCTCAGGATAGTCATCGTACCCGCCCACGTTCGTTCGCGCATCAGAAGGATCGAGCAGCGGCTTGTGCGCCGGATGATGCTCCTTGGGCAAATATTCCCATCCCCCCGTGTCGTTCGACCAGTAAGCAAACCCGGAAGCCGTAAAATCCAGCCCGGTAGGAATCTGGCGATTCAGCGTGTCCCATGTGGGCTGAATATCTGAAGACCAGAAGAACGCCCCGTTGCGCTGTGCACCCGTATACGCATCGCGCGAGAGAATCAGAGCGCGCTTGTTCGGCTCGTCTTTGCGGAATCCGTCATACAATGCCGCGGTGTGAAACAGCGGATACACATTGAAGAACTGCGTCCCCGGCCCGATATGAAAGTAAGCGCCATTGGGAGGCAGGTCAGGTTCAGTCTGGTCGGCCCACAGTGAGTCGAAGCCCAAGCTCATGATGTTCTCGTGGATTGTCTTCCACCACCATGCGCCTGCCTCGGGATTCGTCGTGTCAATGTCAGACCCCGCGCGGTCGTAGGGCATTCCGTCGATCGGCGTTCCATCCGCAAGGTGAGTCAGCCAACCTTTCTCGCGGAGCATCGCGTAGTAGCGATCCTCCGGCACAAAACGCGGCCACACGCTGATCATCGTTTCAAACCCCATCGCGTGGAGCTGCTTGTTCATCCCTGCGGGGTCCGGCCAGGCCTTGGGATCCATGTCGATCTGCCCCATTTTGGTGTAGTGGAACCAGTCCACCACCATCACATCCGCCGGCAGATGACGGTCGCGATAGCCTTGGGCCGCAGCCAACAGTTCCGCCTGGTTCAGATATCGCTGCTTGCACTGAATGTACCCATACGCAGCCTTGGGAAGCATGTGCGTTGGCCCGGTCAGCAACTTGTAGCCCGCATAAATCTCGTCCGCCGTATCGCCTGCAATCACGAAGAATGAAACCCGGTCACCCACCTCGGAGCTCCAGCGAGTCCGCTCATTGAAGCCAGTCTCAATCGTGGTCTTCGAGGGGTTGTCCCACAATAGACCGTAGCCCTTGTTGGTCACCAGAAATGGCACGCAGAAGCTTGGCGCGGCCGGAGCAAGGTAGTCCGCCCAGCAATTCACTGTGTGTCCGCGATGATCCAAAAACCCCTCATGGTTCTGGCCCAGGCCGTAGTAGTGCTCATCGTCCGGCGCAGCAAAGGTCGCGCCCACCGTGAAAAACTCAGCGTCCGTAGGTCGGCGGTCTCGCAGCACCTGTGCCGTGCCATCCTTGATATTGGGGATCGCTTGCGACCAGCCCGTCAGTTCCAGCAACGTCTTGCCCTCGGGAGTCTTCAGCGTGATATGCGTGTCGGGCGTCGAGCCGTTGAAGTACTTCTTGATGTCCACTTGTGTCTGCAGCAGTGGATGTGCCGGTGGCAAGTCCTTCTCTACCTTAGCCACGATCCGCCCCGATTGGTACACGTCGGCCTGCTCGGTTTCGCTCGCAGTCCAACCCTCACTCGCCGGCACTCCCAGAATCCCGTATCCCGGCCCAGCCAACGCCGGATCGCGCTTCAGACTCAGCGTCACCCGCAATAAGTTGGGCGCGTACGGTTCCAGCACGATCGTCTCACCCTTGCGATCAAGTTCAAGCCGCTGATTGGAAGCCTGCGTTTGTGCTGTCGATTGTGTAGAAAGGAGAGTTGCTGAAAGAAACGTTCCGGCCATAACTGCAAGAACCGTTGTAAACCTTTGCATTCGTGCTCCGTTCGGTGCTGATCAAACCAGGAAAAAAGCTGCGCCCTGAGTGTAAACCCCTTCACCTGACCCGCACCCCGGAAATCTCCTCTCAACAAGGGAAAATCTCATCTTCGACAAGGGAACTGTGCCCCATTCATTTCGCGTTCTTTGCGAAATGAGTGGGCGTCCGCAATCCTCAACTCCTCAGACGGACGATACGATTGAGTCGTGGATCAGACCAATCCCAAACCGTACTCTAACCTCGCCTGGCAATCGAAGCTTGTGCTCCTCCTCGTCCTGCCCTTCGTGGCATACGAGGTCGTGCTTTCCAGTCGCTTCTATGTTCAGACGCTGCCGCACGTCGCCGTCTGGACCATTGGTCTCAGCCTGCTTCTCGGCCTCGTTGTCCTCAAGCTCAAAGCCGCCACTCCCGCCGGAGCCGCAACCGGCGTCCTACTCACCGCCAGCCTCATGTTTTCGACCTATCTCACCCAGCCTTGGCACACAGCCCTTGTCCCGGTGCTGGCCGTTTCCCTGCTCGCCTACTTCGCCACCAAGTTGGGCCGCGCAAAGAAGGAGCGCCTCGGCACCGCCGAAAGCCGTAAGGGCCGCGCTGCATCGCAGGTAGCCGCCAACCTCGGCGTTGCCGCCATCATGCTCAGCGTGCATGTTCAGATGTGCCTTATCGATTCCCATTGGTTCTCGCCAGGCGGCCTCGCGCCCATTCCCATCTTTGCCGTTGGCTTAGCCGCCTTGGCTGAAGCTGCCGCCGACACCGTCTCGTCCGAGATCGGCCAGGTACTCGGCGGTCGTCCGCGCATGATCACCACCCTGCGCACCACCGACCCCGGCACCGATGGCGCCATCAGCCTCGCCGGAACCCTTGCCGGCACAGCCGCCGGAATCATCGTCGCTCTTAGCGGGACCCTCGCCCTGGGCGGCGATTTGGATCTCTTCTGGATCAGCAGCGCCGCTGCCGTCTTTGGCCTCCTCTTCGACAGTCTTCTCGGCGCGACCTTGGAGCGCCGCGGCTGGCTCAACAACGACGCGGTAAATTTCCTCTCCACAGCCAGCGCCGCGGCCGTCGCGCTGGGAATCCTCGCGATCATCCCTCATCCCGGCGTGGGCTAGTCCGCGCACGCTTTGCTAGCTCCGCTAACCCCTCTAACAACGCTAACTCCGTCCCTCACACCCTCCGCTTCCCCATCAACCGCCGCAGCCCGTTCACAATCCGCTCCTCAATGCTCCCGAACGGCTGGTCCGTGGTGAGATACGTCCACGTCGCGCCTCGTTCCGTTGGATCAATCCCTGTCTCTTCCGCCTGTGCCAGCCGCTTAGGAATCTCTTCCTCAATCGCCGCTTCCATCGCGCGGAACATCTCATCAATGTCCTTCAGGTATTCGTGCAACGGATCGTGATTCGCCCACGAAGTCCATTGCGTCGCTTCCCGTAACCCTGACACGCCCGCCAGATGATCCGACCACAGATCGTCAATCGTAGCCAGCGACACCAGCCTCTCCAACTCCGATCCGCACTCAGTCTCGCCCGTCAGAATCGCTTGCCGCCTTTCCTGCACCGCCTGCCTCTGTCCTTCCACCACGCCTTCATACTTGCGCAGAAACTCGCGAATCTGCAGATTCTGCGTTTCAATCTTCCTCTGAATCCGCTCCGGAGCATCCGGCGAATCCAGTTCACCCACGCCGTACTTCACAAGAAGATCGTCCTCGAGTGAAACAAAGAACTGCGAACTCCCCGGATCGCCCTGCCGCCCCGCGCGGCCTCGCAGTTGATGGTCGATCCGTCGGCTCTCGTGCCGATTCACGCCCACCACGTGCAACCCGCCCAGCTCCGCCACTCCCTCCCCAAGTCGAATATCTACTCCCCGCCCTGCCATGTTGGTTGATACCGTCACAGCGCCCCGCTCACCGGCGCGCGCAATAATCTCAGCTTCCTCTTCTTCATTGCGCGCATTCAGCACCTCGTGTGGCAGTGCGCCCAGCCCCGCGCTCAACCGTTCCGATTCCTCCACGCTCGCCGTCCCAATCAGCACCGGCCGCCCGGTCTCATGCACGCTGAGAATCTCGTCATGAACCGCATGCTCCTTCTCCTTCTTTGTCTGGAAAACCTTATCCGGCTGATCGACGCGAACCACTGGACGATGAGTTGCAATCACCTCCACGTCCAGCCCATAGATCCCGCGAAATTCCCCAGCCTGGGTCGCGGCCGTCCCAGTCATGCCGCAGACCTTCGGATACAACGCAATCAAATTCTGGATGGTGATCGATCCCAGAATCTTTCCCTGCGCCTTCGCCGCCACTCCTTCCTTGGCTTCCACAGCAGAATGCAGCCCGGCTGGCCATCGCCTGTCCGCCACCACCCGTCCTTTAAACTCGTCCACGGATTGAATCGCGCCTTCTTTCACCAGATAATCCACGTCTCGGCGCAGCAAAGCATGTGCATGCAGCGAATCTTGGATTGCCGTGAACAATCCCAGATTCTTCTCATCGAATAGATTCCTGCAGCCAAGCGCCCTCTCCACCGCATGAATCCCCGCGTCTGTTAGCGACACGCTACGCCCGAACTGATCGAACCCATAATGAACTCCACGCCGCAAATGTCGAGTAACCAAATCCACTCGATAAACAAGCGCGGAATCACTCTCATCACCGCCCGCAAGCACCAGCGGAATCCGCGCCTCGTCAATCAAAATCGAGTCGGCCTCATCGATCACCGCCGCCGCAAACGGCCGATGCACCTGGTCCCGCGGATACAATGCAATCTGATCGCGCAGAAAATCGAAGCCAATCTCATTGGCCGTGCAGTAAGTGATATCGCAGTTGTAAGCCCGCTTGCGTTCATCGCCGGTCATGCTCTGCTGAATACAGCCCACCGTGAGCCCAAAGAACTCATAAATCGGCCCCATCCACTGCGCATCGCGCCGCGCCAGGTAGTCGTTCACCGTCATTACGTGGACGCCCGTACCCGCCTTCGCCAACCACGCAATCGCCGGCACAGCGGCCAGCGTCTTTCCCTCCCCCGTCTGCATCTCGGCAATCTTTCCATCTGCCAGCGCAAGCGAGCCCTGAAGCTGTTCATCGAACATCTTCAGCCCCAGCATTCGCTCCGCAGCCACCGCCGCAATCGCAACAGTCTCCAACAAGGTGTCAGAGCTTTTCGCGGTAGTTTTCAATTCACAGTCAGATTGCCGCCGCAGTTCGGCGCGACGCTCATTGATCTCGCCAATCGCCTCTCGACGAAGCCCGCCCGAACCAGGGCGGACAAACAGATTACGCAGGAAATCGCGCACGTGGCACTCTCCTATCCAGCCAGTGATTCCTCCAGTTGTGGTTTTGGAATACGATGCTGTGACTAGAGGTTCCGTGTAGGAGGACGCTGATAACTAGCCGGCCATTCGAAGCGATGCGCCTGAGGTGCCTCGTAATGAAAGCAAACAGGCGCGGATGCAAATTCAGCACCTCCGCCAATGCTCGGCCCGATCTCCTGTTGTTCGCACTCCTGCTCGGCCAGACGGACAATCGCGCAGACTTCCGCGCCTTGTTCCGCCCGCACACTAGGCACAACAAACGCCGTTCCCAGCGCCATCACCGCGGCCAGCAGCAAGATTGTACGACGGTTCAACATTGCAAATCAGTATGACACAATAAGTCCTTCTGCTCCGCTAACTCGCTGACCTGCTGACTTGCCGACTCGCTGCGTTCTTCAATGCAAATGCAACCGCCAAGCGGTATAACTCAATATTTCGTGGGCCATCCGCTCAAACTCCCCAGCGTTCCCGCTCTCCACCGCCACCCGCGGCCGCGGTGAAGTCAGCACATCCAGCCCATCCGCGGCGCAGATCTCATGAATCCTGAACAGGTGCGTTCCGTCGCTTACAATCACCAGCCTGCGCAACCCGTTGGCACGTGCAATCACCGCAATGCGCCGTGCTGAATCCTCGGTATTCCTGCTCACCGTCTCTGCAATGATGTCCTCTTGGGGAACACCCTGGCCCATCAGATACTCGCGCCCCACGGCCCCTTCGGAATAATCGTCCCCGCCCGCTCCGCCCAGTGTAATGATCAGCGGCGCAATGCCGTGGGAATACAGAGAAAGCGCATGATCCAGCCTCGCACGATAAACCGGCGATGGCCGCCCATCGTACTCCGCCGCGCCAAACACCCCGATCGCGTCCGAATGTGCTGCCTGGTCTTGGCCGGCATAGATCTCAATCTGCGCGTAAACCCACCAGCACCAGCCCGCCCCAACCAAGACCGCCAGCACCAGCAGCCACAGCACACCGCGGAAAGCAATGTTGTTGCGTCTTGGCTTGGCTTTGCGCTTCATGGCAACCTTCGAGTGCAGCAAACAGTGGTCAGGGGTCAATCGTCAACCGGCTATGAAAAAACCCCTGCACGCTAAATCAGGACCCAGTCTATAGGCTCTCCTTGATTCACAGCCAGCGAGTCGCAGGGTCGCCTTCGCGCACTGATCACTGAGAACTGAACACTGTCAACTGACCGCTGTCACCTCTGCAGCACCATCACAATTTCGTGCGTCGGAATGGCGCCCTCGCGCAAAATCTCCCAGCGCCCAGGCCCCAGCGAGAGATCGACAATCGTCGTCGGCAGAGCATGCCCCGTCGGACCGCCGTCGATGATCAGCGGAATGCGCTCCCCAATTTGGTCGCGCACACACGCGGCGTGCGTACACTCCTGCGCTCCCTGCAAATTGGCCGAAGTCGCCGTAATCGGCAACCCGAACTTCTCCACAACCGCCCGCGGAATCGCCGCATCCGGCACCCTCAGCGCCACATTCCCCGTATTGGCCGTAGACCTTAGCGGAAGCTTAGTCCCCGCCCGCACAATAATCGTCAGCGGTCCCGGCCAGAACCGATCCGCAAGCTTGTCCAGCAGCGGGTCCGTATCGCGCGCCAGCGTGTACGCCTGCGCCAGCCCGGAGATCAGCAGCGAAAGTGGTTTGTGCTTTTGGCGGGTCTTGATCTTGTAAATCTGTTCCACCGCGTGCAGATTCACGGGGTCCACGGCCAGACCGTAGAATGTATCGGTCGGCAGCGCAATTACGTCGCCCTTGCGCAGGCAGGAGACGATGTAGTCGATCCGGTCTGGTTGGGGTTCATCGGGATGGACGCGCAGGATCTCCGCGGACAAGAAGCTTTACCTCAGTTACGGGATGGAAACGCCACAAAGACGGAAGCTATCACAGCACCAGCCATGGTGCAAGTTGCGCCGATCACCTCACGCGCTCATCCCCGTCCAAAACGGCTTAGAATCGGCTGAAGGATTAAACGGTCCGCAATCATGCCTGTTCGCATTGTACAGAGTAAGCAGAACGCCCGCCTGAAAGAACTCCGCAAGGCGCTCGCCAACCCTCCGCGCGAGTCAGCCCGCGACTCAGCCGCCGGTGCGCCCGTCCTTGCCGGCCCCGTCTTTGCGGGTATTGAAGGCCCCAATCTGCTTGAGGAAGCGCTCCGAGCCCGATCGCGGGTGGCCTGCGTCTTCCTGGCCCAGGGCTTCGAGAGCTTGCTCGCGCCCCTCCATCTTCCGCCGGAAACAGAGATCCTCCTCCTGCCCCGCGAACTCCTCGACTCCGCGCTGACCACCGAAACCCCTCAGCCCATCGCCGCCCTCATCGAGACGCCCGACTGGACCTGGGCCCACCTCCTCGGCAGCCACCACGATCGCGCCCCGCTGGTCCTCGTCCTCGCCGGCCTCCAGGACCCCGGCAACCTCGGCACCATCCTCCGCTCGGCTGAAGCTTTCGGAGCCACCGGCATTCTCACTCTTCCCGGTACCGTCAGCCCCTGGAACCCCAAGGCCGTTCGAGCCTCCGCCGGCAGCGTATTCCGGCTCCCCGTTCTTGCCGCCAGCGCCATCCACTCCATTGACCGTCTGCGTGAAGCAGGCCTCAAAATCTTCACCACCACTGCCGGCACTGCTGAACCTGCCGACTTCGTAGACCTGACCGGTCCGGTTGCACTCCTCATCGGCAATGAAGGCAACGGCGTTCCCAAACCGCTCTCCGCCATGGCCGACAGCGCTCTCACCATTCCCTGCCCCGGCCCTGTAGAAAGCCTCAACGCCGCCGTCGCCGCCAGCGTGCTGCTCTACGAAGCCTCCCGCCAGCGATCCCTCCGTACCGGCGGCCCCACCAGCCTGCGAGGAGATCGCCGATGAGCCTCATCGACCGGAACCCTGAATCGCGAAAGAAGCTCGGTGCCCCATCCTGTCATCCTGAGCGAGCGCAGCGAGTCGAAGGACCTGCTTCTTGCTTTCCTGCCAAATGGATGGGAAGCAGCCCGCCCGCCTCGCCTCCTTTCCTGGGGAGCGCCCAATGAGCCTCTTCGATGGCGAGCCCGAAGGCCCCCAAGGTCCCATCCGCACCGCACCCCTCGCCGAGCGCATGCGCCCCCGCACGCTGGAGGAATACAGCGGCCAGGAGCATCTCCTCGGTCCCGGCAAGCCCCTCCGAGTCCAGATCGAGCGCGACGACTCCGGCTCCATGATCCTCTGGGGCCCGCCCGGCGTCGGCAAAACCACCTTGGCCAAAATCATCGCGGAAACCACGCAAGCCAGCTTCATCGAATTCTCCGCCGTCATGAGCGGCATCAAGGAAATCAAGCAGGTCATGGCCACAGCCGCGCAGGCGGCCCAACTCCACTCCCGCACCATTCTCTTTGTCGATGAAATTCACCGCTTCAACAAAGCCCAGCAGGACGCATTCCTGCCCTACGTCGAGCGCGGCATCATCCGCCTCATTGGGGCCACCACTGAAAATCCATCCTTCGAAATCATCTCCGCGCTTCTCTCCCGCTGCCGCGTCTATGTCCTCGAACCGCTTAGTGAAGAACGCATCGCCACTCTCTTGCGCCGCGCCCTCGAAGATAAGGACCGCGGCCTCGGCGCACTCGGCCTCACCGCCGACGATGAAGCGCTCCGATTAATCGCCAGCTACTCCAGCGGCGACTGCCGCAGCGCCTACAACACCCTCGAAGTCGCAGCCCAACTCGCTCAGGAACCCTCTCCTGAGAAACTCAGCCCCAACTCGGCTTTGTATCAGGGCATGACTTCAGTCGTGCCGAAAACCAAACAAAACGAGACCGGGGCTTTAGCCCTTGCGAAAAGACCGGACACGGAGGGAAGCGGGAGTTTACCCCCCCGCAACAAGCCAGCGGATTCGAAGGGGGCTTTAGCCCCGGAGGCACATCTCCGCAAAGCCCGCCACATCGATCGTCCCGTTGCCGTCGAAGCCGTCCAGCAGCGCGTCCTCATGTACGACAAATCCGGTGAAGAGCACTACAACCTCATCTCAGCCCTCCACAAAAGCGTCCGCAACTCAGACCCCGACGCCGCCCTCTATTGGTTGGCAAGGATGTTCGCCGCCGGCGAAGACCCTCTCTATCTGGCTCGAAGAGTCGTCCGCATGTCCGTCGAAGACATCGGCCTCGCCGCTCCTGAAGCCCTCAACCTCTGCCTCTCCGCCAAGCAAGCCATGGAGTTCCTCGGTTCCCCCGAAGGCGACCTCGCTTTAGCCGAAGCGGTCGTTTACCTATGCCTGGCCCCAAAATCCAACTCCGTCTACACCGCTTACGGCGCAGTCCAGGGCGAGATCGAGCACACCCGTCAGGAACCGGTGCCGCTCCACCTGCGCAATGCGCCCACCAAGCTGATGAAGGAACTGGACTATGGCAAGGGCTATCGCTACGCCCACGATGAAGAAGACAAAGTAGCCGACATGGATTGTCTCCCCGACTCGCTCAAAGGCCGCAGTTACTACCACCCCACAAACGAAGGCCGCGAAAAGCTCTTAGCTCAGCGCATGGAAGAAATCCGCAAAATCCGCGCAGCCAAACACGGCCACGGTTAGCGCCCTGTATTCGAGACCCTCCCCCAAACGCTGTCATCTTGAGCGACCGGAGCGAAGCGCAGGGAGTCGAAAGATCCGCGGTTGCCTTTGTCCTTCTCCTCTACAATCCATGCATATCTCACCTCCGCACGAGAATTGAAAAGAGTTAGAATTGGGACTTCGCAGTCAAGGGGATTGGATTAAGTAAGGTTGGGACAAATAGCCGGATTCCCCAGGTCAAGATTTTGGGGACTGGGACCCCACGAGTTCAGACGCGCACCCTCGTCAGTGGACCTGAGCTGTCGCCGCCTTCGGCAACTTCCCCAGCGCATCTGTAACAATTCCCGGCGTCAATACCTCCGGCAACAGCACCGGTTCGCTCTGCCCCGGCGCATACAGCGCATAAGCCGGAACCCCGCTCCGTCCTAACCCCGCCAATGCCTGGGCAATGGCATCGTCGCCACGCGTCCAGTCCGCCCTAAGCAGCGCCACGTTCGCCCTGGCAAATGCCTTCTGCACCTCCGGCAGTTGCAGGGCCACACGCTCATTCACCTGGCAGCTCAGGCACCAGCTAGCCGTAAAGTCCACAAACACCGGCCGCCCCTGCGCCTGGTATTTGCTAACGGCAGCAGCGGACCACGGCTCCCAAACTCCTGGAGTACCCGCCAATAGTACAAGCCTGTCTCCGTTGGAGGTAGATGATGCATCGGCTAGTTCGTTAGGCGCAATGAACGATATCGCAATAACGGCAAGCATAATAACCGCAGCAACAACCGCAACCCATCGCTTCGCAGGCCATCTACCCAGAAACCAACCGGCAATCGCCAGCAGCAAAAAGCTCGCCAGCAGCGCCGTCAGAACCTCCGCGCCGTATGCGCGCGCCAGCACCCAAGCCAGCCAGATCACCGTGCCAAATATCGGCACCGCAACTGCCTGCTTCAATACATCCATCCACACGCCTGGCTTCGGCAGCAACCGCGTCCACGCCGGTTGCAGCGTCAGCGCCACATACGGCACAGCCAACCCCAGCGCCAAAGCCGTAAACACCGCAAACGTCACAACCGCAGACTGTGACAGCGCATACCCCACCGCCGCTCCCATAAACGGTGCCGTGCAAGGTGTAGCCACCACCACCGCCAGCACTCCAGTAAAGAAGCTGCCTGTATAGCCCTGCTTCTGAGCAAGCGACCCGCCCGCACTCGTCAGTGTCAGCCCAATTTCAAACTGTCCCGCCAGCGACAACCCCAGAAAGAACAGCAACCCCGCCATCAGCGCCAGAAACACGGGCGACTGAAATTGGAATCCCCATCCCAGCGTCGATCCCGCTGCCCGCAACCCAAGCAGCGCCGCCACCAGCGCCCAGAACGAAACCAGAATCCCTGCCGCATACACAAACCCATGCACCCGCAGCTTATGCCGCTCTTCGTTGCCGGAGTTCACCAGCGCCAGCCCCTTCAAAAACAGCACAGGAAACACGCAAGGCATCAGGTTCAGCAGCAGCCCGCCAAGAAACGCCAGCCCCACAGTCCGCGCCAACTCCCCGGGATCGAACCCAGGTACCGCAGCCGGCCCACCGGGGACGCGCCCGATGCTCATCACCCCAAAGGATTTTTCCTCTGTAGCGGCAATCTCGTAGTTCCGTCCACCACTCAGCTCGATCACGCCCTTCAACTGCGTGGGAGCCGCGGTCATGTTCGCGTCTTTCTTCAACTCCAACACCAGGCCCGACGCGGTAGGCGTAACCTTCTGCGGCGCAGGGTTGTCCAGAATGTCCTGATCGGCAGGGAAAAACGTGCCTTCCGTCTCCCGCTGGCCGGTCTCTATCACAAGCCCGAAGCCCGCCGCAGTCGGTTGGAAGGTTACCTTTGCAGTTGCAGGTAGCGGCTTCGGCAGTTTGTCGCCAAGTCGGTCATAGAGCTGCATGTCTTGATCGAAGGACCCACCCGCAGATCCACCCACCACGCGCGTAATCTCAAGGTCGGCCTTGCCTGGAATACAGACTTCACGGCAAACGAGCCAATCTACCTTTGCTTGGAGCTTGACTTCGCCAGTCTTGACTTTTGAAGCTACATGAAAATCAAAAGGGAACAGCACCTCATCTTCGTAGCCAAAGTCCATTAGTGGCCCGAGCGGTAGCCTCTTCGGAACAGGAAACTGCAACGGTCCCGCAGTAATTCCTTCCGGCAACGTCCACTTGATGTGCGGCGGCTCGCCAGAATCGCCAGCGTTCTTCCAGTAAATGTGCCAGCCCGGTTCTAGCTTGAAATAAAGTCCGGCCTTCGTGGCCTGCCCGCGAACTCCCATAGCCGGATCAGGCACAACCAACTGCACATGCAGATGCGCAACGTCCGCAGAACTCGACGCAGCCCGCGCCGCAAACCCCGCCGCAAGCAACCAGAAGAAAACGAAAATCCAACGACCCAGGCGCATCACCGAGATATTCAATCCTCTGTCCATTGGACTCGCCGCCCCAACCGATAGTTACACTCAGTTTTGATCCTGTTACTTCGCGTGCAAATCCGCCCGCTTCGAGTGCTCACGGAAAATGCAGTCATCCTCCACGCACTTCACGCCAGCAGCCCGCGCCCGCGCCACAGCCTCTTCGTGGATCACATCATCCTGCAACCACAGGTAAGGAATCCCCAACCGAATCACATCGTCCACAATCGCCGGAACAAACTCAGAAGCCCGAAACACATCCACCAGGTCGATTCCCGCGCCAGTCGCCTCACGCGCGGCAGCCTGCGCCGCATCCAGATCCGGATAACTCGTCATACCCAGCACTTCCTTCAGTGCCGGATTCACCGGTAACACGCGATATCCGTTCTCCGAGAGATAACGCCCGATGTGATGACTCGCGCGCCACGTCTTATCGCTCATCCCCACCACGGCGATAGTCTTCGCCGTCCGCAACATCTCGTCGATTACCGCCGGATCATTGTCCATCACTGTCCCTCATCGCCAGCAACGCAGGTATTTGCTGTCATCTGAAATCTGTAAGTCTGTCATCTGCTGTTACACATCCAGATCGTCATCCGCCTCAGCCGCAACCACAGCCGTCCCGCGTCTCTTAGCCAGCAGATACCCGCGCAGAAACGGCTCCAGGTACCCATCCAGCACCTTATCCACATCGCCCACCTCGACCTTGGTCCGGTGGTCCTTCGCGATCCGGTACGGCTGCAGCACATACGACCGAATCTGCGACCCGAAGTTAATCTCCAGCTTCGAGTCTTCAAGCTTCCTGCTCACTGCCTTCTTCTTATCGAGCTCATACTCATACAACCGCGACCGCAGCATCTTCATCGCCTTCTCGCGGTTCTTGTGCTGGCTGCGCTCATTCTGGCATTGCACCACGATCCCCGTTGGCAGATGCGTCATGCGCACGGCGGAGTCAGTGGTGTTCACATGCTGCCCGCCCTTGCCGCCCGACCGGTACGTGTCGATGCGCAAATCATCCAGCTTCAAATCCACATGGATGGTGTCGTCAATCTCCGGCGACACATATACGGATGCAAACGAGGTATGCCGGCGCTTCGCAGAATCAAACGGAGAAATCCGCACCAGCCGATGCACGCCGCTCTCGCCCGCCAGTTGTCCAAATGCAAACTCGCCTAGGATGGTGAACGTAGCCGATTTGATACCCGCCTCATCGCCGTCCTGCAGGTCGTTGATCTCCGTCTTGAAGCCCTGCTGTTCAGCCCAGCGCAGATACATGCGCATCAGCATCTCGGCCCAATCCTGGCTTTCCGTTCCACCGGCTCCGGGATGAACCGTGACAATGGCATTCAGCGGATCGGCCTCGCCATTCAGCATCGTCTTTGCTTCCAGAGCTTC
>JBAWCO010000630.1:0-29543 GCA_049590315.1 Occallatibacter sp. | reverse complement strand
CCATGTCGGCGAGTTCCTCAACGCGCAGCGGCTTGGCGTAGTTCGTCCGGAGCCACTCGACAGCTTTTGCGGTTCGGTGGCTCTGCTCACCCAGCGTGGCGATGGCCCGCAGATGCTTTCCTTGCGGACTGCGCAGCAAACGGAAAACAATTTCACGTTGGATGAGGCTGCTGAGAAACGGAATGTCCTCAGGCACGTCCAGAAGGTCCACTAGCCGCGAACATGCGTCGAGGAGTTCACGTGAACTGACACCAACTGCCATAGCGCGGGCGTCAGCAGATTCCTCGCGCAGGTGAAATTCCTGCTGCGAGAGAATTTCGCGGACCGCGGGCATTTCAAGCTTGAGCAGCAGACCGAGGATCGGCTCTTTCTCAGTTGCCGCCACCACCTGGCTGACAACCGGCAGATCGACAGAGGTCAGCAGGAAGTTTTTGCCGTCGCATACGTATGCGGTCTTCCCCACATTGATGCGCTTCTGTCCCTGCAGGAAAACAACCATGCCAGGCTCGTATGCAGCCGAGATGCAGGCTGTGGTCATTGAGCGGCGGTAGAGGCGCAGGCCCGGTATGGCAGTAAGCACGTCTCCTTCGCCAACGGTGCGCTCGGCAATCTTTCGCGCCAATTCTCGACGCAACTCATCCACATTTCGAATTGGGCTTCGGTCTGGGTTCGCACCCCTATGTTTGGCCACTTTCACCTGTGTGACTCCTTCAAATTCAAGTTAACGCCGGATTCATCAAACTGTGCACAAAAATGTATGCATCGACAGGAATAGGCAATAGATTGGCAGGATCAGGATACCGCTCGGACGGCGCTCTTTCGTACTCTGATTCACGGGCGAGTTGCTCGCCAAAATCCGCGGAGGTTGAGAGTTCATCATGTACAAGTCAAAAGCCTATTCCGTTTCGAGCGCTACATCGCCGTTTGCTTCGACCACGATTACGCGGCGCGACCCCACAGAGCACGATGTGCAGATCGAAATTCTATTTTGCGGCATCTGTCACTCCGATCTTCACCAGGCCCGCAATGAGTGGAGCGGATTGATGCCCACTGTCTATCCCTGCGTTCCAGGCCATGAGATCGTGGGCCGCGTGACCAAGGTCGGCTCCGCGGTGACGAAATTCAAAGCCGGCGATCTTGCCGCGGTCGGCTGCCTGGTGGATACGGACGGCACGTGCCCGGAGTGCAAGGCGGGGTTCGAACAGTTCTGCCCGAACATGACACTCACTTACAACTTTCCTGACAAACACACAGGTGGCGTGACATACGGGGGGTATTCCGACAGCATTGTGGTCACCGAGCACTTTGTGCTGAAGGTTCCGACGAATCTCGATCTTGCCGGAACCGCCCCGCTGCTTTGCGCCGGAATCACTACTTACTCGCCGCTGCGGCACTGGGGCGTGACCAAGGGCAAGAAGGTGGGCGTTGTCGGCCTGGGCGGACTGGGACACATGGGAGTGAAGTTTGCGCATGCGCTAGGGGCGCACACAGTAGTTTTTACTACTTCGCCTAACAAGAAGGAGGACGCGCTGCGCCTGGGCGCGGATGAGGTTGTGATCTCGAAGAACGCGGATGAGATGGCCAAGCATGCGGGAAGCTTCGACTTCATTCTGGATGCGGTTGCGGCCGAACACGACATCAATGCATATATTGGCATGCTTCGCCGCGACGGCAACCTCACCATGGTCGGCGCGCCTGAAAAGCCGCTGCCAGTCTCGGTTTTCGGATTGATTTTTGCTCGCCGCAGCTTCTCCGGCTCGCTGATCGGGGGCATCGCGGAAACCCAGGAGATGCTCGACTTCTGCGGCGAGAACAACATCACATCGGACGTCGAGGTGATTCCGATTCAGAAGATCAACGAAGCGTACGAGCGACTACTCAAGTCCGATGTGAAGTACCGCTTCTCGATCGATATGGCTTCGCTGAAAGCTGAATAAACTCGAAGAGTCCCACGGCCGACGCAGACGAAGTGAGAGCAGAAGGAGAAACCGTAATGAAAGTGACACGAAACGGTTCGCAGCCGTCGGCCAAGGGGCCATCGGATTGGTTTACCGGAACAGTGCGCATCGATCAGCCATTCACGGCGCCCGATCCAGCACGAGTGGCAGGCGCCGTGGTCACGTTTGAGCCGGGGGCACGAACGGCATGGCATACGCATCCACTGGGCCAGACATTGATTGTGACCAGTGGATGCGGCTGGGCGCAACGCGAGGGCGGCCCGGTCGAAGAGATTCGGCCTGGCGATGTGGTGTGGTTCGAGCCGGGAGAAAAACATTGGCATGGAGCCACCCCGACGACCGCAGTGACGCACATTGCCATTCAGGAACGGCTGGACGGCCAGACTGTTGACTGGCTGGAGAAGGTCAGCGACGAGCAATATCAAAAGTAATTCAGACGAAGCAGGCTGAGTTGTAGAGAGCGGTCATGATTCTGACGGCCTGCAACAGACACAGGAGAACGACAATGCAGAAACGCAAATTGGGAAACAGCAATCTGGAAGTATCGGCTCTAGGCCTGGGTTGTATGGGCATGACGTTTTCGTACAAACCGTTTCCGGAGAGGGATGCGTCCATCGCTCTGCTTCGTGCGGCAGTCGAGCGCGGGGTGACCTTTTTTGACACGGCGGAGGTTTACGGTCCCTTCAACAACGAGGAACTTGTCGGCGAGGGTCTCGCTCCTTTCAAAGGAAAGGTCGCCATCGCCACCAAGTTTGGCTTCGATATCAATGACGACGGAAGCCATGGACCGAAGGGGACTGACAGCAGTCCCGCACGCATCCGCAAGGTCGCCGAAGCGTCTTTGAAGCGCCTGAACGTCGATGCCATCGACTTGTTCTACCAGCACCGCGTTGATCCAAACGTGCCAATTGAGGATGTGGCAGGCGCGGTGAAGGATCTGATTGCTGAGGGCAAAGTGAAACATTTCGGCATGTCAGAAGCCGGGGCGCAGACGATTCGGCGGGCTCACGCTGTGCAGCCTGTGACCGCCCTGCAGAGCGAGTATTCGCTATGGTTCCGCAAGCCGGAAGAAGAGATTATTCCTCTGCTCGAGGAACTCGGCATCGGCTTTGTCCCGTATAGCCCGCTCGGCAAAGGCTTCCTGACTGGAAAGATCGACGAGAGCAGTACATTCGACAAATCCGACATCCGCAGCATTATCCCGCGGTTTGCTCCGGAGGCTCGCAAGGCCAACCAGGCGCTGGTAGATCTGCTGGGGAAGATTGCGGGACAGAAGAAGGCGACACCTGCGCAGATTGCTCTTGCGTGGCTGTTGGCGCAGAAGCCGTGGATTGTTCCTATTCCCGGCACGACCAAGCTCCATCGGCTTGAAGAGAACATCGGGGCGGCTGCAATTGAGTTGACGGCTGCCGATTTGGAGGAGATCGAGACTGCGGCTGCGGAGATCAAGGTGGAGGGCGCGCGTTATCCCGAAAGGCTGGAGCAGATGACGGGAAGGTGATCTATTGAGCGGAGGGGGAAAGAAAGGGACGAAGTACTGAACGTAAAGAGACCAAGAGAATTCGGCCGCTAGGCAGGGATCATCGAGCAATGCTCGATCAGGTTCCGTAAGAGCCGTTGCTGGATGTTTCTAAGGCAGGAACCTCGTCACCTGCAGGAACCTCGTCACTTATTGTGTCGACTGGAGCATCTCCCACAGCTGGCATCAGCTCACCTGCTGCCTTGCACTGACGCCTTTCGCACGATTCCCATTCCCCCATCGTGCACTGGCCCTTCGAGCAGTCGTACTCGCAAAGCCCGATTTCTTCCGGTACGTCTCCAATGATCTGTTCTTTGACCCAGCGCCAGAACCGACTCAAAGGACCTTTGCTCTCAGGCATGTCGCGAATTCCCTTTCCAGCCAAGTTTTTTGCAGCTTACACCCAGCCGACCTCGACCTTCGAGCCGACTGGAACGCGGTAGTCGAGACGCAATACCGGCTACGCGGAAAATCTCAGGGGATATCAGACCTTAACAAGAATCATTAGTCTCCGCAATGGCACTTCTTAGGCATTTCATTCCGCGGAACAATTCATCGGTGATCGTCTTGACTGATGGAACCTCCGGTCGCGAGCCGCATGCTAAAACATCTTCATGCGCCTCGACGATTACGTGCCCAGGCCCGCGCACATCAAATGGCTCCTCGATTCTGATCCGGCCATCCGCTGGCAGGTGATGAGGGACCTCACCGACGCGACCCCCGAGGCGATTGCGGCCGAGCGATCGCGCGTCGCAACGGAGGGTTGGGGAGCCCAGCTTCTGGCTCGGCAAACTGCTGCCGGCGATTGGGGCGGCGAGCGGCAGTGGGACCTCATTGCCCTCTGGAGCCTGGTTGTCCTGAAGGATCTTGGCCTGGACCCCGCCAGCACGCAGGCTGGCCAAATGATTGACCGGGTCGACAAGGGGCTGGTGTTCAAACCTCTCGACAATCGGCCCTACCTTCACGGCGAAACGGAGCCTTGCATCAACGGCAGAATCCTCGGCGTTGGCACGTATTTCAAAGAGCCCAACGACGCACTGGCCAGTCAACTGTTGGACGAGCAGCTCGAAGACGGCGGCTGGAATTGCGAGGCACCAAAAAGCAGGCGCTCATCGTTTCACACCACCATCTGCGTGCTTGAAGGTCTGCTGGAATACGAACGAGCGGGGCGCAAATCAGCGGCCATCGCCAAGGCTCGCAAGAGGGCAGAAAACTACTTGCTCGAGCGCCGCATGTTCCGTTCGCTTCGAACTGGCGAAGTGATCGACAAGCACTGGCTGCGGTTTTCATTCCCGATGTTCTGGCACTACGATGTCTTGCGCGGACTCGATTACCTGCGAGACGCTGGAGTCAAGCCGGACAGCCACGTGACTGAAGCTATCGAAATCGTGATCAAGCGTCGCCACCAGAATGGGCGCTGGCCTTTGAACCTGCTGCATCCCGAAGAAATCCCATTGGAGATGGAGACTGGTGCAGGCAGGGCAAGCCGTTGGAATACGCTGCGGGCGCTTCGAGTCCTGCGCTGGTACAACAACTCAGCGCGTGAGCAGTAATCTGAGGTACTCCGCGACTCACGAGACTCAGATTCGCACCAGTTCGCGCTGAATTTTGCCGGTTACCCAGGCTTTGCCGGGTGCTGTGAGCATATCGATTTCGCTCCGCACACCGAATTCCGGGAGATAGATGCCGGGTTCTACCGAGAAACAGGTGTGGAGTAGGATGCGGCGCTCGTCGTGGGTCTCGAGATTGTCGAGGTGCGCGCCGGGGCCGTGAATCTCGTGCGCGATGTTGTGGCCGGTGCGATGGGTGAAGTAGTCGGCAAAGCCTGCTTCGCGAATAACCGCACGCGCCGCGTCATCGGCTTCGAAGCCGCAGATGGGACGATTTTCAGCAAATGCCTGCTCGACCGTCGCGATGGCAGCGTCACGGGCGCTGCGGACGGTCTCGAAGACCAACTGCTCACGTTCGGTCGGCTGGCGGCCCACTACGCCGGTCCAGGTAATGTCGTAGTAAACGCTGTTGGGTTTGTTGAGCCGTCCCCAGATGTCGATGAGGATAAAATCGCCTTCAGCGATGGCGGCGGATTTGTCGGCTGTCGGCTCGTAGTGCGAGTCGGAGCTGTTGCGGTTGGCGCTGACGTTGGGACCGTTCTCCCAAACGAGGCCCTCGTTGCGCATGGCTTCACTGAGCCACTGCACCATTTGGAATTCGGTGAGCTTGCCGGAGGAGCCGTCGCTGGGACGAAGAGCGCGGCCGATTTTCTTCCATGCCTCGGCGAGGATGACGTCGATGGCGCTCTGGGCGGCGGCGTGACTGGCGATCTGTTCTTCGCTCAGGACCGCCTCAAAGTGGCTGACCAGATCGGCCGAGCTAACAATTTGCTTGCCGAGGCTGCGCAGGAATTCGACTGTGCCCGCATCGACCATGGAGACATACATGATGGCGTTGTTGGGGGAGTATTGCATGGCAATCCGACGTGCGTCGAAGAGCATGGCGTCGAGACCGGCGGCAAGCTCCTGCCAGCTTGAGTAAAGGCCTTTGGCGCCGGGCAGCGAATCGAGGCGGCCCTGCTCAATGCGATGGACCAGCTTGCGCGGGTCGCCGGTCGCAGGGATGAAGTAGTACCAGCGGCGAGTGATGTGCGCTTTGGGGTCGAGGCCCAGAATTCCAGCAGCGATGGGGTCGCGGTGGTGGTGGTCGTAAAAGAGCCAGCCGTCGAAGCCGGCTTCGCGGATGCCCGCCTGAATTGCATCGAGATTCATGGAGGCAATGATACTCAATCGGGGGCGGTTCGATGCAATGCTGTTACGGAACCGAGATGGCGACCTTGCCGCGCGCGTGGCACTGCTCCAGATAGCCGATAGCGACGGCGGTCTCATTGAGAGCGTATGTCCTGTCGAGGACGGGCGTGACTTTTCCGTCTCGCATGAGATCGGCGAGAAAGGTGAGATCGGCGGTGTTTACCTTGACGAAAAGGCCGGGCATCTTCTGGCTGGCGAATGGGGCGAGCACTACGGTGTGGAGCACGGAGCCCAGGAGTTCCATGGACCGGCGTTCCGGGCCGCCTCCGCCGCATCCGATGTAAATGCCCTTGGGGTGCAGCACACCGAGGGATGCCGACAAAGGGTTGTTGCCGACGAGATCGAAAAGCAGGTCGTAGCGCTGGGTTCCCTGGGTATAGTTTTCGCGCGTGTAGTCGATGACGGCGTCGGCGCCAAGAGAGCGGACGAGTTCGACATTTCCAGTGCTGCACACTGCTGTGACGTGGGCGCCGTAGAATTTGGCAATCTGCACGGCGAATGTTCCCACACCTCCGGCGGCACCGTTGATGAGTACGTGCTGGCCTGCCTGGATTCCACCTTTATCGCGAAGTCCTTGCAGGGCTGTGATGCCGGCGATGGGCGCGGATGCAGCTTGTGCCCAGGAGAGGTTCTCCGGCTTCAGAGCCAGGCTTGATGCGGGAGCACAGACAAATTCTGCGAAGGAGCCGGCAGCGGTGCCGAAGACCGCGTCGCCCGGCTTGAGCGCTGTGACATTCGAGCCGACGGCTTCCACGACTCCGGCTACGTCTGCCCCGAGCCGGCGAGATTTGGGCGCGCGGATGCCGGTGAAGAGGCGAACGAAAGATGGTGTGCCGCGGATGAAGTGCCAGTCGTAGGGATTTGCGGAAGAGGCGTGAACCTGGATAAGTACCTGGTCGTCGGCGGGAACGGGCTTTTCAATCTCTTGATACTGCAGCACGTCAGGCGGACCGTAGTGGTCGTAGACGATTGCTTTCATGGGCTGCACTCCGTACTGGAAGATTAGTACGGAGCGGTAGGCAAGAAAGTTCCCGCGGATCTAGAGAGCTGCCAGCGCTTCGGTTTGAGTGGGGAACAGCCCCGCGTACTTGGTGATTCCGACCATGGTGAAGACCTTGGTAAAGTGAGCCGAAAGGCCGAAGGCGCACACCTTCTGGGTGGCGTTCGTAGCTTCCATCAGCAACTGGATGACCAGCGCAATGCCGCTGGAGTTGATGTAATCCACCTTTGTGAAATCCAGCAGGACCACCTTGACGGTAGCCTTGGGCAGTGCCTGGTAAGCGCCGAGCACCGCTTCCTTCGAGGTGCTGGCGATATCGCCCTCAAACCGAAGGACGGTTACCGGGTGGCCGGCCGGGGAAGTGAGCTGGTCAACGCGCGACTTAGTTTCGCTCTGCACTGTCAATAATCTCCGTTTTTTCCTGGTTAAGGGCTTTTCGCAGCCCTTTTAAGCTTTTTTATCCAACCGGATCACGAGCCGCACATAGCTCGCTTTGCCTGCCGATCCTGCCACCCACTCCGCTTCGTCGACCAGCGCTTGGATGAGGAACATGCCCATGCCGCGCGGATCTTCTTCGCCGTGCATCTTGCGGTCGATATCGGGCTTGGCCTGATGCTTGCTCATGCCTTTGCCGTCGTCGATGACCTTGACCTCCAGCGAATCCTCGCCCGCATTGAGTACTACGCCAACCGAGAGCTTTTCGTTCAATCGATTGCCGTGCTCGATGGCATTAATGCAAGCCTCTGCCACGGCTGTCTTCAAATCTTCAACGCGGTCTTCGGGAAAGCCCATCAGCTTGGCCACCGCCGATGCCGTGCTCATGGCTACTTTTTCGAAACCCATTCGAGAGGGTAACCGCACCTCCACGGTGGTCGATTTTATTTCGCTCACGCCGGCATCTCCATCGTACTTGCTGAGCGGCACAGCACCAGTGCGGTCATATCGTCTCCTTGCGGGCCACCTTCAGAGAAGTCAGCGAGGGCCGTCCACAATGCATCGAGAATACCATCGGCATTCTGCGCCGGGAACTTAGAAAATTGATCCAAAAGCCTTTCGGGCCCAAATTCCTCATCACCCCTGAAGACCTCCGTCAAGCCATCGGTATAAAACAACAACCGCGCACCTGGTATGAACCCGCATTTCTCGCTGGTGTAGCGCATGCCCGGCAAAAGACCCAAAGGCGTTCCTGCGGCATTGAACTGGTGCGGCTCAGAACCCTTTGCAACAAGGAAGCCGGGGTTGTGGCCGGCGTTCACGACTTCCACCTCGCCGGAGTCGGGATGCAGCCTCATGAAGATTGCCGTCACATAGCGGCGCCGCGCTTCCTCGCCTTCCGTCCAGTGATGCTGGTTCATGCGCGTCGCCAGTTCGTCGAGCGGCATCCCGGTGACAGCCATTGCCCGGAAGGCCGACCGGAAACTTGTGGCCATGATGGCGGAAGCCAGGCCCTTGCCTGCCACGTCCGCTACGGCGATGAGCAGGCTGCCATCAGGCTGCTCGACAATATCCAGATAATCGCCGCCCACCTCGTAACAGGTGACGGAGCGAAATCCCAACGAATAGCCTTCGATAGCGGGCAACTTCTGCGGCAGCAGCGAGCGTTGAATCTCGCGCGCGGCCGCCAGGTCCTGCTGCACACGTGCGAACTCGACGTTTCTTTTGTGGTTGCGTGCATTCTCAAGCGCAACGGCGGCTTGCAATGTCAGCCCTTCGATAAAGTCCGACTCGTAGAGAGTCAGCTCTCGGCTGTCCGGCGCTACCACCACCAACTCCGCCAGGCGGACTCCTTCGCGATTTTCCAACAGATAGGTGGTCAGGCGAGAGCGGGTTCCCGCAGGCGCGCTCTCTAACTCTGGATTGAATTCGGCACCGGTCTCTGTGGCGAGTGGCAACTCGCCGTAAGACAGGCCCGTTCCCAGAAACGCCGCGCCCGGCATCTCCAACTCGCGCACTACGATGCGCAGAACCTGCTCGAGGACTTCTTCCTCGTGGATGGTGGAGTGAACTTGCCGCGAAGCCTCAAGGAGTGCCTGCAACCGCGCCACCTGCTGCTGCAGGTCAATGGTCTCGTCGTTTCCTGGGAGCTGAAATCCAGCCGCCATCCCGCCCCAACCTCCGTGGAAGTATCACTCTACCACGCCATGAGCGTGCTGGCGAACCTCAGCCGTCACTTCTGCGGCGGGCTCTGCGGTCGATGCCGAGGTGCTTTGTCCACGCAAGCGCGCCGTTTTTACGGGTGGTTGAGATGCCCAAATCGACCGACCCTAGCTGTTCTTGTATCTATCGACTGGAATACCGCCATAACCATCGATAAAATGATGCACGTGAAAATAAACGCAATACAAATTGCCGTGCGCTGGTCTTCGGTGATTGTGATAGTCGTCAGCGTAACGGCCGCTGGAGCGGAACAGGGCAAGCTTCGGTCTCCGTGGGATGACAGGAAGGTCGCGCTAACCGATGCGGCTTACGACTGCCCGGCGCCGCCACCGTTTGCCAAGACACTGGAGATCGGCACTTATTACATTGACAGCCACGCATCGGTCATTGACCCGAAGAAGAAGGCTGAATACGACGATGCCGCCAACGCCTATCTCCAGTTGACCAGGGCCACGGCTCTTGCGGCGGATGCGCATCTTTCCAAAGGAGACCGCGCGGCTGCGCTATGCGTTTACAGGCTGCTGGCTGCGGCGGCGAAAGCGGACGCGTGGGATGGCAAGATGGACAACTTCTCCGGCGTGTACGTGCAGAACTGGCTGCTAAGCGGCGCGGCTATCTCTTATCTCAAGGTGCGTAACAGCGGGGTTGGAACGCCCGGGCAGGAGGCGGCGATTCAGAAATGGTTTGCGCTGCTTGCCAGGCGCGTGCGGGAATTCTTCGATGAAGAAGTCCCGCGCCTGGGCGGGCCTGACAAAGAGAACAACCACATCTATTGGGCAGGACTTGCGGTTGCCGCCGAAGCAATTGCCGATAACGATCGCGACGGATGGAAATGGGCACTTTGGACATACAAGATGGGGCTTGCGAATATTCAACCTGACGGATCGCTGAAGGCTGAGATGAACCGCGCACAGATGGCGCTGCACTATCACCTCTACGCGCTGGCGCCGCTGATCCTCATGGCAGAATTCGGCGAAGCCAACGCGATGAATCTTTACGCCGAGAAAAATGGGGCGCTCCATCACCTGGTGACGTTCTGCCTGGCCGGCCTGGAAGATCCGACGATTCTGGAAAAGCGAACGGGCGTGGCGCAGGTCGTGACGTTGCCGTATGGGGGATCGGATATTGGCTGGGCCATACCTTACGTGCGCAGGTTTCCCAATCCGCAGCTCTCAGAGCTTGTGGCCAAAGCGCCGGTAGTGCGGTACACAACATGGGGTGGAACGCCGCCGGAGTAGAGGAAATGAAGCAAGGTCATTGGCCGGCAGCGATACGAATATCCTTCATGATCTAAGGAGAGTACCGACGGCATACCTCCAGCATGATGGATACTCTTGGTGTGCGAAGTGCGAGGTTCATGGCGGCAGTTGCGGTTTGTCTGGCTGGGGCCTGCTGCTGCCCAGCGCAGGCTGCTGCCGGGTGGGGCTACGCGGCGGCCAGCGCAGCTCGTCTAGCGCCCGAAGCTCGCATCGTAGTCCTCGATATGGGTGATGGTCGCCTGCTGGCCGCAAGCCACTTGCCCGAAGCTGCCCGTACCCTTGCTGCTCCCGGCTCCACGCTCAAGCCCCTTGCGCTGTATGGGCTGGTGGCCGGTGGCCACTGGGACCCGTCGCGGCGGATTGCCTGTTCTCGCAAACTGAGCATTGGAGGACGCTCGCTGAATTGCTCCCATCCCGCGGCCGATCCGATGGATGCGCAACAGGCGCTGGCGTGGTCCTGCAACACGTATTTTGCGACCGTTGCAGAGTCGCTCGTGCCCGGTGAGCTGCGCAAGGTGCTGGCTCCGACAGGGCTGCTGGCGGAGACCAGCCTGGTGCGCAACGAGGCTACCGCTGTTTTTCGCGACCCGCAATCGCCGGACCAGAGTCGGCTTACTTTGCTGGGCGTAGACGGGATTCTAGTGACACCCTTGGAACTCGCAATGGCTTATCGATGGCTTGCGCTGCAGATCGCAGCGCACCCGAATTCCGAAGCAGCGCATGTGGTGCAGACTGGGCTTACGGATTCGGCGAGCTTAGGCATGGCTGGAGCCGCGTCCCTTGGCGGGGTCGCAGTCGCGGGCAAAACCGGAACAGCGAGTAGCGCGACGGGCGGACAAACGCATGGGTGGTTCGTTGGGCTGGCGCCTGCGGAAAAGCCGCATGCCGTGATCGCTGTATATCTTCCTGCTGGCCACGGCGCAGATGCTGCCCGCGTTGCTGCGGAATTGCTTGCCCACTCACCACTTAGGCGGCAGCCATGAAAGTCCGCACCGTTGTGTACCCTTGCGCGGTCTTGATGCTGGCAGTTGTTGCCTCCTCGACTTACGCCCAGT
This sequence comes from Occallatibacter sp., assembly GCA_049590315.1. Classification (GTDB taxonomy): domain Bacteria; phylum Acidobacteriota; class Terriglobia; order Terriglobales; family Acidobacteriaceae; genus Telmatobacter. The sequence continues at coordinate 17,794 of JBAWCO010000630.1, read as the reverse complement.
CGTCCACGCAAAACCCGCGAGAGGCGCGCGCGACACTCCGCATAGGGATGTGGACGCTTTGGCACGACAAGGAGGTCACAGTCTCGCCTGTGCCCGAGTCTGCGGCTACCTACCGCACATGCGAAAGCTGCGCATCCGTCCAAGTTACGCGCGCCGTGCAGATTCGCGCCGCGGGCGGTCGCCTGGAGTTTGCCGACGGCCGCCATGCCAACTCGGTTTCGATTGCGGGCTCAATTGCGCTTGTCGCCCACGGCGAGAGGCTGACGATGCGGAATCCGGTCCGCATCTCCGCACGCAACGGGGACCTGGTTCTCGCCGTCACGCTGCCAGTGGAAACTTATGTGGAGCGCGTTGTGGCCAGCGAGAGTGGGTCGGCCGATACGGCGGAATCGCTCAAGGCGCTGGCAATTGTGGTCCGCTCCTTTGCGCTGCATCAGCCGCACGGTCACGCGGATTACGATCTGTGCGACTCGACTCATTGCCAACTGCTTCATTGGAGCGGGAACCCGGAACGAAGCAACGCTGCCCACGCGGCTACGCTTGCAACTGCCGGCGAAACGCTGTGGTTCCATGGGCAGCGCGCCGAAACTTGGTTTCATCAGAACTGCGGCGGGCGGACGGCATCGCCGGATGAAGTTTGGCCCGGCAAGACGGCGCACAGGCCGATGCCGTGGCTTGCTTCGCGCGCGGATCCATATTGCACCTCCGCAGGAGCGCGCGAGTGGTCGGCGAGTTTATCGCTCGCCGATTTGACGGCAGCGCTGGCCAACGCAGGCCTTGCGCGGCCCGGCTGGAAGACACTGACAGTCGCGAAGCGAGGCGAGTCGGGGCGCGCGGATACGCTGACAATTGGGAACGCTGAGGTGCACGCAGAGGATTTCCGCCTTGCTGTGGGGCGCGCGATGGGTTGGGGCAAGATTCTGAGCAACTGGTATGAGGTGTCGCGGCAAGGGGATCAGTTTGTTTTTCACGGGCGCGGCTCCGGGCACGGAGTTGGGCTTTGCCAGGCTGGGGCGGCTGCGATGGGCGCTCAGGGGCGCGACGTGACACAGATTCTCGCGCAGTATTTTCCGGGCGCGGTGGCAGCCGATGAGGCCACAGGGCGAGCATGGCAAACTTTCTTCGGCAATGGGATTGTGCTGGAGACGCTCAACCCCGCAGACGCGGCTTTCACACAAGAGCTAGCAGAGGCGTTCAATGACGCACGGTATCGCTCGGGGATTTCGCGGCCTGCACAAGTAACCGTGCGCGCCTTTCGCTCGACGCCGGCATTCCGCGACGCGACACTCGCGCCCGGATGGGTAGCGGCCTTTACCGAGGGAAACTGGATCGCCACCCAGCCGCTCGGAACACTGGCCGCGCGCAAGCTGCTCTTCTCCACTCTCCGGCATGAATATCTGCACGCACTGATTGAGAGCAATGCCGCGCCGCAGACGCCCCTATGGCTGCGCGAAGGCCTGGTGGAAACGATGGGCAGCGACGCACTTCCTGCCGGCCCGGCACCTGCACTCAGGCTGAACGAAATCGACCGGGCACTCAGCCACGCAACCACCGAGGCTGAGTCGCAGGCGGCGCATCGGGCGGCCGGATGGTACACATGGAGGCTGCTTGTTCGCTCTGGCCGTGAACGGGTGCTGCAGTGGCTGCGCAATGGGCTGCCGGCAAATGCGCTCACTGCATTGGGTCAACGCTGACCGGCCACGCAGTTTATTCTTCAAACGATGCGTCAGACACTATCCGTAGCCATGATCGCCATGAACGAGGAGGCCAACCTGCCTCGGACTTTGGAGAGCGTGCGCTGGGCGGACGAGATTGTCGTGGTCGATTCAGGATCGACAGACCGCACGTTGGAGATCGCACAATCCTTCGGCGCGAAGACCAGCTATCACGCATTCGGCGGCCATGGAGAGCAGAAGAATGTCGCGCTTGATCTTTGCACCTCCGACTGGGTTCTGCTTCTGGATGCGGACGAGGTGCTGACGCCGGAGTTGCAGAGCGAGATTCAAAGGGTGCTGGTCTGGGAGGGCGGGCACGCGCCGGAGTTTGATGCGTATTGGATTCCGCGGCTCAACCTTTACTTCGGCAGGTGGATTCGTCATGGGGGCTTTTATCCCGACCGAAAGCTGCGGCTTTTCAAGCGCGGGGCGGCGCGGTTGAGTGAGGGTGTGGGGCCGCACTCGACGCCGCAGTTTGTCGGGGCGAAGGGAAAGCTCAAGGGTGACATGCTGCACTACGCCTATCCCACGCTGGGGATTTACCTCGAACACATGGATCGCTATAGCGGTGAGATTGCGGGACTCCTGGCGAAGAAGGCGCGGACCAGCAGATCGCTAGCTGCGTTTCTGTGGAATGCTGTGGCGAATCCGGCGGCGACGTTCATTTATAACTACTTTTTTCGGCTGGGATTTCTAGATGGCCGCGAAGGGTTGATCCTGCACATCAACCATTCCGTATACATCCACTGGAAATTCATCAAAGCCTGGCGGATCGGGCAGGGCAAGGAATAAAATTCCCGCCCAATCTTGGGTGAGTGAATTCGGTCGCCGGTTCTACCCTTACGGCGTGTCATCCGGTGGCGGAATTTCTGCCGTTGCGCCCTTATTCCCTCGCGGCGGCCCAGCGAGTACTGGTTCTGCAACGAGTGCCTCCTCAGTAGGCGGCTGTTGGCGTCCGAAGAGTGTGACTACCCAGGCCAGCAGCAGAACCCAACTCCCCACAGCCAGCACGTAAGCAACTGCCACCTTGAACACGACAGTCCAGATCTGCTCTGACACTGTCCCATGTGGTTTTGGGGAAAAGAGACCGGTCGGGATGGCCACACCTATGGTGGCCGCGAGCACAACGGCCAGCCACCAGCGCCAGTTAAACAGCATTCGCAGAATCCTGCGGATCGGTAATCGCCAACCCCACTGCACCGATGCTACCCCGTAAGGAATCAGCTTGGCCGGAAGAACCACCCAGCGTAGGACCCACTCCAACCTGTCAAGCCAGAGCTGAATGTAAGCCCAGGTGAAGAGCTGCGCGCGCTGGTGGGCGGGCAATTGCGAGTGGATGTAGTCGGACCACTGGGGAATCTGGTCATCGCACCAATCGAGAAATGCCCAGAACGCGGCGCCGATGGCGATCCATACGAGGAGAGTGATGGCGCCCCAGACGAGCTTGACGCGCTTGCCGTCGTTGTCGGCCAAGCTGCGTATCGTGGAGGCTTGCAGCTCCAGCGCGGAGATAACAAGGAGAAGCGGAATCAGCAAGTCCAGCGCGACCTGAACAAAGTACTTCTCCGGAAGGCGCGTCCAGGCGAGACCCACGGCAATCAGCACCAGCGTGCCGACAAACTGCGCCACTACCCACCACCTTGCGCGGGTAAGCCGAACCAACAGATCGTTGTGCATCTTCACTGCTGCACCTCCAGCGTTGCCGGGTCGCTTGTGGCCTGGACATTCGATTGATACATGGGGCCCACTTGCGCGGGGCTGATGGCAAACTTGCCGGGATTCACAACCTTGAGCAGGTAGACATACTCGCGCCGACCGTTGAACTCGGTGTTGAAGAAGGCTGCGCGGTCATCGTGGAATTCCTTGCGCGTAAACCAGTCGGCCCACCAATCGGGCTTGTTGTTGAGGGCGTAAAGGCCGGTGTTGGCGAGGAACTCTGTGCCGGCGGGAATCGGATCCTCAGCAAGCAGATATTTCCAGTCTGAGCCGCTCACAGCGAGACGGACAGCTACGATATCGCCTACATGAACAGGGCCCTTGAGAGGAGCGAGGTCGTAGGTGATCGGGTCGGTTGGCGCTGGCTGCTTTTTCTGCAATACGTAATAGTCGCGAGTCAGGTTCAGTGCGAGTTTGCCTTGCTGATAGAGCTTCTTGTCCGCGGCATACCAGGCATTTTCCGCACTCCAGTAGGTGAGGCCGTTGCCGCTCTTGCGGATGGTGATTTGCCCGCCTGACGCTAACTGTGCTGCAGGAACTTTGATCTTCCATGGAAGAGCGAATGCGTCGCCGGGGGCGAAATGCCGCTTGCCGACGCTCGTGTCGTTGACCAGCACTTCGACATCGGAAGTGTTGGCCAGTTCGCCGCTCAGAGTGAGGTAATCGGTGAGCCCTGCAATCACCATCGCAGTTTGCTTGGTCGAGTACCAGTAGTCGCCATCGCGATGCCGGGCGAGCCACTGCGCGGCTTTTGGAAGCAGGCCGCTGCTGCGATCCTGGCGCACGATGAGCTTCAAAGCGAGTGCCGTCGTTTCGTTGGAGGTGTCGCCCCAGTCTTCAAGGAGTTCATCGTAATTTCCAGACCAGTACGCATCGGATTCGTCAGTTTTGGCTTTCTTTTCCAGCAGATTTGCTGCCTCTTTTGCGCGGCCATCGCCGGCGGCATCGAGGGCCAGACCAGCCAGCGCCAGGCCTTCATCGCTGAGTTTGTTGCGGCTGTCCCAGACTTTCTCCACCGCATCTTTTGGCGCGCCGCCTGTAGTCGACAGTGCGTAGACCGCGTAGGCGCGCAGGTCGGGCAGCATATCAGGATGTTTGGCCAACGCGGCCTGAAGGAAAGCGCGACCCTTATCGAGGTGGTTGGTATCGGCTCTATCGTCGCGGAGGTTGTAGCCGGCATCTTTCGCCTGGCCAAGGCCGCTGACTACATAAGCCGTCATGAAGACGCGGCTTGGATCGTCCGGCCACCAACCCCAGCCACCATCGTCATGCTGATAGCTGTAGAGTCGCTCTAGGCCCGCGTTGACCATGTCGCGTAGCGTTGCCCGATCGATGGGCGACTTGAGATTCAGCTTGTCTACCGCCTGCGAGACGATGACGTCCGGCAGGAAGCTGGACATGGTCTGCTCGGTGCATCCCCACGGATAGCCGGTGAGGTAATCGAGCGCGTCGAAGACTGTGCCGGCGATGCTGGGCGCGACGGTGATGGTGAGTGTGCGCGAGCCAGCGTCCGATGCTGCTGGATAGTTATAACTCCATTGCGCCTGACCCGATCCGGAGAAGACTACGCCCGATGTTGCCACGCGTTGCTTGACGCCAAATGCTTCAATGGGGATGGTCATTTCAAGAGCGTCACTCTCCTCATTGGTCAGGGCCTTGGCGGTGAGGACTGCGTTGCCGGTGGCGTGGGCTTTCACGCGCCAATCAACAAAGCTCTCGCCTTTCGCGGGTATTGTCACTTTCTGAGTTTGGCCGCCTATCACTTCAAGGCCGGTGACATCGAGCGCGAAGGTCACGTCTTTGGCGCTCTCAAGATAGTTGTGCGCAATGACGCGCAGAGTGGTCTCGTCGCCTTGACGGAAGAAGCGCGGTGCGGCGAGACGGACGATCAGGTTCTTCCGGACCAGCACGCGCGTGACCACGCCCCCGGCTTTGCCATCGTCGGTCATGGCGCGAATCGTTGTGCGCCAGGTGGTAAGCGCATCAGGGAAGTTGAACTCGACGCGCGCGTGGCCGTCTGGTCCGGTGCGGACACTCGGATTCCAGTAGGCCGTATCGGGGAATGCCTTGCGAACTTTGGGGACGACGAGGTCCGAACCCGGCTTTACCTGCGCCAGACGCGGATGATACATGCCGTTGGCAAGTTGTGCCAGCAGCGGGCTCTTCAATCCAGCCTCGCCATAGAAGTAAAACTCGAATGAAGTCTGCGGCTGCAAGTAGACGTAGCGCCTGGGATAGAACGACGCGACGATGTCGCCGCTTTCGTCTGGACGAACAGAGTAAAGCGCCTCATCGACCTCGCCGAAGCTAAGGTCAGCCTGGACCGGCTTGCCTTTTGAGTCGACTGCGAAGACATCGAAGCTGCCTTTTTCGCCGGGTAGGTACTTTGGCTTGGTGGGAGTCGCTGTGACAGTCAGCGTGCGCTCGATGAGCGGGACCTTCAAGCTTTTCTGCGCGGTGATGAGCTGATTGTCATGCACAATGACGGCGCTGATGACCAGGTTGGGTTGGGCGAGTTGAGTGATGGGCACGTCGAATGCGAAGCTTCTGGAAGTAGCGTGGAACAAGCGCTTCCACTGCACGCTGTCGCCCTCGGCAGTAACCACGGCCCATGCATCGTCGAGGCCCGTGACAAGCAAAAGGTGCGCTGTGTCGCCTACCTGGTAGGTCTTCTTGTCGGCGATGATCTGCGCCTGCGAGTTGGTGTTGTACCACTCGCCTGCGCCGCTCCAGATCCAGACCCAGGTCTTGCCTTCAACTGTCCGGTCTTCCGGAGTGTGCGCGCTGGCCGTGACCTCAAAATCTCCGCTGCCGGTGTTGGTGCCCATCGGCAGCTCGACCAAAACCGTGCCGTCGGCGCCGGTTTGGGCATCGCGGCTGGTGATGGGTGTTTCTGTGGATTGATGCGTGACGGAGTCCCACTTGCGCAGGCTCATGGCAACGTGGACTGAAGTCTGCACTGGTTTGCTGTCGTAGTCCTGCGCGGTGACTTTTACTTTGGGAGTTTGACCCGGCGAGATGACATAGCTGACCGGTTCCACGCTCACGCGGAAGGAGCCATACGTGGCGAGTACCGTCGAGTGGCCTCTGACTTCGCGATTGGCTTCATCGGTCACGCGGGCTTCGATGCGGTAATCCTGGTCTTCATGCTTGCCGTCGATTGCAACGGGTAGGGAGATCTTCAACAGGCCGTTGGCGTCTAGCACGCCGTCGTGCTCCTGCTGTTCTGTCTGCCCAAAGCCATACTCCGTATCGCCGGCGTCCTCGCCTTCACCGGCATTCTCACCGCCAGTGTCGCTCTCGTCGGCCTCGTCCTCGCCCTCACCCCACCAATAGTGCTGCGAGGTGTGCACGACCCACTTGACCTTGGCGCCGGCTACCGGCTCGCCGAAGAAGTATCGTGCCTCGATAGTGGCTTGTATTGTGTTGCCCTGCAGGATGCGCGCAGCGGAGGGTTTCACAGTTACCTGGTATTCGGGCTTCTTGTATTCTTCGACGTAGAAGCTGCCGGAGCCCATCACGCCCGCGGCCTGTCCGGTGTCACGCAGCATCACGCTGTAATAGCCCAGCGCCGCATCGGGCTCCAGCGTCAGGTCTGCCGTCACGGTTCCGTGCGCGGAAACGGCTGCGTTTTGGGTTAGCACCGCCTTGCCATCGGAGTCGGTAACCTTCAGTTCGAGGGACTTGACGTCGGGCAAGATGAGATCGTCGTCCTTCTGCCTCCGAACCACTGCCTTGATGTGGACGGTGTGACCCGGCCGGTAGACGGGACGGTCCGTATAAGTGTAGGCCCGCAGATTATTCTGCTGGTTCCCCATGAATCCGTAACCCCATGGCGTGACGATGGCCGCATCGGCGCCGTGGCGCGCCAGGATCCAAACATTCTCCGGCTCAGCGCCTGCCTGGACGCGCGGGGTCTTCATGGTCAGCGTGGCCATGCCGTCCGAGCCTGTTTTCGCCGAGGACTGCAACTTTCCCCCAGACCATAAAACCGTTTCCGCGTATTCAATCGGAGCGCCGGTCTTGCGGTCCGCCACATAGAGACTAGTCTGTCCGTTGCCTTCCCGGACAACCACCGCGATACCGGTGACGATGACCACTGTGTAGGCCTTGTAGGTTCCGTCGGTCGCTTCAACAAGGTAGATACCAGCACTGAGACCATCGATCGGCAACTGCTGCGTTTCGCTTACGATGGCAGGCGGAGTCTCCAGCTTCCAACGCGCCACCAGTTGGCTCTGGTTCAGGAGCGGAATCTGCGCGAACTCCGTAACTGCGCCCACCACTCGGCTGCGCTTGCCCAGCTTGCCCTGGCCCTCGCGAAAGGTGTCGCGCGCATCGTCAGTAAATTGACCGCGAAAAAAATGGCGCACACTCCACCAGAGATCTGCCTTGAAGTCGTGCAGGCGCTCAAGCCAGGTGCGCTCGTCGATTTTCTCCGCGGGCGACTGGCTCTGCACGCCAAAACTGTGCAGGTCTTTGAGGCCGGCGAAAAACTTCTCCGCGTCCTGCACGCGATACACGCGAAATTCCAACGACGGCACGTTGCGGGCCAGGAGCTGGATTTTGACGCTTTCTCCGGGCGCAAAGGTTCGCGTGGAGGAGAGCGAGAAAGATCGCGGTGCGTCTTTGGCTGCTGCCGGGTGAGCAAAGGCGAGGACAAGAAGAAGGGACGAAAAGAGCATCAACGACTTACGGAGACTCATAAATTGCCTCGCAGAATATTCCACCTGTAGACGCCAAGAAAGTTGGGATTACCAAGAAGCGGCCGCCATTGCGGCTGGGGATGGTCGAGCAGCTCGGCGACGCTGACGCGGCGTAGCTCGCCGGCTTTGCCGTGGTCTTGGCCGGTGTCGTAGACCACCGCAGCCTGCGCGCCAATGCGCGTGACGATCATGGAGTGCCATGGGGATGACTGGCCGAATTGGCGATAGAACAACAAATCTCCCGGCTCGGCCTCGCGGACATCGCGGCTTACGAAATACGCATTGCGTTCGACGAGCGTTTTGGCGTCGGCGAACTGCGCGAAGGCGCCGTTGGTTGCGTTTGTCGGCTCAAAGCTGCCCGAACGGACGCGGAAGAGGCCCGCACCCAAAGGCGTTTCAGGGTAGCGCCAGGCGCGAATCTCACCTGGCAAAGCTGGAATCTCAATCCCGGTGGCAAGAAACCATGTATCGTCGTGACGCTTGAGGGCTTCGCGGTAGGAGTAGCGCAGTAAGCTGGCGCAGTCGGTGATTTCGGCGGGGATCTCGGCGCGGGGACGGATGGCCTGGAAATCGGCGATGGCGGTGAACCACTGGCGGAAAGCGGCCTGATCCGCGGGGTCGGTGAGGCGCAGAAAATCCGGGGTGCCGTCGGCAAAACTGTCTGTCCATGGGCGCGTGGCCCAGCCCGCGTCCTTGCTGTACATGGCGGCATGCACCGCGCCCATTGCATCCTTCGTCCCCCCGCTAAATCCACGTCGGCCGTGTCCGTGAACACCGTGGACGAAGACAAACATCCGCAGCAGGAGCAACAGCACAGCGAGCGCAATGATGCAGATCAGAATCAGGCTCTGCATACGCGGCTTTGCTTTGGGATTCATGCGGAGGTTCTATGTGAGGGCGAACCTATCTTACCGCGATTCACAGGCCCAACGTGCAAATCGAGAGTAAAAGGATGTTTGCAGGAAGCAGATTAAGCAACGCATTCCTCACAGCGTCCGCACGTACGAAGGCCCTTCAGCTTGCGCCGAAGGGCCTTCAGGGTACAACTATCCGCGCTACGCCGTCACAGTCCGCGTAGGTTTGGATCCCCACAGCCCATAAAAGGCGATGTAGAGGTAGCAGATCACTGGGATGATGAACGAAGTTTGAATGCTTGTCTTGTCGGCCAGCGCACCAATCAGCGGGGGAATCACTGCTCCGCCGACGACGGCGGACATGATCAATCCCGAGCCCTTGCTGGTCATCGGCCCCAGCCCGGCAATGCCCAGCGTAAAGATGTTGGGGAACATGACCGAGTTGAAGAATCCGCAGAGCACCAGCGTGGCGATGGCCACCGACCCGGACGTAAACATGGACAGAGTAATGAGCGCTGCGGCGATGAAGCCGAAAGTGCCCAGCAGCTTGCCGGCCTTGACCTTGGTCATGATTCCGGCACCGAGCAGACGGCCAACCAGCGCGCCGAGCCAGTAGAGCGATACCAGGAAGGACGCGGTCTTGGCCGTGCTCATGCCCTGGAGCTTGAAGTAGTTCACCGCAATCGAAGCCAGGCCCACTTCCACGCCCACGTAGAAGAAGATGCCCAGCGCTCCCAGCACGGTATGCTTGTAACTCAAGATGCTGCGGCCAAGCAGCGGGTCACCCTCTTTGGCAGGCCGAAACGCCTGGGTCTCGGCAACCGCTGGAAGATGCATGAAAGCAACTCCAAATCCGAGAAGCAGCAAGCCGCCGGCAATCAGCATATAGGGCATGCGCACCGTGTCCGCAACCGCAGCCGGGGATGCAAGCGAGGCTGGATCAGTGAGGATATACGCGCCGGCAATAATCGGAGCGAAGGTCCCGCCGAGGGAATTGAGGGCCTGCGCCAGGTTCAGGCGAATGGAAGAAGTGCTCTCCGGGCCGAGGATGGAAACGTAGGGATTGGCCGAGGTCTGCAAGGCGGTAACGCCCGCCCCCACAACGAAGACCGCCGTGAGGAAGAGCGGAAAGCTCACCATTTTTGCGGCGGGAATGAAGAGCAGGCAGCCGACTACCTGGATAAACAGCGAGACCACCATGGTCCGCTTGTAGCCAATCATCTCAATCAGCTTGGAAGTCGGCGAGGCGAATACCAGGTAGGCCAGGAAGAACGCCGATTCGGCGAGCATGGCCCATGCGTACGGCAGCGTGAAGACCGCCTTCAGGTGCGGCACCAGTGCCATGTTCAGGTTGGTGATGAACCCAAAGATGAAAAACAATGTAGTGACGATGATGAACGGGACTAGGTACCCGGGCGACGTTAGCGCCGCCGATTGTTTCGTTTGCGTTGCCATAGCTGATTGTTCCCCGTTTCCTCAAAGAAAAAGTCTCGCCCGGTTAGGGCTTGTTAGCGCGATTTACGCGCAAATTGCACCCAGATCGGCAGACGGTTGGTATCGGCGGGTCCGGGGCCCGGCATTTTGCACCACACAACACTATACGGAAAACCCCGCAGTGGGGAAGTGATTGCGGAAACGACTGAGCTGCAGACGTCTGCGAGCGCCCGATGGCCGCACGGAAATCCACCGGTTTCGAGTCCATACGCCGTACGGAAATGCCGTATCCTCATAGAAAGTCAGGAGAGACGCGTGGCCACAGCAACGATGAGTCCAGCCAAGCTGAAAAAGGTACTGGCGGCACTGGAAGAGAACTGGCATGCCGAGGTGGAGGCTTATCACACGTATTTGACGCTGGCCGATCGCGACAGCGATCCGGTGCGCGCCCAGGTGCTACGCCATTTGGCGTCCGCGGAGTGGGAACACGCTGCCCTGTGGCATGGGCGCATTCTGGAGTTGGGCGGCGCCGAGCCTGTCTACAAGGGCAAGCCGGGCGGCGAGGCCGATTCGCTCGCCAACCGGGCGGGCGGGGTCCGCATGGCGCTGCGACGGCTGGAAATTGAAGAGAGCCGCCACATCGCCACTTACGGCGAGCAGTTGAAGGCGCTGGGTGACGAAGGCTCAATCGCAATTCTCGATCACGTTATTGAGGATGAAAAGGAGCACTATCACGAGCTGGGATCGCTGCTGCGCGGCCACTACACTGCGCCGGCGGGCGCTGCGAAGATTGACCCGAAAGCTGTGCTGGAAGAGCTTCTGGCCAAGCGCAACCAGGGCCGCAAGCAGCCAGGATCGTGGATTGGCGACGCGATTTACGGCGTGAACGACGGACTGGGCGCGATTTTCGGCATCGTCTCCGGCGTCTCCGGCGCAACAGCCGGCGACAGCAAATATGTGCTTCTGGCCGGGCTCTCCGGCATGATCGCTTCAGCCCTCAGCATGGGTTCCGGGGCGTACCTGGCCGCCAAGAGCGAGCGCGAAATCTACCAGGCTGAGGTTCAACGCGAGCGCGAAGCCATCCAGATGAATGGACCCGAGGCTCGCGAACTGCTCTCGCTTTACTACCAGGTAAAAGGGCTGCCCGAGGTGGACGCCATGCACATGGTGAACCACATCGCCAGCGATCCCGAGCAACTGCTGCGCGCCCTGGCCAGCGAGCGGCTTGGATCGTCGGAAGAGGCTCTCTCGAACCCGCTGGTCTCGGCCAGCTCCGGCGCTCTCTCTACCGCCGTTGGCGCAATCATCCCTGTCATCCCATTCTTCTTCATGCAGGGCGTCCCCGCCGTGATCGCAGCAGCCGTCATCTCGCTTGCGGCGCACTTCGCCGTCGGGGCAGCCAAGTCGCTCATCACCGTGCGGTCGTGGTGGTCTTCCGGCATTGAGATGACCGTAGTGGGCGCGTTGGAAGGCGCGGTGACGTACGGAATCGGCATTCTGCTTGGGAAGGGTGGAATGTAATGGCCGGCTTTATTCCCTTGGGCGACGCATCGCGCGGGCCCAGGCGGTCGACCGTCATCACTGTTCTCATCATTGTCGTTAATGCTCTTCTCTTTCTGCTTGAACTGCAGGGCGGCAATGCGTTTGTCCGTCACTGGTCCGCAATTCCCGTCCGCATTACGCACGGGCACCACGCCATCACGCTGTTGACCTCAATGTTCATGCACGGTGGCTGGATGCACATCATCGGCAACATGATCTATCTCTGGGCCTTCGGTCCGGAGATAGAAGACGCGATGGGCTCCTTCCGATTCCTGGTGTTTTACCTTGCTGGAGGTCTGGTCGCCATGATGGCGCAGGTGGCTGTCGATCCGTTTTCGTCGATTCCCGTGCTTGGTGCAAGCGGAGCAATCGCCGCGGTGATGGGGGCGTTTATCGTTACCTACCCTCGAGATCGCATCCGCACCGTACTGTTCCTGTTCATCTTTTTCCGTGTGACGTATATTCCAGCGATATTGCTGATCGGTTTCTGGTTCCTCATGCAGGTGCTCAATTTTGGCTCGGTTGCCGAGGTTCGAACCGGCGGCGTCGCTTACCTGGCGCACATCGCAGGATTCGTCTTCGGCGTTGTCGCCGCACGAATCCTTGTAGACAAACAGCGCCTCGCTTACCGCGGCGGGATCATTTACTGAATTGCGCCCCATCGTATGGCGAGCGCTGAGGGGCCTTGCGTTCGGTACCAACGAACACATAAGACCCAATCGCTTACAGCAGCTTCATCGCCTCCGGATCCCACTTCACGATCGATCCGCGATCGAGGCTGAGATTGCTCAGCAGTGCCGCACCGGCCGCGCGGAAGCCGAAGACGGCATCTTCCACCACCGGCTTGCGCGAACGGACCGAGGCGAAGAAGTTCTTGAAGTGGTCGTAGCTGTCACTGTATCCGGCGGGTGCGGTGAATTTTTCGTTTCCCCCGAGGGACACTCCTTCAGCATGCGGCGGATACTTCGTTTGGTACTCCGCGATGATCTGTTTCTGCATCGCCTCAGTGAAAGTGCCGATGGTGTATCCGGGTGCCTTCTCACGCGGCACGCGGCTCACGCTGACTGAGTTGCCGGCAATCTCCATGGTACCCTCGGAGCCAGTGAAGATGAGGCCTTCGCTCTCTTCGCCCCCATCCACGAAGTTCACCCGCAAGCTCAGATTGAAGCCCTCCTTGTAATCGAAGAGGCCGAGCATCACGTCGGGCACATCGCGGCCGTCGTTCCAGAAGCGCAGACCGCCGGTGGCCATGCCGCGCGTGGGTCCATGCGAGCCGGTGATGAAATGCGTTCCGCTGAAGAGATGGACGAAGAGGTCGCCGGCGACGCCGCTGCCATAGGCCTTCCACTTGCGCCACTGGAAAAACTGCTCGGCATTGAAAGCAATCTTCGGCGCGGTGCCCAGAAAGCGCGGCCAGTCGCAGGTCTCCGGCGATGCATCGGGAGGAACGGTGTAATTCCACGCACCCATCGACGAATTGCGGTCCCAGCGCGCGGTAACCATGTTGAGCTGGCCGATTGCGCCGGCCGCAAGCAGCTCCTTCGCCTTGGCATAGATGAGAGAACTGACGCGCTGGCTGCCGACCTGCAGAATCCGTCCCGAAGAACGCGCGGCCTCGATCATCTCCGGGCCATCGGAATAGAGATGGATCATCGGCTTCTCGCAATAGACGTCCTTGCCGGCCTTCATGGCGTCGACGCTGGCCTGCTTGTGCCAGTGGTCGGGCGTACCGATGATGACAGCGTCGATATCCTTCCGCGCCAGAATCTCGGCATAGTCGCGGGTGGTGACGATGTCGTCGCCCCAGATCTCTTTGCTGTGCGCGAGCCGGCCGTCGTAGCAATCGGCCACCGCGACGAGCTTCACTCCGGGGACTTGGATCGCGGTCTTGGTGTCTCCCATGCCCTGACCGCCCGCGCCGATCAGCGCAATCTGGATATGGTCGTTGGCTGAGATCGGGCGCGTAGCTTCCGACTGCAACGCGTCGAGTGCATGCAGCCTCGATCCGAGTAACGTACCAGTGGTTGCCGCTCCTGCCGCCCTCAAAAATCCCCTGCGATTGAACGAATGCACGCCCGCACCTCAAAACCGAGAATTCTCTTGCCGTCTGTAAACATACACCGGCGGACTGACACCGACCAGCCGCGCCCGAAGCCCTTAGAATGGTTTCGGCCCTTGCCGCCGAGGAATTGAACTCCCATGCTGAAGAAGATTTCTTGTCTGTTCGTTTTCGCTTTCACGCTTTCGGGCATCTTGAGCCTGGGCCAACCGGCTCCCGGCGCCGCTGCAACGCCGCAGCAGGTGGTGACCGAAAAGAACGTCGCCATGAAGACGCGCGACGGCGTGACGCTGCGTGCGGATATCTATCGGCCCGCAGGAGAGGGCAGCTATCCGGTGCTGCTCACCCGCACTCCATATGACAAGACGAACATGGCGGGTATTGGGCAGAGAGGCGCGGCACGCGGGTTCATGGTAGTCGCCCAGGATGTGCGCGGGCGCTATAACTCAGAGGGCGAGTGGTACCCCTTCAAGTATGAGACCGCAGACGGCTATGACACTGTGGAATGGGCGGCCGCGCTGCCCCACTCGAACGGCAAAGTCGGCATGTTCTCAGGGTCGTACGTGGGCGCGACGCAGATGCTCGCCGCAATTGCCCATCCGCCGCACCTGGCAGGAATTTGCCCCATTGTCACCGCGAGCAACTACCACGAGAACTGGACTTACCAGGGCGGCGCATTCGAGCAGTGGTTCAACGAGAGCTGGACCTCCGGGCTTGCGCAGGACACTCTGAATCGCGCCATCCAGAAAGATACGAATGCGCTCGTGGGCAGTACCGTGCTGCCGCTGAATCAATACCCCATCTTCAATCTCAGGACACCGCGCGATGGGGTTGCTTTGACTCACGCGCTCGCGCCATATTTTCAGGATTGGCTCGACCACCCGCTCTATGACGACTACTGGAAGCAGTGGTCTATCGAGGAGAATTTCCAGAACATCCAGGTTCCCGCGCTGACCATTGCCGCGTGGTACGACATCTTCCAGGGCGGCTCGCTGCGCAATTACATAGGGTTGAAGGCGCACGGCGGAAGCGACGCGGCGCGCAACGGGCAACATCTCATTGTGGCGATTGGCGGACATTCCGGTTGGGGACGCACCATTGGCCAGGTAGACTTCGGCCCGCAGGCGCCGTTCGACGAAAATGCAATGGTCCTGGACTGGTACGACTACCTGTTTCTCGGCAAGCAGAACGAGTTTGCGAACGGCAAGCCGGTAAAGATTTTTGTGATGGGGAAGAACGAATGGCGATTTGAGGATTCATGGCCGTTGGAACGAGCCCAATCCAGGAAATACTTCCTTCACTCGTCGGGCAATGCCAACTCGGTTGTGGGCGACGGGACTATTTCGCTGGTCGCACCGCGCACAGATGAGGTCGACAGCTACGTGTACGATCCGGCAAATCCCGTGCCGACGGTAGGAGGTCCCTTGTGCTGCGATGGAACGCATCTTGCCGGAGGCCCGCGCAATCAGCAGCAGATCGAGCTTCGCAAGGACGTGCTGGTGTATTCGACACCGCCGCTGGATCAGGACACCGAAGTGACCGGGCCGGTAACGCTGGATTTGTACGCAAGCACTTCAGCAGCGGACACCGATTTCACCGGCAAGCTGGTGGACGTGACTCCGGATGGAACCGCGATCAATCTTACTGAGGGGATTCTCCGCGCTCGCTATCGCGAGTCGACAAGCGTAGCGACGCCGATTGTTCCCGGTAAGGTCTACGAGTACAAAATCGATCTTTGGTCAACCAGCAATGTTTTCCTGAAGGGGCACAGGATTCGCCTGGAGGTGAGCAGCAGCAACTTCCCGCGGTTTGACCGGAACCTGAATACAGGGAAGGATGCAAGTTCCAGCTCGGAGTTCGTCAAAGCGACGAATACGATCTACCACGATGCGCAGCATCCCAGCGCGCTGATCCTGCCGATGGTTGCGCAGTAGTTGTTTTCGAGTCTCAGATCTGAAAGATGATGTCTTGGGCACCCGGCGGCTTAAATCTGGTTAGCTGCCCGGATGAGGTTCGGACTCACATAGATGAAGTGTATGCATCCTTCGCTGTCTGTGAATTCAAGCTCAGCTCTCCCCGCGTCGTCGTATTCATTCAGTCGAACCGGCTTGTTCACGATTTCGGAGATAGCCAGTTGATCTTGTATTGGGAGGTCGTCCAGGATCCCGTTTGGTATCTCTTTCAGGATCACAGTGTCGCCCGGTAACGGATTGCAGCGTGCGCTCGTCATTCGTTAGCCCTCCGCCAAGATGGACTCAACCCTGTGTGCAATTGCAGCCACGAAATCGGATCTAGGCGCGAGGTGCTGAAAGCTGCCCCACCAGCTCCTTAGCCGCCCGCCGTCCAAGCCGAATGCAATCGGGGATGCCGATGCCGTCATAGGCATTTCCAACCAGGCGCAAACCTGGCAGCGTAGCCACCTGCGTCGCAATCCGCTGCATACGCTCCTGGTGGCCCACAGCGTATTGCGCCATGGCCCGCCGCCAGCGGCTCACCTGCGCATGCTCGGGCTCGACATGCGGGCCAAGCACGCGATCGCCAAGGATCTCGCGCAACTCGCGTTGGACCGTGGCAATCAGGGCGGCATCCGGTTCGGCAAGCAGATCCTCGTTCTTCATCCCGCCGAGAAATGCACGCAAGACGGCCTTGCCGGGGGGCGTGCGGCCAAGAAACTTGCGATGGACAAACGTGCACGCCAGCATGGCGCGCCCTTCGCTGCCGGGAACGAGAAATCCGAAGCCATCCGGCAGCGGGCCGAGCTTTGCCTCGTCATAGATCAGATTCACAGTGATAGAAGACGAGTAAGGAATAGCGCCCAGATCCTCACCCAACTCCGCATCCACCGGCCTCAACAGCACTCCCGCTGCCCACGCAGGCGAGGCCACGATCACCGAGTCAAAGAACTCCGCAGCACCGCCGGAGATCACGCTCCATCGCCCCTCCACGCGCGCCAGGCCGCTCACTGGCGTGGCCAGACGAATGCAAGCCGGGTCAAGGCGCGCCACAAGAGTATCGACCAACTGCTGCAGGCCTCCGCGCAGGGTTGTGAATATGGATCGCGGCGCGCGGCCGTTCGTGCTCGCTTTGCCGTTTCCATTCCCGTTCCCATTTCCATTCGCAGCGCCGGACTGTGCCGCTTTCGCCTTCGCGCGCATCTGTTTATGCGCCGCCAGCATGCCGCGCGTGAGCGAGCCGTATTCTTGCTCCATTTCCACCAGGCGCGGAAGAACGGTGCGCGCGCTCAATTGGGTCGCATCGCCGCCATAGATTCCGCTCAACAGCGGATCAGCCAGCCGCTCCACGGCCTCTGCACCGAAATGGCGCTCTACCAGCGTGGCCACAGCTTCGTCGGCGTCGCCATTTCGCCGCGGAGGGCGCAGCAGCTCCAGGCCCATGCGTACCTTGGTGGGCAGACTGAAAAGCCGGGTCATGGCTGTCGGAATGAGCTTCGTCGGTACCAGGAACATCAGTCCGTCAGGCAGTGCCACAAGCTGATTCTTCACCACAATATAGGTCTTGCGCGCCGCGTCATTCGAGGGGACCAGGTCAGCGCCCAGTCCGAGTTCCCGGCACAGCTCCGTAGCCGCCGGCTTTTCGGTCAAAAAGGAGTCCGGACCGCGCTCGAGTACCGCGCCGTCTACGATCTCCGTGGCCAGCGACCCACCAAGGCGGTCCCCCGCCTCAAACAGAGTGTATGTAACGGCAGTGCCCGCCTGGCGCGCCTGCTCCAGCTCAAAGGCAGCCGCCAGCCCCGCGATGCCGCCGCCGATG
>JBAWCO010000629.1:0-12148 GCA_049590315.1 Occallatibacter sp. | reverse complement strand
TTTCTGGACGCTGCTCATACCATCCAATGTATTCATTGAAGCCGATCACATCCAATGCTGTGCCTAGCGGGTCATCGATGATCTTGGTGTGTCCTTCACCGCGGACCAGAAGCGCTGCGGTAATGAGACGCGATGGATCGAGTTCGCGAGCGCGAGCGGCCAAAGTTGTAATGAACTGTGTTCGTGCCGGATTGTTAGGCGTCTCATTGGCCATCGACCAAAAGATAATAGCCGCGTGATTGCGAGACGTTCCTATCTCCTCATCCAACTGTTGCTCGGCCTTGGCCAGCACTTTGGGATTATCGAACTGCAACGCCCAATAAACGGGATTCTCAGACCAGACGAGCAAGCCCATACGATCTGCAGCGCGAAGCATTGTCTCATCGTGGGGATAGTGTGCGAGGCGGACAAAGTTGCAACCAAGCTCCTTTGCCCAACCGAGCAGTATCTCCGCATCTTTGTCAGTGTTGGCGCGGCCTGTGCGGTAGGGAGCCTCAGCATGGATTGAAATTCCACGCAGGAAGACCGGCTTGCCGTTCAACAATATCTCGGTCCCGCGGGTTTCGATGGTGCGGAAGCCGATTAGGTCAGTGATGGAATCGTTGCCCGCGGTGATTGTGACTTTGTAGAGCTTCGGGGTTTCGGGCGACCAACGTTCGAGACCGGAAGCGGGCTGGTGAACAAGTGCGCGGCCGTCCGACGAGAGAATGCCTGAACCCGTGGATTTGAGCTCTGGAATCGCTACTTCAACTTTGTCTCCTGTGTTTCCGCCTTCAACGTGAACCCAACCTTCGATGGTGTTTGTTTCGCCGCGGCTTAGGTGAATGTCGTACTGATCGATGAATGTATCGGGAACTTCTATCAGCGAAACGGTGCGAGTTAGACCGCCATAGTTCCACCAGTCGGTTTCGAGCGTGGGAACATTGTCCTCGCGGCGTGTATTGTCCACAGCAGCAACTACAAAGTTGGCGCCCTCATGAATAGCTGCGGTCACGTCGCAGTTGAAGCTGGTGTAACCGCCCTCATGTTCACAGACCTTTTGTCCATTGACCCAGAACCATGAGCGATAGTTCGCCGCGCCTATGTGGAGAAAGATTCGGGTGCGCGCTTTGGGTTGATAAGTGAAGTCGTGCTCGTACCAGATTGGGCCTTCATAGTAGAGGAGCGACTCGCGCTGCGTGTTCCAATCGCCTGGGACTTTGAGCGTTTGTGATTTGGAGAAGTCATACTCGATCGGTCCCGTGTCTCCCGGCTTTGCCTTTTGGTTGAGGAACCATCCGTTCTTCTTTTCCTGGTGATGAAAGCCATAGAGCCCGGAGAAGTAAGGGTCGATAATCGTGGCCCAATTGCCGTTCAGCGAGGTAGCCGGCCGCATGTCAGCACCCGTCAGCACAATCGGCGCCTTGACGGTCTCTGTTGCGGCCCGGGCAGTGCGAGCCATCGGAAGGGACAAGCAAAGAAGAAACATCGCGAACACAATAGTGATTGCAGCACGATTGCGTGCGATACGGCGGAAGGACAGATGCTTCATTGCCAGGCCTCGTATGTATCGGTCAATTGGAGCGTTCGCTGCGTTTGGTCATATCGCGCGGCTGTTCCAGACGAACTGGCAATCTTATCGTGTGACCCGCAAGGCTGTATATTTGGGGCTACGCAGCCCAGCTATCTCCCGCAAGAGAGAAGGGGACAAGCCCAGCGGCCTGTCCCCTTTTCGTCGGCTCAATCGATTCTGCCAAGGTGGGAAGCTATGTCCCCATGTACTCGACATGCACATAGGTACCGAGGCGCACGTTGTAGGCCAGGTACCAACCTTCGTGATCCGGGTCCTCATAGATCACGATGTCATCGGAATCCCAAAGCCATCCGTCACAGTACGCCAGGTCAGCCGCAGCGACGTCCCAATACCAACCGTTGAACCAGAAGCGGCTGGGGCCGCCGCCGGCCAGATGCCATTGATGGCTTCGCCCAAACCCACCGGTGAACCGTCCATGCTCCCATGGGCGATCCACATGATATCGAGCATCGTCTCTACCGGTGTCGTGTCCTACCCATGTCTTTCCATCTACGTGTGGAGCGTTGGGGTGGCCTGATTTGTCACTGAAGTTGCGATTCGGTTCCACCGGATGCGGTGCATTCCTCACTGGTGGGGGCCCACTTCGGGGAACGGGTGGTAGATGCCCTCCGCCAGTTTTTTCGTGCTGTGCGAACGCCGGAACTGCCAGAACAAGCAATGTAGCAAATGCAATCTGAGTGGCTTTCATACTTTCCTCCGGATGCCCGCAGGGAGAACGGCTTTTTGTTGCTGCCTTTTCCCATTGGTGGGTCATCCCAACAACAATAGATGCAACCCGATCCCGCATCCCAAGTTGCGACGCGACGATTCTCCCCGGTTGCAATCGGGAAGTCAATTGGATTTCGAATTAGCTGCGTCTGGCCGCGCTAGGCCTCGACGGCCACTGGTGTCCGTCGCCATGCGTAGAGCGGGAACTGGTTGGCCAGCTCGGCGACTTCCAGGCGTATCCGTTCCAGAGCCGCATCGTCGTTGCGCTGGTCCAGAGCCTTCGCAATCCACACCGCAATCAGCCGCATCTCCGGCTCCTTCATGCCGCGCGTGGTAAGCGCCGGGGTACCCACGCGGATGCCGGATGGCTTGAGCGGCGGATTGGTGTCGTAGGGGATGGAGTTCTTGTTCACGGTGATCCCAGCCTTGCCCAGTGCCAGTTCGGCTTCGGAGCCGAGGATTCCCTTGGCGAAGACATCGACCAACATCAGGTGGTTGTCTGTGCCGCCGGAGATGATGCGGAAACCGGCTTCGTGCAGGCCGGCCGCAAGCACCTTGGCATTGGCAACAGTCTGTGCCGCGTATGCGCGGAATTCGGGCCGCAACGCTTCCGCAAAGGCCACAGCTTTGGCGGCGACGATATGCATCAGTGGCCCGCCCTGCTGGCCGGGGAAGACTGCCTTGTCGATATCCTTGCCGATGGTCTGCTCCGGTTTTTCGCCCATTTGAAAATCTTTGCCGCAAAGAATCAGCCCTGCCCGCGGACCGCGCAGCGTCTTGTGAGTTGTTGTGGTGGTGATGTGCGCGTGGGGCACAGGGGAAGGATGGGCGCCTCCGGCCACAAGACCTGCAATGTGCGCCATGTCGAAGACATAGATCGCGCCCACTTTATCGGCAATCTGCCGCATGCGCGCAAAATCCCACAGACGCGGATAGGCGCTGCCGCCACCGATGATGATCTTGGGCCGCTCGCGCTCGGCAATGGTTTCCAGCTCGTCGTAATCGATCAGTTCCGTGTCGCGCCGCACCTGGTAAAAGGTGGGCCGATAAAGTTTGCCGCTGAAGCTCATCTTGTGGCCGTGGGTCAGATGTCCGCCATGGGCCAGATCGAGTCCCAGAATCGTATCCCCCGCCTTAGCTACGGCCGCATAGGCCGACGCATTGGCCTGCGAGCCGGAATGCGGCTGCACGTTGGCGTATTCGGCGCCGAAGATTTGCTTCGCGCGATCACGCGCCAGATTCTCAACCACATCGGCATACTCGCAACCGCCGTAGTAGCGCCGCCCCGGGTAGCCCTCGGCGTACTTATTGGTAAAGATTGAGCCGGCCGCTTCGAGTACGGCCTCCGAAACGAAATTCTCGCTCGCTATCATCTCCAGCCCTTCGTGCTGGCGGAGGGTTTCCTGGTCAACAGCAGCGGCTACATCGGGGTCGGCCTGGGCAAGGGTCAGAGACATGCGGTCAGTCATACTTTGAATTTTAGCCTCTTCCGGGGTCCGTTCACAGGCGAAAGATCCGCCCGATTCCTCGATTTGGGACCGGAACGTGACCCCGTCTCGGGTTTCATCTTTCGGCCGCTTCATCAAACTGTTGCAACCCATTAAACTGGAATCACCATCCATTTCCTAGCTGGTCGAGGAGCTTATGAGAATGCACTCGAAGCCCGTTGCGCTCACCATGATGTTTTTAACCTCGCTCGCCACTGCGTGGGCGCAGGCCGCCGGCCCCCAGGCAGCGGCTATCGATCCGGCGGTTCTGGCCAAGGCGAACGGTGGCGACGCCGCAGCCCAAATGCAGATGGGAGACAACAGCTGCGCGACAGGAGGCGGCGTTCAACTCAGCGCCAGGCAGCTAGCCGACTGCAACAAGACGGCGGCGGCATGGTACCGCAAAGCCGCTGAGCAAGGCTCTCTGCCCGGCCAGTTGCGTCTGGCGGCAGTCTATCGGGACGGTAAGGGCGTCCAGCGCGATATGCAACAAGCGGCAGTGTGGTATCGCAAAGCCGCTGAACAAGGAGACGCCACTGCACAGGCCACGCTTGGCGTCCTGTACAACATGGGCCAGGGTGTTCCGCAAAGTTATCCCGATGCTTATTACTGGTTCGATCTCGCCGCGCGAGTGAAGGGGCCGAATCAGGAAAAATACGCAACCTACCGCCAGATGAGCGGTGAGCACATCACGGCGGACGAGCTGGCCGAAGTCCAGGAACGAGTCGACAAGTGGCTGGCCGCCCACCCGCGTTAGTCTAAAGTCGCGTATCGTCTTCAGCAATGCGATCTCTCAATACCTACTCGGCCAGCCGGTGTTTCACGATTGTTCTTTGTGCGCTCTCGCTGGCGCCCGGCCTCATTCGCGCTCAGCCTTCGGCTGTTTCCCTTACGCCTGCCTTGGTTGAAGCTGGAGCCCCGGTTCTTATTCGGGTTGAAGCTGGCGACGCCGCAACACCTGACGGAGATTGGCTCGGCCGTAAGCTCGAGTTCTTTCGTGATCGCAGCGGTCACGCGTGGTGTGCGCTTGCCGGCGTGGACGTGGAGGCTCCTGCGGGTCCATCTACGCTTCGAATCAGCTTGCGGCTCAATGACGGTAGTGCTCGCGATCTGGGCCGCACCGTTGAGATTCATCCAGCTCATTACCGTACCGGCTCGCTTACTGTACCGCCGAAGTTTGTCGAGCCAGACCCTGAGGCCCTTAAACAGATCGCGGCGGAAGGTAATCTGAAGGCGAAGGTTTTCGCTTCAAGCGCGTCTGAGCCGCTTTGGACCGGGAGCTTTCGCGCGCCGGTCACCGCACCTCCCACTGACAGCTTTGGAACGCGTCGCATCTTCAACGGCAAGCTGGCAAGCATTCACAAGGGGATGGATTTTCGCGCAGCAACTGGCACGCCGGTGCGAGCTGGGAATAGCGGGGTTGTGGTGCTGGCTCGCCTGCTTTACTACGAGGGCAACTGCGTCATCATCGACCACGGACAAGGCTTGTTTACTGTCTCCATGCACCTGAGCCGGATTGATGTGAAGGAAGGTCAGAGCGTGGCGACAGGGGATCGTCTCGGCCTGAGCGGGGCCACCGGACGTGTGACCGGACCCCATCTGCACTGGGCTGTCCGCTGGCAGGGAGCGTATCTTGACCCTGCGAAGCTTCTTCGACTGGATCTGTCAGCAGCTCACTAGCGCGAGACTGCTTCCTCTTCTGCCTCGCTTGGGCGTAGAGAAGCCGCGCTCAATCCCGCTGCCTTCGCTTCCCGCAGCGCCTTGTAAGCGCGGTAGATAAACCACCCCATGTACCAACCGTCGATGAATTTGTAGGGAGTTTCGCCGGTGGTGTAGTGGCCGCAGGGCAGTACGCGCGGCTCGAAGTCGAGTTTGTAGTGGCGGAAGGCATCGACGACCTGGAGCGAGTATTCCTTGGGAAATGTGAGGTCGTAGTTCGCGTAGACCAGGAGCACTTTCTTCCCTAGTCCGCCGGCTTCCGGCCCAGCAAATTTTGGGTAGTAGTAGCAGGGACTTGCAGCCGCCCATAACTCGCGGACACGGTCCTGCGTCAGCCCAGCCTCTTCGAGAGCCTGCTTCACGTGCCGGGTACTTTGGCCTGCCCAGGTCACGTCTCCAAACGCAGTGGAAGCATGATTGAATGCATTCACGCGGATGCGCGGGTCATGCGTACTGGCGAGAAATGCGTAGCAGGAGCCCAGGCTCGTTCCCAGCACACCGAAATGCTCGTAGCCCTGCGCCTCAAGCCAGTCGATGCAGCAGCGGATGTCGACCACAGCCTGGCGGCAAGCCGACAGGGTCCGGCCAATATTCGCGCTGACCGAGTAGTCGGACCGCTCGAGTTCGGCTGGCCGCCGAATGTCGTGGTAAGGCATGGAGAGCCGTAGCGCGGAGATGCCCATGCGGTTGAAGATGGCGCACAGCGAGTTGTGGCTGAATCCGTCTGAATTCCACTGCGGCAGCACTACAATAGCCTGCTTTGGCCTCTTTGGGTCCTTGTGCTCGGGAGCGGGATACCAGCGCGCATTTACCTGATCGTTTTCCGGGTAGGGCGTCCGCTCCGGGGAGGTGAAGCGCAGATATTGCGCAGTCGCCAGCTTGCCTTCGGCTGCCTGCTGGCGGATAGCTGCATCCTGAGCCAGGGTTTCGGGCCGCACATTGGTGGGATAAAGCTGCGGGTGGCGCTCCTCGAGCCGAAAATCGGTTGGCCGCTCGTAGCCGAAAAAGGAATCACTATGGCGAATGAGGAGTTGGTTGATGCGTACCATGGCCGCCTCAGCGGCTGCAGGGTCGCGCACAACTTCAGGGCCCGGAATCGCGGACGCGAAACCGTGAGACTGAAGAAACGGCTCGATCCACTCGAATCCCCACTCCAGCGGCCGCACCACGCGATTTTCATCACGCATGGTCAGCCGCGTCTCCCACTCATACATCCAGCGCGCGTATCTTTCTTTGAACATGGTTTCAGTTCAATTTTATCAGCGCTGCACGAGGCGGAGACTCCGGCCCGTCCGCCTGCAGTTCATCGTCGGCTTTGCGTGCGCCGCTTGGACCTCATCGCTGCGCCCAGCCATCCCAGGCTCAGCAGCATCAATAGCGCGATGATCCCCTGCGAAATCACGCAATATAGACACCAGACCTGGAGGACTGACCTTTCGATGTTGCTCAGATACAGCGCGAATCCGAATGCGACCACTGCCAGCCCAGCCAGCCATGCCCGCCGTCGCGCCAGTGCGAGAACTGCCAGCACCAGGTAGCCCGCTACGCCGATCGCCCCAACCGGTACGTGCGCGATTTCGGCAAACGGACTGTGATTCACGATGCCGCAGTCCCACTTCTCGTTGATCGAGCACGGTTCCGTTCCCGTGTCGTAGTGAACTCGTAACGCCAATGCGGAGACGACTACGCCTGCCAAAGCCAGCAAAACAATCAAGAATCGCATCTCAATGAGACACATGCTACCAGAGCCAATGCAGGGTACGATGAACACATGGAGCTGGGTCAACCACCGGTGCATGGAAAGCGGATCGCCTTCTTCGGCGGAAGTTTTGACCCACCGCACCTGGGCCATCTGGCTGTTGCCCGTGCTGCTCGTACCGCACTCGCGCTGGATACGGTGATCTTGGCCCCGGTGGGTGCACAGCCCCTCAAGCCGCAGGGATCCACCGCCAGCTTCGGGGATCGCCTTGCCATGACCCGCTTGGCAATTGGCACCGAGCCGGGCTTCGCGGTCTCGCTCGCCGATTCCCCAAAGCCCGCGGGAATGCCCAACTTTACCTTGGAGACACTCCAGGCACTACGAGCACAACTGCCGTCGGATGGGGCTTTGTTCTGTCTCATGGGCGCCGATTCGTTTTTTGGGTTACGCCAATGGCATCGGTCGGCGGAGATTCCGTTCGTCGCGACGCTGATTGTCGCCTCGCGCCCCGGTCAAAGACCGGAACAGTGGATTGCCGGCCTCAGGACGGCACTCCCACCTGGATTGGAAATTGAGTCTGCTTCCGGGGAGGAGATACCTCACTCCGATATCGAGGTCCGATCCTTCACGCTCCGCAATGCCGCAGGGGATGCGGCTCCTCTCTACCTGCTTCCGGGTCTTCATGTGGAGATCAGTGCGTCGCAGATTCGCGAACAGGTTCGAGACCAGAGTCGCGAACGAGTTGAACCTGCCGCGAGCGCGCAGGCAGCCGACCGTCCACTTCTGCCCGAGGCGGTGTTCGAGTACATCCACGCCCACGGCCTTTACCAATAGGGCGCAACTTGCCCCGACCCCAGCGAGGGTCTACGATTGGTTTTGGAGAGCTTTTTTACCGAATGACATCGACGCAAGCGCAAGCGCAAACCCGCATCCTCGTACAAGCCGCAGCCCAGGCCTGTGAAGACAAAAAGGGTGAAGACACCCGCATCCTCGAATTGGATCCCATTGACTCCGGATTGTCTGACTTCTTCCTGGTTACCTCAGCAACTAATGATCGCCAGGCTGTCGCTATCGCGGACGAAATCGAGCATCGCCTGAAGAAGGAGTTTGGGGTTTATCCGAACTCGGTGGAAGGGCGACGGCAAGGTGGATGGGTTTTGCTGGATTACGTGGACTTTGTGGTGCACGTATTTCTAGCCGAACGTCGCGCCTTCTATGACATCGAGAGGCTGCGCAAGTCCGCGCGGCCGCTGACTCCTGCCGAGTTTGACGCCGAGCTGAAGACCGCGCTCGCCGCGAAAACCCGCGAGGCCCGCGGCAAAGCTGCCGCCAAAGCTGAGCCGGCGTTCCGCAAGGCCGCGGAGCCTCCCAAGCCAAAGAAGGCTGTAAAGAAGACCGCAGCTGCCATCAAGGCCGCTCCGTCGAAGCGGGGATCATCCAAATTGCCGGCGAAGAAGGCTGCGCACAAAAAGACTGTTGCGAAGAAGCCGGCCGTGCGCCATCCGGCCTGAGTGCGCCTTTCCGCAAATATCGTTTCGTTGATCGCTTTTCAAGCAAGATAGAGGCGTGTCGCTTGGACCCACTTCCTGTTTGCAGACGATAAAGGGCGCCCGCGGGCGCCCTTTTTATCATTACCAGGTTGTAGACGGTTAGAAGGTGAAGTTTGCCTTCAACTGAATCAGACGGGGTGATGCATCGCCACCCAGGAAGGAACCCAGGATGGAGGTCGGCGGGTTGACAGAGCCATTAATGGTTCCGGCTCCGCCCTCTACATCATTCCCTGGCTGGGCGAAGTTGGGGTGATTGAATACGTTGAAGAACTGGACTCCAAGCTTCAAGTTTGCGGACTCCCATTTCGGAATCTGGAATGCTTTCGCAACATCGAGATCGGAATCGGTGTAGTTCGGTCCAGAGAGCTGATTGCGACGCTGCTGGCCGAATCCCGTCGTGGGGGCGAAGAAGTTGGATGAGTCACAAGGAACTGCGTTCACACCCGCGTGCTGATCGCCCCCGCAGTGCGTGTCGAATCCGCCTCCTTGCGTCTGCATGGCGAGGACGGAACCGGAGTAGTTTGCTGGTGAACCATTGGAATCGATATAGCTGTAAGGCAGTCCGGTGCTGTGGAACACTGTCCCCGCGAAAAGCCAACCATCCGTCAATACCTTGGGGCCGCCAAAGTGGGGAACATTGATGACATAACTGCCGCTGACGTAGTGGCGAACGTCGTAGTCGGAGTTGCCGTAGTTCTGGCTCAGCGCATACGGGTTAAAGGGATTGGTCGGATTCAAGCCAAACGCATCGAAGCCGCCATTTGAGATCTCATCGAGTGAGTGGCTGTAAGCATAGTTGGCCTGCATCGACAGGACCTTACTCCGACGCGCTGCGGAAAAGATCAAACCGTTGTAGTTAGAACTAGCGCCGCTGTATACATGGTTTACCTGGCCGAAATTACTGGTTGGCGCGTTTGCCGGAAGTGAGCCGAAGCCATACGCGTTGGCTCCGCCGTCCACGACCGCTTCCTGATAGCCATGATTCCCGACATAGCTCGCCGAAACAACTACCTGATAGGGAATCTGCCGCTCGATGGCCAGGCTCCATTCTTCGTAGCTAGGGTACTTGATGTTCCGTGCGGCGGTGGTGAAGGCGGGTGGATTGAAACCCGGTACACTTGCCGAAAGTGAAGTCAAGTTCGCTCCGCTCTTGAACCCGGCCACGAAAGCTGCATCCGAACTGGCTACAGCCGCTGCGCCGCTGCCCGGCAATTTCGTATCGACCAAGTAATTGCCACGGAGGTAAAACTGCACATTGTTGGGGGCGTTGTTCAAGAGACTGCCGGCGATTTGAGCTGGAAAGCTATCGGCAAAGAGGCCAAATCCGCCACGAATCGTGGTTTTGGAACCTGCCCCTGATGGCTGGTAGGCGAAGCCAACGCGCGGCTCGTACGCCAGCATCTGGAGATGGTCAAAGGCCTGGTGCCGGCCGGTGACGATCTGCTTGTTATAAGGCGTTGCCGCAGTTGCGGAGGCGGCCAGGCTGAAGAAGTCTGACGACAAGTCGACGAAGCAATCTGTCACACAGATCGGATTGGAATCGTGCTCAAAACGCAAGCCGGCCGTGATCGTGAGTTGTGGCAATACCTTCCACTGATCCTGGACGTACCAACCCATTGTATAAAGGGCAACTGGCTGATTGGGGCGGGTTGGGAAGCTTTGGCGGTAACGAGTGAGGTATCCACTTTCGAAAGCCGCGTCCGTCGAATAAGCCTCAGGAGTGATTGCACGAACCGAGGGGCTGTAGTCCGTGACATCGTCCCTTCTCATTGTCCAACCGACTTTGACTGAATGGCGGCTGCGGGTCCAGCTGAAATCGTCCTGGAATTGGTAGCCTGTTACATTTCGACCTTGCGGAAAGTCGAAGTTCTCACCGCCCACCCATCCTGCGTAGCTGGCTCCACTGGAATTGCCGAGAACCCCGCCAAGGAACACAAGGCTGGCGGGGTAAACCGCATTGTCCTTCGCCTGATTGGCATTGGAGAAGATGGCACGATAGTAGGTGGCAGCAAATAGAAACTGGTTTGTTGTGCTGGAGTTGAGGACGTGCGTCTCATTCAACTGGCCTTCGTACTGCGGCTGAGCGCTGTCGACGTCTTCATTTGGATCCAGAAGGCTGGTAAAAGTCGCCTGCAGGCCTTTGTCCAGCTTGAAGTGGCCGTACAGATTGTCCTTCGAGGACAGGATCTGGTCGATACGGCCGCTCATCATATATTCATGGGTGAAGTTGCCGGCGGTTCCTCGGAAACTGACAAAATTGCCGCTTGGCAAACCGTTTGCAGTGAGGGCGCTGTCATCGTACGGCGTTGCACTTTTATATCCCGGCGCGTTGTTATAGACATTGAAGATCTTGCTGTAGACAGCGCCCTCCCCAAGGGCGGTCGCATTGGCCATGGCAGTCGCCTCGTACTGGGCGCTGGGTGCAAACACGGTCGCACCAGTGGGAAGCACCACGCGGAGACCTTCGTAGTTGTAAAAGAAGAAAGTCCTCTGCTTATACAGTGGACCGCCCGCGGCAGCAGCCCATTGATTCACGTTGTCGAAGTTGCGCGGGACATCGGAATTCTTGTTAAACCAGCTGTTTGCGTTCATCGCGCTGCCATTCCACCAATAGGTGGCGTTCCCGTGGTACTTTTGGGATCCCGAACGGCTGATTTCGTTTACTTGAGCTCCACCCAAGCCGCCGAAACTGGCATCGTACGCGTTCGTAGTAACGCTGACTTCGCTAATGTCGTTGTTGCCCAGCAACAGGTTTGTGGCGCCAGAGTTGTTGACATTCAGATATGGATCATTCTCATAACCGCCGTTCACGGTGAAGGTGTTTGAGGTGCCCGGCAGACCAAATACGGAAAAGTTACCGTAGCCGCTTTGAGTGTTCATGACCGCACCCGGCGCCGTCTGCGCCACAAAGGTCAGATCGTTGCCTGGGTTCGGCAAGCTCTGAACTTCTTCCATCTCGAAACTGGTGCTCAACTGCGCGCTGTCAGTGTGCAGCAGGGGCTCCGTTTCCGAAACCACGATAACCTGTGAAGCTTTACCTATGGTCAACCCAATGTCGCCTTGAGAAATCTGACCGGAAGCGACGGTGACCGTCAAAACCGAAGACTGGAACCCCGCTTCCGTGGCCGTGACCTTATAGGTTCCAGGCTTCAAGAGTGGGAACCGATAGGAGCCGGTGCCGCTGGTGACCGTCACGCTGCTGGCTCCGGTATCCTGGCTCTTGAGGGTCACTGTGGCATTCGTTACCACCGCGCCCGACGAGTCCGTCACCGTGCCGACAATGTCGCCTGAGATGTTTGATTGAGCGTAGGCAACCGGCGCCGTGGTATTCGCCACTAATCCGGTTATGGTCAACAGGCTCAACGCGAGCGCTGCATACTGCAACCGTGTAAATCGCATCGAAAACTCCTCC
>JBAWCO010000628.1:0-3882 GCA_049590315.1 Occallatibacter sp. | reverse complement strand
CAATGAAGGCCGTCTCTTCGTCCCCGCTTCCAACGTGAAGCTCACCACCACCGCCGCGGCCTACGCGCTTCTGCCCGTCAACATCCTCACCTGGACCACCTACGCCGTAGCCGGCGGTGAAGTCGATTCCGACGGCACACTGCACGGCGACCTGCTGCTACTCGGAGGAGGGGACCCGACCCTGAGCCCGCGCCGCTTCCCCTACGTTCCGCCCCCCGCCGCGACCGCAACTCCTTCTCCTGCATCATCTTCGCCCGTCGAGCCGGAAATTCCGCCCAAGGCTATGGACATCCTGAATCTGCTCGCCCAGCAAGTCGAGCAGTCCGGCGTCCGTACGGTCGAGGGCAGCATTGTGGGCGACGACAGCCTCTTCCTCCACGAGCCTTATGGTTCAGACTGGGCCTGGGACGACCTGCAGTGGCCCGACGGCGCGCCCGTCTCCGCCCTGAGCTTCAATGACAACTCCATCCAGCTCACCATCGCGCCCGACCCAGCCAAGCCCGACGCAACCGCCGCCACCTGGAACCCGTCGGTCGACTACTACACCCTCGACAACACCGCGACACCAGTTCCCGCCAACCAGCCCTACCACCCCGGCCTCGACCGCCCGCCCGGCGCCATGCTGGTGCGCGCCTGGGGCACAGTCCCGCCGCAAGGGATGCAGGCCTCGCTCGCCATTGAAGACCCAGCGGATTTCGCCGCCGCCGCCTTCGACCAGGCGCTCCTCCAGCGCGGCGTCAAAGTTGTCGGCGCGCCCGCCACGCGACACAGATACCCCAACGGCACCGGTGACTTTGCCGCCGAGCGCATCAAGCCGCTCAACTTCACCCCGGTCGTCGTCACCACCCTCGCCGCCCCACTCGAAGACCGCAAAATTCTGGCCACCCACGCCTCTCACCCCATCATTGAAGACCTCGTGGTCACCAACAAGATCAGCCAGAATCTCCATGCTGAGTTGATCTTACGGATGCTCGGCAAAATCGAGGGCTCCGACGGCAGTTTCGAGCAAGGCGCGCGCGTCGTTCGCCAGTTTCTTCTCAGCGCGGGTGTCGACGATGCAGACTTCTTCCTCTACGACGGCTCCGGAATGAGCGCCAACGACCGCATCGCCCCGCGCGCTCTCACCCGGCTCCTTGCCTACGCCTCCCACCAGCCCTGGGGACAATCCTGGCGCGACTCCTTCCCCATCGCCGGCGTTGACGGCACACTCGCCGGGCGATTCAGGGAATCCCCCTTGAAGGCGCACCTCTGGGCGAAAACGGGCACACTCAGCGAGGTCAACGCCCTTTCCGGATACCTCACCACAGCCAGCGGCAAAACGTTAGCATTCTCCATCATGGTCAATGGCCACCTGCCCGGAAGCGATGCCGAATCCCACGCCGTCGACCGTATCGCCGAAGCCATTGCCGCAGCCCAGTAACCCAGCATCAAGTAACCCTGTATCATCAGAGCCAGATGCGCACCCGTTTCCGCTTCTCTTACCTAGCCTTGTTGCCGGCGGCCGTCATTCTGGCCGCAATCCTGCCAGCGGTCCTGGCCGGTTGCCGCTCCTTGCCCCCTTCCAAGCCCGAGGCTCTGTGGACCGTCGAAGAAGGAAGAGGCGCCCAGGTCTATCACCTGAAGTGCGCCAAATGCCACCGCCCCAACGACACGCATCCGCTCAACGGCCCCGGCCTGCAAGCCATCACCAAGATCAAAGCCATGCCCTCCGGTGCACCGCCCACGGACGAGCGCCTCACATACGTCATCCTCCATGGCCGCAATAACATGCCCGCCACCCCGCTCCCTGACGATCAGCTCAGCGACCTCCTCGCCTATCTGCACACGTTATGACCACCGAAGCCCCAAACGGCGAACCAGATTCTGACGTTGAGCCAGCCGAATCCCAGGCCACCCCATCGCCAAAGCAGTTGCTCCCCCTTCCCGGTCTGGCCGCCATCGGCCTGTACTTATTAGTGCTAGCCGCAGTCATCATCTTCGGTGTCGTCGGCGGACGTCACTATCCGCCACTATTTCTCCTCTTCTCCGTAACTTTCATCGCTGCCAGCGCCGGGCTTCTCAGGCTGTTTCGCTGGGCTTGGTCGCTCGCACTGTCCGCGGTTCTTCTTCTGGTCATCTATAACCTCTGGATCTTCTCCGCCGAGCATCAAGCGCCCGCCCTGGTACAGAGCCTGCTCAACCTCGTCTTCTTCCTCTACCTTGTCCGCCCTGAAGTCCGTCGCCATCTGCGCTAACAATCGCCGATTTGCATTGCAAAACCTTCGGAGGGAGCAGGGGGTTTCAACCCCCTGAAATGTCGGGAATTCGAATCGGCCTTTAGGCCTGGTCTTCGCACATCCGCAGCTCTCCTGTCCTTCTGCGAAAATAGAAACTGATGCTCTCCCTCCAAAATGCCGGCAAGCGGTTCGGCCCCCGCGTTCTCTTCCTTGAAGCCAACTGGCTCATCCGTGCGCGCGAGAAGACAGCGCTGGTCGGCGCCAATGGCACCGGCAAATCCACGCTGATGAAAGTCCTCGCCGGCCTCGAATCCCTCGACTACGGCTCTCTTCAGCAAACCCGTGGCATGAGCATCGGCTACCTGCCCCAGGAAGGCCTGCGCCTCACTGGCCGCACCGTTTTCGAAGAGTGCCTCACCGTTTTCGACGAACTCCGCGACATCGAACGCGAAATCGAGCATCTCGCCGGCCAGCTCGCCGTCCTCGACCACGCCGGCCCCGAGTACGAGTCCGCCGCCGAGCGCTTTTCCATGCTCCAGGAGCGCTTTCACACACTCGACGGCTATGCTCTCGATGCACAGGTGGGCGGCGTCCTCACCGGTCTCGGCTTCGGCAAAGAAGACTGGGCCCGCCAGACTGACGAGTTCAGCGGCGGCTGGCAAATGCGCATCGCGCTTGCCAAACTGCTCCTCGCCAAACCCAATCTCCTGCTGCTCGACGAGCCCACCAACCACCTCGATCTTGAAACCCGCAACTGGCTTGAGGATTATCTCCGCAATTATCCCTTCGGCTACATCCTCATCTCGCACGACCGCTATTTTCTCGACGTCACCATTGACCGCACGGTCGAAATCTGGAACAAGCGCCTCAGCATCTATCAGGGCAATTACACCAAGTACCTCAGCCAGAAAGATGAGCGTCGCACGCAGCTAGAGTCCGCCTACCGCAATCAGCGCATCCAGATCGAGCACCTTGAAGCCTTCATCAACCGCTTCCGCGCCCAGGCCACCAAGGCCAAGCAAGTCCAGTCCCGCATCAAGGAGCTGGAAAAAATCGAGCGCATCGAGATTCCTGAAGAAGAGCCAATCATCCACTTCAAGTTTCCCCAGCCGCCGCCCTCCGGACGCACGGTTGTTGAAGCGGAGAACCTATCCAAGAGCTACGGCCCCAAGCAAGTCCTCAACAACGTGAACTTCACCATCGAGCGTGGAGACCGCGTTGCCCTCGTCGGCGTCAACGGTGCCGGCAAATCCACGCTCATCAAGTTGCTTACCGGCGACGAGATCCCCACCTCCGGCCACGTCAAGCTCGGTCACAACGTCATCAGCGAGTACTTCGCGCAAGACCAATACAAGGTCCTCAACGGCGACGCCCGTATGCTCGACGACATCAGCCGCGCCGCCCTCAAAGTCCCAGAAGTCGAGCTCCGTTCGCTCCTCGGCTGTTTTCTCTTTCGCGGCGACGACGTCTTCAAGCCGCTCGGCGTTCTCTCCGGCGGTGAGCGCAACCGCTTCGCCCTCGCCCGCATTCTCGTCTCGCCTTCAAATTTCCTGCTCCTCGACGAGCCCACCAACCACCTCGACATGCGCGCCAAAGACGTGCTCCTCGAAGCCATCGCCGCCTTCTCCGGCACTGTCGTTTTCGTCTCCCACGACCGCTACTTCAT
>JBAWCO010000627.1:0-2840 GCA_049590315.1 Occallatibacter sp. | reverse complement strand
GGTGTCGGCCTTCAATTGCTTTGAAAGCATCTGCGCGTAGGAAGAGATGACGGCCAGCGGAGTGTTGATTTCATGGGCTACTCCGGCGGCGAGCAGGCCGATGGAACTGAGCTTGTCTGCCTGCGCGAGCTGGGCTTCAAGGGAGACGCGCTCGGTGATGTCGTCGACCAGGATGATGCGGCCGACGGAGACGAAATTGCGCGAGAGCAGTGGAGCGATGGCGATGTTGGCGGTTCGCTGCTCTCCGGCGCGAGTGGTGAGGCGGAACTTATAGAGGTGATGGACGCCGGGCTCATTGCGGAAGCCATCTAAGGCGTCAACAAACTCGGACGGGAAGACGGAACGAAGCGGCTGGCCGAGGGCCTCAGCGCGGCTGAGGGCGTACATGGCTTCCATCTGCGCGTTCCAGCTTTCGACGCGATCGTCGAGATCGAGGGCGAGGATACCGACATTGATGGATTCGACGATGTTCTCGTTGAACTCCTTGAGGCGCTCGAACTCGCTGATTTTGTCCTGAAGGCGGGAGTAGAGACTGGCATTCTGGAGGGCGATGCCGATGTAGCTGGCCAGGGACTCGAGGAGTTCGACATCCTCGCTGGAGAGGAAGTCGCCGCCGATGGTGCGGCCCAGGCCGATGACCGCGATGGTGCGCGTTGTTGAACCATCCTGAACGCGGCAGGGGAGATAGTAGTTCAGGTCGAGAAGAGCGGCGGTGCGCTGCTGGTCTTGAGGTAAATGCAGGGCGGCTTGTGCATTTTCAAGGAAGATGTGCGAGTGGTCAGAGGCATGGTCGAAGTCAAGGAAGCCGAGAGAGAGGTGATGGCGTCCGGTACGCGCGTCGGACGGGAGACCGTGGGAGGCGGCGAGGCGGAGGCCCGCGGACTCTCCCGAACTGTAAGACGAGTCGAGGTTGGAGTCTTGCGACAGAAAAACTGCGACGCGGGCTACCAGCAAAGCGCGCGGAAGCCGCTCGACGATGGATTCAAGCAGGGCACCGAGGTTGGTTTCAGAGCTGAGTCCCCGGCCGAATTCGACGAGCGCCTTGCGGTAGTCGTAGCGATGACGGTCAAAAGCTTTGTCAACCCAACCCTGGATGCGCCTCTTGAGGGGGTCGAAGACGGCGGCCAACAGGACGATGGCGAAGCCGAGGCCCCACTCGCGTACTGCTGCGGGCAAACCATTGTGTGCCAGTACCGCAATGACGGCGATGGCGCCGTAGGAGGCACCGAGGATCAAGCCGGTGGCCAGGGTGTAAGCCACACCACGCTTGAAGATGAGATCGGTGTCCATCAAACGGTAGCGGACGATGGCCCAACTGAAGGTGAGCGGCAGAAAGACGATGGAAAAGCCCGCCAGATCCATGAGCAAGGCGGGCATGTGGACGTCAAAGAGAAACAGCAGGGCGTAAACCGTGAATGGTCCGATCGCGAGCCAGGCGCCGCGCGTGAGCCACTTCAACTGCTGGCGCTGCAATGGGGTGTTAGCGAGGCTGTAACTGCGCACAAAGAGAGCGGCGGCGAGGAGGTAGAAGAATGCTTCGTAGCCGGTCGCGGTCTGGTCAAGACGATGCAGGAGCAGGCCAGTGGCCTGACGCGTTTCAATGCACCAGAGCCAGAGGCCGAGGAGGCCAGCGCCGGGCGCGTAGACCAGAGGCAAGAGCCAGTGGCGGCGAAAGTTCTTGAGCCGCTCCTCAGGAAAGCTGAGGGCAAAATGCAGGAAGAGCGCGGGCTGCAGGGACTCGGCGAAAACATTGCACCAGAAAACGGTCCAATCCAAAGGATCCAGCTTGCCAGTGAACTTGAGGGCATAGAGGGCAAACGAGGCCAGGCAGAAGAGGTAGAAATGGGTTGCGCGCGGGGCAGTCCAGCGGCGGAAAAGAACATAGATGCCGATGGCCAGGTAGATGAGCCCAATGATGCGTAGGCCGAGTGGCAAATCCCGATCTTTTGGCACGGGAATGACGACTACCGGCGTATCCAGGGCGATGCCGTGGCGGGTGATGGCATAGCTTGCCTTGCCGTAAATTCCGGTTTCGTAGAGAACATGCTCGAGGTCAGCCACGTTGGTAATGGGTGCGGAGCTGGCCTGCGGAAGGATGGCCTTGGGCGGAATGGCGGCGCGGGGGGCAGGGCCGACGGAGAGCGGGTTGACGCCGGGGAGCAAATCCCGAGTTAGCAGATCAGGCTGATTCTCGCGGGCTGAGCTTTCGGCACGCTGAGCCGGCGTGTCGGGGAGAACTTGGGCCCCGGTGAGGAGATCATCAGCCTTGATGCCGGCGCGTTGACCGGGCATGTCGGGCAAGACCTTTTCAGCTTCCAGGCCGCCTGCAACCTCGCGCCACCAGACGCCATCGTCCGGCTGTGGAAAGGTACTCTCCTGCCGAAGATTCAAAACCGCCAGCAGAAACAAGCCGGCTGTGACCACAGCTAGCAAAGTCGCCTGTAAGCGGTTGAAAAGGTTCGATTCCATTGGCGGCGCTCGTTCGTCTTCTGAATCGGACGCGATTCATGTTCGATTGTTGCACGTTGGCTGCCATGCGCGGCGCACAAGGTACTGCTGTAACCAACGTCGGCAATCGGCTGTGAATACGCGAGATAGAGACGCAAAGTTTTGGGAGAAGTCAACGGAATTTCAAGTCATTCTGAAAAATGATGCAAGAAATGGTAGAGGGGTTACGAAGAAAGGGATTTGGCTATGGAAATTGGTAGCCATTTGAGAAAATGCGGCTTATTGCTTAAACAGACAATGTCCAGACATTTGGTGTTTGAGAATCTGTAGAAATCGCCGAATCGAAGGGCGCTTTCTTGTAGATTTAGCGCTGCCCGTAGGTGGCTTTGGGG
>JBAWCO010000626.1:0-2843 GCA_049590315.1 Occallatibacter sp. | reverse complement strand
TGGACAATATGTGTATCTGCTTGATCGATTCCGACGGCGGTCCTGCGATAGGCCGACTTGGATTGGCTTGGAAGGTTGGAATTGATTTGGCCGGCCTTCGCCAGTTCCGGTCCAGACTGAGTCGCCGCCACGATGTGCAGGCTGTCATGCCAGCTCTGCGCGGTGACTATCGAAGCTGTATTGTC
This sequence comes from Occallatibacter sp., assembly GCA_049590315.1. Classification (GTDB taxonomy): domain Bacteria; phylum Acidobacteriota; class Terriglobia; order Terriglobales; family Acidobacteriaceae; genus Telmatobacter. The sequence continues at coordinate 2,658 of JBAWCO010000626.1, read as the reverse complement.
GTCAAGGATTTGAAATATCGCGCTATCCCAAAAAAAATTGCCTTGACCTCGGTCCGTGTTCACATCCTGCACTCTGCCTTCAGGCGAAATCAGAAGGCCGAGTGGGTGGTTGTCGCCGCTGTAAATTCCTGCATTCGTGACTAGAAGTGGTTTATCGCCGTGACTAGCAAACGTGCTCGCGATCACCGACAGCGTTTGCTGTTTGGAGTCTAGCGCACTCGTAACGGCTATTACCTCTGATCGCAGGTCTACGTCCGCGATGGCATACAGATGTCCAGCAAACAATACACACCGCAGTGTTAGAGCTGGAACTGACGCGAGGTCGCAAGGGTCCGCGACCGGGCTGCGAGATTGAGCTTGAGCCGGCCATCCAAGCGCACTCATTGCCAATAACGCGGAGGAAAATTGACAAATCCAGACCACGTTGCGGCGCGCCGTGGAGGATCTGACACCCTTGGCTAGACCGGGGAGCCGTTGCTTGGTCTCTCCTGGATGTGGAATGTCGAAGTCAATTTCCTCGACCATCGTAGTAATCAACATTCGCTCGTATTCATCCTTTCAACTCTATATCGCCAACTGAACAGCTACAGTTGGTCTTCCCAACCGCGAACATGGACCCATCGTTCGTTGCCGATAAACCCCCAAATGCCCACACCAAAATGAGAATGGACGATTTTAACTGCAGGGGAACAGTGGATCTTGTCAGTGGAGCAGAGGGAAGCTGAACCGTTGATCGATGTTATCGCGGTCCACTGTCGGTCTCTGCAATCCCCCGGTTTGCAGTCCCACTTGCAAAGTAACAAATGCTTCCAGTTCATCGACGGAGATCTTCCCATCGTGATCGGTATCTGCCTGGTTGGAACCGAGCGCCTCAAGAATCGCGTGGGTAAAAACTCCATTTTGAATCTTGGACGATTCGATGGACAGTTCGCCTGCGTGAGATGCCGAGAAGACGATTGACCCAGTGCGCCGCGCCAGATCGTTATAGATGTAACGGTCCCGCTCATAGAGGAAGACCCTCTTCGGTTGTCCGGCGTGTGTCAGTTGAAAGAGCGGGCTGGTGCGGGCGGACAGCCCCTTATCACGGATCTTCGCCAGGAGTTCGGCGCGGGTGGCCTCGTCCATTTCTCCAGATTCGCAAGTGTCAAGCAGCAGCAGTTTGTGCCGGGGGGCGATATCGCGCAGCAAAGATTCGATCTGATCGAAGCTCACGGCAGTTGCCGCCAAATTGTGGACATCGAGGTCATACGTTCCGAAATAGTAGGTTGCTTCCTTGGAGAGATCGTAGGCGCCATGCCCGGAAACCAGAATGACCACGGTATCGTCCACCCCGGCGTTCTTCAATACTTCCCCTGCTTTCAGGATGTTTTCCGGAGTAACTGCGTCGTCGATGTAGGTTCTGGTGATCACATTTCGGTAGGATCCCTTATACCGCTGCAAGGCAGTATTCAAATCCAACACATCTTTGTGCGCGAACCGGAGGTTGAGCGCCGGATTCCGGTAGTGCGATATTCCAAAGCCGATGTAGTAGAGATCGCTTTTCCCCTCGTTCGCATTGGCCCGATAGATTGCAGACCAATGGGCGCGCAAAGCCTCGACTCCCTGGTTGTTGAAGGCGCTGATCTCGACCTTATTCTCTCCCTCTCCAAGCTCGATTCGATCACTCGTCTGTGCGCTCAGCCCAGTGATGGACTTCCCTCGTCCGGGAAAGAGGGGGACATTATTTACGTAGATCTGATAACTCAGGAGTGGAAAATGAGGGTCGCTGAAATTCGCCTCAATTTGAGCAAACTTACCATCCTGCTTGGCCTGGAGAAGATGAACCTCGGGCGCCTCCAGAGAAAACCCGGAAGCACTCTGAGAAACTCCACTGAGATTCAGCCGACGTTGATATCGGGAATGAAGGTGATCGACAAACTCCGGGGTACCGATTCCCATGCGGCTAAAAATGATATCCGGACGATTGAGCTTCAAGGCAAATTGTTCGATGCCAAAGGTGTCCATGCCTCGCGTAATAGAAACGAGATCACCACCATAGTGAGAGGCATCGAAATAGCCGTCCGGAGCGTAGTTGATCCAGTCACTGCCATGGGACAACAGCGCCATTGAGTAGCCATTGTCGATCCGCCACACTCGCGTAGTTGCGTCACGGCTGGCCGAGACCAGGCGTTCCACATCCGGCATGAAGCTGAGCCCCTCTATCGACTCGCTGTGTCCCTTGAAAACGTGCGCCAGCTTGCGGTTGGGCCAGTCCCACACGAAGATGTTATTGTGTGCCCCTGCGGCCAGCCACTTGCCCGACTTGGAAAAAGCGATTGCGGGTCCGGGATAAGCATTCGGCACCTTCAGCGTGTCTACAAGGTGGGCTTTGAGATCGAAGATCTGCAGGCTCATCTCCGGATTGTTATTGACAACGACCAGGCTATCGCCATCAGGAGAAAAGGTCAGAGAGGAGGTTGGCAAAACTGGCTGATTGGATTTCCCCTCAAACCTGCTCTCTCCCTGTAGTGTTCCGTCCAGGTTCCAGATGCGCACCTCTTGGCGATAGCCGCCAGTGGCAAAGAACTTGCCCGATGGATGAACTGCCAGCGCGGTGACACGCCCGTCGGACACTTTTAACTGACGGGCTGTCTTCTGCTGAAAGTCATAGATATGCAC
>JBAWCO010000625.1:0-2138 GCA_049590315.1 Occallatibacter sp. | reverse complement strand
GGCGCGAGGCGTTGGGCTGGTTCGCCTGCGGGTAACTCGGCGGCGATCGAGACCAGATCGGCGGGCTGCTGGTTCGGTTCAAGGTGAACGAAGAGCTCGATGGCGGCCAGGGCCAGCGATGAAGATGCGTAGACCATGGGCGTGCCGGCGGAGTTCCAGCGGCCACCGTAAAGACGAGCGCCGTGGCCGGAAAATGCCTCGCCTGCGTAGCGCTCACGACAGAGTCGCCAGACGAGCATCAGCTATAAACGCCGTAAGCGATGCGGCCGAGCACGCTCTCCACCTCGCGGACGCCGGGATCGGTGTCCAACTGGTCGAGGGGACGGCCTCCGCGGAGGGCGCGATTGGGCGTCTTGAGCCACGCAGAGGCTTTTTCCTCGTCTCCCAGCGTTTCAATAGCATTGGAAAAGACCTGGGCGAGACGGACGGCGCGATCGGACTCGGCCGCAGTGAGGCGGGAGTGCTGCGCGAGACGCCGGGTGAGCGTGCGCCGGGGAATGCCGATCTTCTCGGAGATTTCCGCCTGGCGGAGATTTAGCCGCTCGGCGAGCAGGAAGAGCGACTTGACCGGGAGGCCTTCGCGGATTGCGTCCGCCAATTCGCCACCCTTGCTCATGGGTCGACCGAGTACGAGCTCTCCGCCCAGGACTTCGGGGACTGTGTGAGTGGCCATGGTTTACCTCCATGGCTAGTATACGCCATTTGGCTCTTGATAGAGCGCCAATTTGTGCAATCGTGTTAGACCCACTCGCCCTGGCGCATCAGGGGCTCGGTTGTGCCGGTCGAGGTGATGCCGTCGATGTCGAGCTTGTCCGATCCGATCATCCAGTCGACGTGGATCAGGCTTTCATTCGCGCCTTTGGCGGCTAGCTGCTCGGGAGTGAGCTTGTCTCCGTCGCGCAGGCAGGACGAGTAAGCCTGACCGAGAGCGATGTGCGAGGCAGCATTCTCATAGAACAGCGTGTGAAAGAAAAGCATGCCGCTGGCGGCGATGGGCGAGGAGTGGGGAACGAGTGCGACTTCGCCCAGGCGGCGCGCGCCGTCGTCGGTGTCGATCAGCCTCTGCAGCACTTCCTGTCCGCGGGTTGCACGCGCTTCAACGATGCGTCCTTTTTCAAAGCGCACTTGAATGCCTTCAATCATGGTGCCTTGATGGGAGAGTGGCTTGGTGGCGGTGACGGTGCCATCGGCGCGATCTTTGTGCGGCGTGGTGAAAACCTCTTCCGTGGGCATGTTGGGGATGCAGTAGTAGCCATTGCCGGCAGTGGTGCCTCCGCCCAGCCAGAGATGATCGTCGGCCAAGCCGAGACGGAAGTCGGTGCCGGGGCCGCGATATTGCAGGTAGGAGAACCGCTTTTCATTCAGGTAGGCAGCACGCTGATGCAGCGCGGCGTCATGCGTCTTCCACGCGGCCACCGGGTCAGGCGTGTTGATGCGCGAGGTCTGGAAGATGGCCTCCCACACTTTAGCCAACGCCATATCAGGCGCATCGTCAGGGAACATCAATGCGGCCCAGGCGGGAGTGGCGCCGGCAACGATGGTCCAGTTGATGGCGTGGCGAGTAATCAATTCGAGAGCCGGACGATAAGCTTCTGAGACAGCGCGATTGGCGCGGCCCACTTTGTCGGGATCTTCATTGGAAAGCAGTGCCGGATTGCTGCCAGCGATGGCCAGGCGTGCGGCTCCACTTTTGAAGGCAGCGCCCATGCCGTCGTATAGCCACTTGGCGGCGTGATCGAAGCTGGAATCGGGTGCGAAGTGGTAGCGCATAAGGGTGGATTCGTCGTCTGTATAGAGAGTAGTAACCAGAGAGGCTCCGGCGCGATACGCGTGTTCGGTAATGCGTCGCGCCAGTGGTATGGTGTCGACAGAAGCAGTCATGACCAGTTCCTGGCCGGTCTGAAGGCCCAGGCCGACCGTTACCGCAACCTCGGCCAGCAGATCCAGCTTTTGCTGGAGAGTACGTTTTTCTGTCAATTCCGCAACTTCAACCATGTGCTCATCTCCCGTGGTTTGAGGCGTTTATGAAAGCAGGGTCAGCTTTGAACGTGGCCAACGCGATAGACCCGTTAACTGCATGAATACCGATCAGCGGCAAATCAAACTTAAGTAATCTTTACTGCCGCTTACTATAGTTC
>JBAWCO010000624.1:0-10620 GCA_049590315.1 Occallatibacter sp. | reverse complement strand
AGCTTATCGGGCCGCTCAAGGTCCCCGACAGCAATCGCAGCCTAATTCCGATGGGACTTCGGATCACTGGCTTTACTCAGGAGATTCAGATTCTCACGGATCCCTTCTCTCCGTTGCACCACCAGTGGACGGCCTGAATATTGTCAGGGTGATCGTCTCTCCAACAGCCTCCCATGCCGCGCGGGCTGATATGGTCCGGCACGATGTCGCCATAATCCGTGAAGTCGGCGCCGCAGATGCCGCATTTTCCCCGCTGGACGGCGATTTTTCTATCGAGCAGCTTCCGCATTTCCGCATTCGAGCGGAGTTCGCGATATCCCCTTGGGTGCTGGGCATCCTCGATTCGTCGGACGCCCAGCTGTCTGGATCCTCTTGTTTTTGGGATCGCTTCCCGGCCGCAGCAGGATTGAGAACGGTGGATCGGGCAGATCTGATTGCGACGTAGTCTCATGTGAGTTCTCCTGATTGGCGTTGAGTGACATCGGCTGACTTGGGAGTGGGTGCTGGCAATTCAAGAAGCAGAAGACAGGAAGGGTTCGACAGAACAATCCGGCGGAGGGAATTTGAATCGGCTGCGCTTTTGGCGCGAGATGCGCCGGAGCAGTTCTGCTGCAGTAGGCCGAAGTTCAGAACCGTCGCAGTACCGCGAAAAACTCCAAGTCAGTGAACGTCCACGCGAGATCGCAGCGAGGTTCGGAAAGAATGTCGCATCCTGCGAACTGGTTTTCCTTGCGATGCGAGGTCAAACGATGCCAGACTCGTCTCAAGCCATTCCGGGACTCTCTTCGACAGCCCGAGAATCGCGTCCACATCCGTCGCTTGCATCCACAAGCGCGAATTCAGATCGTGCCGGCCTGCGCGAGTAAGATCTGGTGCTCCTTCGCAACGGGTGTCTCAGGAAAGATAAGCGATAGACAAGCATTTCTCTTTCTACGGCCTTGGGCAAGGGCAAGACTCTGGACCGGATTGGTCGCGAACCAACCTATCCTGAGAACAATCCCAACGCGAGGCGTGTATGGCAAACCTCCCTCAACCCTCCGAGGGCTCCCAGGGCTGGAGTCCGGAGGCCTTGGCTCTTGCTGCTCAGGCCAAGGTTCTCTCTGGAAACAAGCTTGAGCAGTTGGTCGTTCGGCTTCAGCGTCACAGCGGGCGCTCTCGCGAAGCGTGTTGGCGCTTCGTGATTCAGCATGGGATCAAAGGGAGAGTGGACCATCGGCGCTGGACCGATGAAGAGATCGAGTGGGTACGCGAAGAACTCGTGAAGCGGACCGTCGAGGAGATTGCGAGAAAGCTGAATCGCACACCCAAGTCCGTCCGCACCATGTTGCGGAGGAATCGCCTCTATGTGCGGGAGATCCGTTGCGACCTCTTTTCAGTCGATAGCCTCGCAAGAGCGTTGCATGTCGGAAAGTCCGAAGTACTTTTTTGGATCAAACAGGGATGGCTTGAGGCGACGATCAACAACGAGGGAAGAAGGCCATCCTACTCGATCACTGCCGAAGCGCTCGCACATGTCTACAAGCACCATCTGGCCGATCTGTTGAAGCGCGGCATTCGCAATCAGTCTCTCTTTGAAGCGTACTTGCAGTACGTTCACTCGCCGAAGCACACGATCGGAGAGCAGCTTCTCGATGTCCGCCGCGACAAGAGGGAACGTGCGGCTTATGCGGCCATCAAGGAAGGCGGAGTAGGGCAACAGAACACGCAGGAGGACGATGAGAATGACGATGACGAGCGAGAATACCGAATTAACCTCGACAGAAATGCGGAATTCCGAGAGGAGCGGGCCAGCTCTTCGGACTGATCGCTGTGAGTCCTGCGGCGCCAGCTTGCGCTCGTCCCGGCTCTCCGTCGGCGAGATGGCCGCCAATGCCGTCTGCGGCATCTTGCTGCTCACGGTGCTGGCGCTCGTCGGGTACATAGCCGATAGATGCCTGGAGCGTAAGGAACACAAACTCTTCGACCAACCAGTCTGGCATGAACCGTTGGACAGCTGGAGTCTCTGAATGCGCACCGTCGAACCGGATCAACATGACTTCGAAAGGTTGGACTTTCGGTTGATAACTCCGTAAGCACTGCAATCGCGAATGAGTAACTCCAGCGTGATCTCCCCCATTGAGTGGATGGTCAGCTCCGACATTCGATGGATCTGACCCAGATGTTGTCTTGGCGCATCGGGGCCACCGAGAAACAACGGAGGCAATGAGCACTTATTGCCAACGCCGAGTTCCCTGGACAGAGCTTGGCAACGACCTGAAATGAGTTACGAAAGTTAGCAGAACCCGACGAAGATCGGAATCCAATTACCCTTCCTGTGAATCATGGAACTTTAGCCACTTCAAAAAAAAGGGGCCTTCGATGGAGCAGATTGGCACCAGACTTCGGACCGTCCGACAGACGTGGGGGCTGACGTTGCGAGAGGTGGAGCTACGCAGCGAAGATCTCGCTCAGGAATGGGGCAGTACAGCGTACAAAATCTCCGCAAGCTGGCTGGACAGAATTGAACGGGAGAACCGGCGGCTGTCCGCCGCAAAGCTGGTCGTGCTCGCGGGCATCTACAGCATTCCGTCGGACCAGTTGCTTGCCTTATACTCCTGCGCCAACGGGAAACCTCCTCATTCGAAGAACATCTCCAGTCCCAATAGGACGCTTCTCTTGACGAAGGGGCCGCTCGAACAGCATGCGCGATCGTGGCTTCCAGACAGTATCGCCATCGATCCCGTGCCGGAAGAGACCACGCTTCTTCCTCCAGAGGAACACCTCCCCAGCCCGTACCAGCGCGGCATCATCGGCCGGCGCGACAAAACGATGGACCCAATGATTCGACCAGGATCGATTGTTCTGATCAACACCCAGAAGAGGGCTATCGCGCACCGAAGGGAATGGAAGAACGAATTCGACCGGCCGGTATATTTTCTCTTCACCCGCGCCGGATATATCTGCGGGTGGTGCGAACTCGACAAAAACGCAGAGTGGCTGACTCTGGCGCCGCATCCCTTGTCTTACGCGGCTGCCCAGCGCTGGAAATACAGGAAAGAGGTGGAGGTGATTGGCCGCGTCTCGGTCGTATTGCTTCGCCTCGAAGAACCCGCCCAATCGGCATAACCGGGATGGATGCCGTATGCGAATAACTCCTGGCTGGAACCGCGTACCGCTTATGCCGGAGGGCTCCATGAATTCGATTCCCCCCTTCAGAGGGCATTGCGAAGATCTGCGAGCATCGCAAGGTTTCCATCTTCGTAAAGCGCGAGGACGCGGCGCGTCATCAGATAGTACGTAGCAACCGCGGGCTGGGCATACATCTGGAAAGCGCTCTCGAGTTTCCCTGTTTGCTGAGCGCTCCTCAGTCTCCCCACATGCCACTCGATTTCCCTGGCGCTGAGGCGCAACTGCTCGGCAACGGCGAGCGCTTCCGGATACCACTGCTGGACGTAAAACGCCAAGTCAACCAGCACCGCGCAGTTGGCCTCCAGCGCCTCAAGGCCTTTCAGGCCGCCTACCAGCTTCCATATCTCGGATGGCTCAAGAACCGCGCTGGCCTCATCCTTCCTCTGCTGTCCAGATTCATCGATGATATCGAGTGCGACTTCCGCGATCGAACTCCGGTCCACAGCGGTCAACCGCTTCAAAAGGCGCTCCCAATTCTTTTGGGAAGACTTCTGAGAGAGGCGATAGTAGTAGAACACGATCACAATGAGCGCCAATACAAAGATTGCGACGGCGACAATGAAATAGGCGGTCCGGATGCTCACTATTTTTGCCTCGCACGAATCTTCTCGAGATCGGAGTTCACCATATTCTGCAATTGGGTCAATTGTCCACGCATATTTTCCGGCAGTCTCCTGGAGTCCGGCGCGTTCCGCCAGAGCATGACAATCCAGAACGCCACGCAGAGTAGATACGCGGTCATCCGGAAATGAGAAAGCGCAGTGTAAGCCGGGCTATCGCGCTCCAAGCCTAAGTAACTGTGTCCGGCCTCGATCAATACATCGATGATGGAGTAAACGCCAAGCCCTTGCGAAATTCGCGCGACATGAGTCTTCCATGGCAGTCCCGCCTTCACCGCGAGAACCATCATCCCAACGAAGAACTCGCTCATGCAGGCCGACGAGAAGAAGCTGCCTTTGATGATAACGACCTGCATCCACAACCGAGCGTGCGGGGCTGCAAGCCAGGTGAGTCCCGCGGCAACCGCGATGCTCACTGTCACCAGCCAAATGAAAGCGCCTCGCAAATCACGCGCCCATACGCCGAGAGGACGGAAGGTCAGCGAATACATCTCGTAGACGACCGCTAGCTGTAGCACGGTGTCAAGCATGCCGAGCGACCAGAACGTGTAGAAGTAGCCGGCCCTGGTTCCCAAAAGCCGGACGAAGTAAAGCGCAACTGTTCTTCCCACATTTGCGATGATGAATGCCGTGAAGATCGGGAAAACCTTGAAGCGGCGGCGGATCAAGAGAACGTAGAGAAGAATAAAATGCGCCCCGAGTCCGGCCGCCCAGAACAAGAGATCGAGACCAGTCAATTGCATCTAAATCTCTCCATTCGGACGGCCGCCAAGGGGCATCATGTTTTGGATTTTACGCCAGGTTGAGCAACGTGAGAATCAAACTCACGATGTCCGGACTGGTTGGCTCCGGATCGGTCCCTGTGATTCCGTTTGAGGTTACGGATGGCGGATTGGTAGACGTTGAGGCTGAGCCCGTACCTGAAGCGAATGCCCGGTCTACAGGACCGGCCAACAGTACGAGAAGCATGGCGAATGCCAGTTTGCGAACAGCGAATTTCGGCATGGGAGAGTCTCCTTCTTGAGCGCAAATGTGCGCTGGGCGGAGACTAGAGATCGCGAGCAGGAAATCCGAGGCATTCTTGCCATACGTTGCTTATTGGAAATTGCATCAACTGGTTGCTGCTACAACTCGCTCTGTTGCAAGAGCTCATAGCTGGTTCGATTGACCAGTATTCCGAAGAATGTTTTCTGCTCCCGATTTCGGATAAGCAACAGAAAGCCGGATTTTATTGACTGTTCGTTTCATCGAGCGCGAGGAGCCGCATTGCTGCTGAGACCAATAGTTTGGTTGTGAGATGCCAGGATGCATGGTGCATAGGCGGAGGTGGGAGGCTTCAATGCGAGCCAGGAGCTTTCAACAATCGCGAGGGCGGATGATGCGCAAGAACCCTCGGTATACCGATTTGAGGCGGCCAGTGCTCTGGGATTTGGGGTGCGGATTCGAGTGGACACTCACCGGCAATTGAGACAATCTGAGTCGAGACCCTCAGTGGAAATCGTGAGATCGGACATCTAAATTCGCGACGTTGAGCGGTGCGATGTGCTGCGCCTTCACATGAATGACGCCGTCCTGATTCTGCAAGGCCCCTTCGACGAGGATGAATCTGCTTCGCGTTACGACCAGACGATCACGTTCATAGAGATCGGGCGTGACAATCACGTTGGCGATGCCGGTTTCGTCTTCCATCGAGATGAAGATGAACCCTTTGGCTGTACCGGGCCTCTGCCGCGCGATCACGCAACCAGCCGTCCGGACGAACACCCCGTCGCGACACCCTCGCAGGTCCTGCGCAGACAGGATGCCCTGCAATCGCAACTCGCGGCGCCGATAATACATCGGGTGATGGCCTATCGTCAGGCTTGTACCGGCATAGTCAGCAACGAGGCGTTCCTCCGTGTTCATTTGTTGAAGCGGCATACTCCTGTTCTCCTCGCTGAGCCAATCGCTTTGTTGGCGCAAAAGCGGTCCCTCCGGTTTCCCTGCCCACTCGACCTGCCACAGCGCATCGCGGCGATGAGCAATTCCGCCGATCTGATTGAGGGCGCCGATCCGGGCCAGCAGCGTGAGTTCCTTTCGGTTCAGCGTTGGAACTCGCAGGGCAAGATCGTCTGCCGAGCGAAATGGTCTGTTCTTCTGGCGGGAAGCGGTCAGCACATCCGCAGCTTGCTTCCGCAAACCCTTCGCATACCCAAGGCCCAGCCGCAGTGAAAGCATCCCATCCTTCTCATGTTCCACCGTGCACGCCCATTCCGACACCTGCACGTCGATCGGTCTCACCCGCAGGCCGTGCCTCTGAGCGTCCTTGACCAGCACTGCGGGCGAATAGAAGCCCATCGGTTGATTGTTGAGAATGGCGCAGGTGAATGCGGCCAGATACTTCACCTTGAAGTAGGCCGAGGCATAGGCGATCAAAGCAAAGCTGGCCGCGTGTGACTCGGGAAATCCGTACAACGCAAATGAGCTGATGTGCTGCACGATGGTGTCTTGCGTCTTCGCGTTGATTCCTTTGACGGTCATGCCGGCGCGGAGCTTGCCTTCGAGATTCTTCATGCGCTCCCACGAACGGCGCATGCCCACGGCCCGGCGCAGCTCTTCGGCTTCCGCGCCGGTAAAGTTGGCTACGGTCATGGCGATCCGCAGCAACTGCTCCTGGAACAGCGGCACGCCGAGAGTCCGCTTCAGTACCGGCTCCAATGATGGATGCGGATAGGTGATCTCTTCTTTTTTTTGCCTTCGCCGGATGTAGGGATGCATCATTTTACCCACGATAGGGCCGGGCCGGATAATGGCGACCTGGACAACGACGTCGTAGAACCGTTCCGGATAGTTCTTTGGCAGGGATGCCATTTGAGCGCGGCTTTCGACCTGAAACATTCCGACTGTATCGGCCTTCTGGAGTGTACGGTAAACCTCCTCATCCTCCGGCAGCTGCGCAAGATCCACTCTGTCGCCGTAGTGCTCGGGAATCAGTTCCAGACAATCCTTGAGTACCGCCATCATCCCCAAGCCGAGCAGGTCTACCTTGATAATGCCGAGATCGGCGCAGTCCTCCTTATCCCACTGGACAACGGTCCGTCCCGGCATGGAGGCTCGCTCAAGGGGCACCACATGATTCAACTGCCCCTGGCAGATGACCATGCCGCCCGAGTGCTGGCCGAGATGACGCGGCAGGTCCTGAATTCTCATGCAGAGTTCGAGATACTTGGCGATGCGCGGATGATGAATGTCGAAGCCTGCATTCTGAAACGAGTGCGCCATCGTATCGCTCTTGCCCCTCCATTCCCAACTGCTCACCAAACTGGAGAGACGGCCCAGAGATTCGGCATCAAAGCCCAAAGCCTTGCCGACTTCGCGCGCGGCGGACTTGCCTCGATACGTGATGACATTGGCGGTCATTGCGGCGCCCAGCTCGCCGTAACGCTGATAGACGTACTGAATCGCCTGCTCGCGCTGCGCTTCCGAGGGCAGATCGAGATCGATGTCCGGCCACTCGCCCCGGCTCTCACTCAGAAAACGCTCGAAAAGCAGCTCCATACCAACCGGATCGATTGCCGTAATCTCGAGTGCGTAACACACAGCCGAGTTCGCCGCGCTGCCGCGCCCTTGAATCAGAATGCCATTGCGTTTGCAAAATTGAACGATGTCCCAAACGATGAGGAAATATCCCTCGAAGCCGAGTTTCGCGATCAACGCCAGCTCATGCTCGACCTGTTTCTTTGCGCGTTCGAGCAAGCCCGGATCGCTCTTCGGCCCATAGCGGCGCTCTACACCTTCCGCCGTGCGCTTTCGCAAGAAATTGTCCATCGTATCGCCATCGGGCACAGGATAGCGCGGGAACTCATAGCCGAGATCGTCCATTTGAAACTTCAGCCGGGATGAGAGTTCGACCGAATTCTCTACTGCTCCGCTGACATCGCGGAAGAGATCCGCCATCTCAGATGCCGTGCGAAGATGCCGCTGACTATTGAGCGCAAGCAACCGCCCCGCTTTGTCGAGCTCGGTGTGGTTGCGGATCGAAGTGAAGAGGTCCAGAATCTCACGGTCATACGCGGTGGCGTAACGGACGCCGTTGGTCGCCAACACTGGCAGATTCAGCGACTGGGCGATACGGATGGCAGCCTGATTTCTCCACTCTTCTTCGCGCTCCTTGTGACGCTGCACCTCGACATAGACATTGCGAGGACCGAATATCTGCGTCAGCCGCTCGACAGTCTTGCGGCCCGCCTCTTCTCTGCCGCCCATCAGGGCAGCAGCAAGCGGGCCTTCGTCGCCGCCCGTCAGGCACACCAGCCCCCCAGCGTATTGTTCAAGCTCGTCGAAATTGGCCGCGCCCTCCTGCTTCGTCGTCTCGCGCATCTTGAACTGGGTAATGAGCTGGCATAGATTCTGATACCCTTCGCGAGACTTGCACAACAAGGGCAAACGCGCGGGCTCAGCCACGTACCTATGCGGCAGCCATGCTGGAGGCGTTAGGCGCGGGCCGAAGCTCGTTACCGCAACCTCTGCGCCAACATGCGCACGCACACTGTTCCGCTTTGCGCTGGTATGAAACCGCGCTGAGCCGTAAACACCGTTGCGGTCGAGCAGTGCCATCGCCGGCATCTCCAGCGCAGTTGCGCGCTCGATCAACTCCTCCGGCTGCGAAGCCCCTTCAAGAAAACTGAAGGCGCTCGCGGCGTGCAACTCGACATACCGCTCAGTCATAGAGCGCCGCAACCTGCCAGGAACCCTGGATGAGGTCGCGCACCAGGCAGCAGTGCAGGGTTGAGCCATCTTGCGCCTGGGCGACCAGATCCCACTGCTCCTGACCCCAGAGCGTCTGATTCCACCACTCCCCGCCCACTAGCCAGGGACCGTAAGCCCGTTCGATGGCAAAGCGGCGTCCCCGGAAGACGAACATCGCCAGGCGTCCATTCTCGAACGTCACGGGGGCCGCTTCTGGCGGACGGATTTGCCTTGTCGAAGCGCGCAATTGAACCGGAGCAATCGCGGAAGGGTCGCTGGACAGCAGGGTGAAGGGTTCCATGCGGAAGCCTTCCGGAGCGTGGGTGTCCACGAGCGCTGCAGAGCCAACATTCTCTTCACCCACAATGGCGCGGATACGGGCGAGAGTGACGTCCAACCGCGATGCTTCCGGCAGTTGCGGCGAGAGGAGGCCGAGCTGTACCTTGCTGGTGCTGCCCGGCTCCGCGTCCAACGAAACCGAGAGTATCGCCGCCTGTGGCGGATTCGCTTCGAGATCGAGATGCAGCAGCTTGATCCAAAGCTGCTTGTCGCTGCTGGGCAGCGCGGGCCGCACAGTGCGCGCGTGTATGCCTCCGCCGTCGAGCGCAAGTACGATGGTGACGGAAGCCAGGGCAACGATCCTTGCCTTGGCCCGCAGGATCAGTTGATCGAGCATGACGCCGGCCACGAAGAGCAGCGAGTCGAGCAATTCGACTGGAGAATCAAGTTCCATCCGTTCCGAGAGCGTGAAGCCCGGCTCGATAGGCTGGAACAGATGCGGAAGCTCCCCGCGCGCGAGTTGCCGAAGGCGCTTGCCGTCCTGCCCCAGCCTGGCGATCAGGTCTCTCTCCGGCAGCGCGGCCAGCATTCCCAAGGTACGAATGCCCCACGATGCAAAGGTTTCCGCCTGCATCTCCGTCAGATCGAGAACTGCGACCGGCAGGTTCGCCAGCGCGGTTGCTTCTTCGCCCGATGGAATCACTCGGACGGCGATGCGTAGCGACGAGTCTCTCGCCGTGCAGACCGCCGCATGGAAGTTGGTGCTGACGCTCACAGTGGCCGCCACACCGGCCGCCCTGACCCGTTCGAGAAGGCTCCGCGCCAGCTTTTCCGGCGGGCCGAACAGGCTACCCGTGCCCGCTATATCGATGCCGCACAGGAAAGCGGCGTCTTCGCTGCGGTCTTCGACGCGCGGCGAAAAAGCGCCGGCACATTCAAGGAGAATGGTTCTTGTCCGGGCTTCCGTCTTGAGCGAGCGCGGCAAGACCACGGACGCGGGAAAGGTATCGATCTCCACGCGCGTCATGCCGCGTGTCATGCCCAGTAGCCGCGCCTTCGTATTGAGGGAGCAGACTTGTTCGAGCGGAGGGGCGCCTTCCATGACGACGCAGGGTTGGTCTCGCAACTCGGGCCGCAGCCGCAAGAGTGCTTGCGCGGGAAATTCCCTTGCGCAGAGGCAGGCATAGAGTTCAGCGAATTTCGTCATCGTGCGCCTGTCCATGCGGTCCGACTCTGCCAGCTTCCCGCATTCGCTCTCTGTGGCGGCTTGCGCAAAGGCACGACATTCTCCGCCGCGCCCGTGAAGCGCCGGCGAACGACCTCTGTGCGATGCTCGATGCCGGTGAACACGGTGACTTCGTCGCGTAATGCTTCCCCGGGCTCGAAGCGCAGCGACAGCTCCGCGCTGCTCTTCGCGCAGGCGTACTGCGTCAGCAGCAGAATGCTCGCCTGCGTTCTCTCGGCCGCGGCTCGGTAGCGGAACCACGTCGCCAGCGGTACCCGCGCCGAGAACTCCGGAGCAATGCTTCCCAAATCGAGCACAATTGCGCTGAAACCGCCGCCTTGCAAGAGCAAGTCTGTCGCTCGCAAAGCCTGATCCAGCCGTGCCCACGGGCTGATGGAACCTGATGCACGAGCTGCGGCTATCGAAACCTGTAGATGATTCGGCTGGAAGGTCTCCTGCTTCGACCGTTGACGCCGCTGGAGTTCGGCGCAGCGGGGAGCAATCGCCTCTGGCCGAAGCAATCCACTCACAGCCTCGGAGAGTCCTTTGACTTCGTTGCGTGGATGTCCGCCGCATCCGCCGCCATGCAATCCCTTCTTT
>JBAWCO010000623.1:0-4511 GCA_049590315.1 Occallatibacter sp. | reverse complement strand
GACTATGCCGGAATTAAGTTAGATATCTGTACGAAGGGAAACGCTCACGCTGTCAAACGCGCCGTTGATTCCGCCAGCCAAGGCCTTCATGCCTGTGGTAGCACCCAAGGCGATGAGAGCGACGACCAGAGCGTATTCGATCAGATCCTGGCCCTCTTCGCGATTCATCAGATCCTGGAATTTGAGATATAGATTGAGAAGCATGTTGTTCATTTCGGTTCTCTCCGTGGGATGTATTTCCCAGACTTTCTCGTTCGACCTATTCGGATTTCCAAGTTGTCGACTTCAGCAAGTTTGACGTCGGTTGGCAAGTCATTTCCACGAGTCTGAATCGACTGGAAAGCATTTGCTCTGAACTAGACTCCGTACGTCAGGATCACTCTGTTCGTGTCCATGGATCGATTATGCCGTTGCTCCCGACTCGGCACCATACATCGAAAGCCACAATCCGTGCACCACGAACGGGTCATGCGGGATACAACTCAACCCTCATGACAACAATAAGATACGGATGATGAAGACGAAATGTCAGCCGCGATTTATTTCTCGTTGGTTAACGTTCGGATCACGTCGAGTTCGCGCTGGCGATAGGGAGTTCCGTCGGGGTGGAAGACGTCATGCTGCCAGACCATAGGCTGGTCAGACACGTAAGGGCGCTGCCAGGAGTCCCAGGGGATCCAAGTCTGGCTCTTACCTGCGACGAGGCCCCAGTTGATGGCGCCTACTCTATATTGATGGGCGATGGGGAGGATGGTGTCGAAGGTGCTGCCGATGTTGCGGGCCATGAACTCAGTGCAGATGAGGGGGCGGTGGAATTGCTGGAGGAGCTTCACGCTGCGCTCGAAATCCTCAGGCCAGCCATAGTTGTGGAAGCTGAGAATGTCCGACTGCTCGATCTGGATGCGCGCGAGCGGAGGCATGGAGTCGAGCGTTGTCCAATCGCCGTGCCAGAGACCGCTGGTGAGGGGTTGCTTGGGATGAACTGAACGCGACCATGTGAAGACCTGGGGCAGGAGGCCGATGATGATCTGGTTCTTGTTTTTTGGGTCGCCTTTGGCGTAGGAGCTGTCGTTGCCGTTGTCGGGCTCATTCCACAGGTCCCAGGCGAGGATACGGGGATCGTTGGCGAAAGCGCCCACGACGCCCTTGACGTAGGTCTCGAGACGCGGATATTGCGCCGGATCGTTGAGGATCGCGGTTCCCGGAGCCTGAACCCAGCCGGAGTTGTGGACGCCGGGAATGGGCGGATGCTGGGGACCAAGTTTCGGGTTGGGATCCCAGCAGGAGTCGAAAAGAACAAAGATGGGCCGAATGTGGTGGCGGGCGGCAATCGCGAGAAAGGCGTCGATACGCTGCTGAAAGCCTTTGGGGTCCTGCTCCCACAGGAGATTGTGGAGGAAGACGCGCATGGTGTTCATGCCGGTGGCCTCTGCCCAGCCAAGTTCGCGGTCGATAGTGGTGGAGTCGAAAGAGTCGGCCTGCCACATCTCGAGCTCGTTGATAGCGGTCGATGGCAGGAAATTGGCGCCTACCGGCCATGGCTGCTGAGCGTACCAGGCATTGGCCTGGGCCTCCGTCCACCGCTGTTGAGTTTGAAGTGCTGGAGCGAGAACGCAGGCGAGAGCGAGCGCTAAAAACAGTCGGCTGGAATTCTGAAGTCTCAGGTGCATGGTGCTCCTCGAATACATAAGAAGGGACATTTTACTTTGCAGATGCAAGTGTCGTCGCTTTGGTTCGCTCGGCGGCGGCGTCCTGGGTTCGGCCCTGACGATCATAGGCGATGGCCAGTTGAGAGTGAGGTTCGGCAAAGCTCGGATCCGCAGCGATGGACTCCTGGTAACGCGCGACAGCGTCCGCGATTTGACCACGCAGGAGTAGCTGGTTGCCCGCGTTGAGAGCGAAGGCTGCTTTCTGACGGTTGACAGCGCTGCGGGCCAGGTCTGCACCTTGGCGGCGATAGTCGGCGGCTCTGGCGCGCAGGTCTTTCACCAGGGCGCGAAGTTGATCGGCTTTGGGCTGATCGCTGGCTGCTTCGGCGGCGTCCGCGGCCGCAGTTGCTGCGCCTGCTTGCTCAGCGAGGACGGCGGCCAACGTGACTCGGGGGCCGGGTTGACCGGGAAGAAGCAGGATGGCTTTTTCAAGGGCCTCACGGGCTTCGTCGAGACGAGAATCCTGCTTGAGCGTGCTGCCTAGGATGGACCAGGCATCCCCGTTATCAGGACGCAGGGCAACCGCCTTCTTGAGCTCGGCGACGGCTTCGTCGAGTTTGCCGATCTGCATATAAAGGATGCCGAGGGTGTAGGGCGGGTCCTGAAGGGTTGGGTCCATTTCTCCTGCGCGTGTGAGTTCGCCGATGGCGTCGTCGACGCGGTCCTTCATCTTGTAGGCCATGCCCAGGTCGTAATGGAGTTGAGAATCGTTGGGGTCGAGAGCGAGCGCAGACTTGAAATCGGCGATGGCATCATCGAAGGCGGAGAGCTGAACGTGAGCGACCCCTTGATCTTTGTGGACCGTTGGATCATTGGGTGCGAGAGTGAGGGCCTGTTGGAACAAGGCAAGGGCGTCTTTCGCCTGACCGGTTAGTGTGAGCGCGAGAGCCAGGTTGGTGAGACTGCTGACGTTATTCGGATCGCGTTGGATGGCCTGGCGGAACCATGGGATGGCTTCCTGCTGGCGCCCCTGGCGCTGTAGGGCCATGGCTAGTTCGTTTTGAACACCCTGCAGATTGGGGTTGAGATCGACAGCTTGCTGAAGGTGAGGGGTTGCAGCTTCATCCTGGTTGGCGGCTTCCAATGTGCGGCCGTATTCAAATTGTGCCTGAGCGTTGGCTGGTTCCTGCTTGACAGCGGCCTCGAGCATCGTGAGCGCAGCCTGAATATCGTTCTGCTGGCGAAGGACGACGCCGAGATGAATACGCGCCTGGACGAATGAGTTATCGATGCTGATGGCGTGTTCGAACTCATGCTGTGCGTCGCTCCAGTTGCCTGATTGAGCGTACAGCGAGCCAATGGCATCGAAGATGTCTGCGCGATCACCAGCGTGTTCGATCGCGACGCGAAACATCTGAATGGCTTGGGACTGATTGCCCGCGGCAGCGAGCGCGCGTGCATACGCCTCGCAAAAGGCGGCGTCGGCCGGCGGCTGGCCGGGTTGCAGCGAAGCTTGATACGCCGCCTTGAAATGAGGAATGGCTTTGGCGGGCTTGTCAGCCTTTGCATAAGCGAGAGCGAGGTTGGTCTCAAATCCCGAATCGCCCGGCTTGAGATTGAGAGCGGCTTCGAATTCCGGGACTGCCTCTGCCGGCTTACCCAACTCGAAGAGAACGTTGCCCAAGGCTTCGTGACCCTCCGGAATCTGCGGCGCGAGTTTGACTACCTCAGCAAACTTGGTTCGCGCCACTTCGAAATTGCCGGCCTGTTGGGCCGCATAGCCTGCGTGGAATGCTGCGTCGGCGCGCTTGAGATTGTTGGGCTCTGGCAGGGCGGGGGGCTGGGATTGAGTCTGGGATGCTAGCCGGGGGAGCGTGCAGGCAAGAACGGCGATGAAGAGCATGTGCAGCAGGCCGCGTTGGAGGCGCATAGTCTATTTTCCCGCAGGCGCATTCGCAGTAGATTGCGGCCTGACGTTGTTCTGTATGTCGACAACGGTCTGGAATTCGCGGTTGGCCTCTGCCACTTGGCCGGTGGCTTTGTACGCCTGGCCAAGCAGGTTGTGGGTGATGTAACTGGATGGGTCCATTTTGACGGCATGGTCGAGATAGTGAAGGGCCTGGATGGGCTGATTGAGCTTGAGAAAGGTCTCGCCTAGCAGGATGTAAGGAGCTGTGGCGCTGGGCTCAAGCAGGACCGCGCGGTTCAACGCCACCTGGGCGTCGGCATATTGGCCCTTGCGGATATAGGCGTCACCGAGGCGGTCATAAAGAAGCCCGTCCAATGGATTGACGGTGCGCTCAGCTTCGAGTTCCTTGATCGCGGTGGAGGAGTCGCCTTTGGCTAGTGCCACTTCGCCGAGGAGTTGATGAGCAAGCGGCAGAGAAGGATTAATTTCGAGGGCTTTGCGGGTCTGTGCGGCGGCTTCATCAACGAATTCGTGACGCAGAAGGAGGCGAGCGGCGAGTAGATAGGCTTCGGCGGAGTCGGGAGCGAATCCGTATTGTGCGGCAAAGGCGTGGCGCGCGTCGTCGTAACGTTTGACGTCGGTGTAGCAAAGACCGAGCACATACTGCGGATCGATGTTGGCTCGCTCGACGGAGGCTTTGGCCTTTTCAAGAAAGGGCAGAGCCTCAGGAGACTTGCCCATGCGAAAGAGACTCACTCCGTGCATTTCAATGGACTCGCGATCATTCGGATTCTGTGCGGCGGCTTTGGTGAAGGCGTCTATCGCGTCTGAGAATTGTTCTCTTTGGTAGAAGATCATGCCACGCAACCGCTCTACGCCGGCGGGCTCAGGGTTCTGCGCCGCGAGCTGATCGAGCTGAGCCATGGCCTTGTCGAGACGGCCTCTCGCGGCGA
>JBAWCO010000622.1:0-20481 GCA_049590315.1 Occallatibacter sp. | reverse complement strand
CCACATTGCCGGAGCGTAATGTTCGACACGACTTGGAAACCGCCATCTGAAACGATCGAACCGGGCCCAGCGGCAGATGGCGCGTGTCTTCCAGGAAAAGGCATTAGGGCGCAAACGAATGAAAACGGTTCCAATGAACTACCAAAACCGTTGTGGGCGATCAGATTACTTCACTTCTGGAGGTGGCTGTGCAAATCATCAATGCGAAGTATCTACGGGCGCTGACGATGTTGATTATCGTCTGCTCCGGGATTCTGGTTTTCGGACAAGGCACGAGCGCTAGTTTGACTGGCTACGTCACCGATCCTTCCGGGGCTGCAATTCCGGGAGCCACTGTGGCTGTCACGAACCTGGGAACAAACTTTGTCCAGACGGTCAAGACGGATGGCGTGGGCGCATATTTGCTGAGGCCCTTGCCTATCGGCACTTATTCTTTGGCGATCGACGCGCCGGGATTTGTGCACTATGCCCAGACAGGCATCGAGTTGACGGCGAATCTTTCGGCCACGCAGGATGTTCACCTCAAGGTGGGAACCGGCAAGAGCGAGATCGTGAGCGTTACCGCGGATGCCGAATTGATCAACACCACATCGGCTGAGTTGGGCACCACGGTGGACCAAAATGCCATATCGCAGTTGCCATTAAACGGTCGTGATCCATCCTCGCTGGTGTTACTCGCGCCGGGCACTTCCAACGTACTGCAGCATGGTGGTGAAGGCATCCAGTCGGGATTTTCATTTGCCACGGAGACGGGAGCCTCATCCAACGGCGGACGCCAGGGCAGCACCTATTACATGCTTGATGGCGTGTCGAACATGGATAACTATAACGACCTGACTGCGCCCTTTCCGAATGCAGACGCAACACAGGAGTTCCGCGTAATCTCAAATAACTTCAGCGCTATTTACGGCTTCTCTCCGGGTGCGGTAGTCAGCATTGCTACTAAGTCCGGAACCAACTCGTTTCACGGCGGAGCGTTCTGGTTCGTCCGCAACAATGACCTGAACGCCGCGAATTGGTTTAGCAAAGCGGTTGATCCACTGAAGCGTAACCAGTTTGGTGGTTTTGTAGGCGGACCCATCAAGAGAGACAGGCTCTTTTTCTTCGGCAACTACCAGGGAACCAGGTTGGTGGAAGCCTCGGCAACAAACCTTACCTACACACCGACTGCGGCCATGTTGAATGGTGACTTCAGCGGTATTTCAACTCTGCTGAATGGACCGTTTCAAACAATCAACGGAAAGCCCAATCAGTTGGCGCCGGGAACCAAGCTGAACGCCGCATCTGTAGCCATCACCAATGACGGATTACCCGGACACTCATCTTCAGTGACACAAGCGGCCAACGGCCAACTGTACTACGAGGCCGCGGCGCTGAAGAATAACTACGACGAAGGCACGGCCAAAGTTGACTTCGATATTTCGAAGTCTCAACGGCTCACCCTCCGCTCCTTTACCAACAACTTCACTGAACCATCGGGAGATACGCCGGGCAACATCCTCTCAGTACTCAACCTGAGCAACTGGAATTATGGTTTTCAGGAGAGGATGGAGTACTACAACAATGTGCTGGAGCACACCTGGACCATCAATCCTACGACCGTAAACACAGTGGCCGTATTCTGGTCGGAGATGAGCGCGCACAATTCAGCCGCCGTGCTTGATAACAACGGCAAGCCCATGTGCTTTTCGCGCTATATCAACGTGGATGAACTGCCAGGCCAGTGCTACATGGAAGGATTCAGTGTCGGTAACCAGGGATTCAACGGTGGATGGACTGAACCTTCGCAGGAGGTCCGCAACACTTACGGATTCACTGACACCTTCATCAAGACGCTCAATCGTCACACGCTTTCGGCGGGCGTCGACCTGCTGCACCAGTTTGCTGAGGAATACACCCAGTACCCGACACAACCAATCGTCAGCTTCACCAACGGCAGTTACACCGGCAATGGCTTGGCCGATTTCCTGCTTGGCTACATGTCGGAGTACGAGCAGGGAGCGGGCGAAATTGCCGATGTTGCCGGATGGCAGTTTGCGCCGTACTTCCAGGACGAATACCGCATACGTCCGAATCTGACGTTGAACGCCGGGTTGCGTTGGGATCCGAATTACGCCCCCACCTCGGCCGGCGGGCGCGGGGCAGCATTCGTCGCGGGGCAACAGAGCACAGTGTTCCCCAATGCGCCTCAGGGATTGATCTTCCCGGGAGACAAGGGAATGACATCGAGCCTGATGAACGACTCAACCGGTTACTGGGAGCCAAGGCTGGGTGTGTCGTGGCAGCCCAATGGCTTCCCGCATACCGTGCTTCATGCCGGCTTCGGACTTTTTACCGGTCCGCTTGAGTATTCGTCTTACAATCACGCGGCCGATATTGCGCCGTTCAGCCCGCTCTATAACGTCTTCGGAGCGAACGGCAGTTGCGCCGGGGGATGCCATCCAAACACCAACCAACAAATCATTGGGCCGCTGAACTTCAACAACCCGTGGTCCACCTTCACAGGAACCAGCAACGCAAGCCCGTTCCCGCCATTCACTTCGGTAAGCTACAAGCCCGCAACCAATTCACCCATCGCAACTCCGGTTACCGTCGATCAGGCGTTCGCGCGGAACTTCAAGCTCGGCATCACGCAGAGCTGGAACGTGTCCGTCGAACAACAGATTGGCTCAACCATGGTGGCGCGTTTGGCGTATGTTGCCAGTGAGTCTTTCCACCTGTCGGACGCAATCGACCAGAACGCCGCGATTTATTCCCCAGCGGTGACCAACGGCACGCGACCCTACTCCAACTTTTCGCAGATTCTCACCGACTTCAGCTCCGCAACCTCAAGCTACAACTCACTGCAAGCCGGATTTGAACGTCACATGTCGCACGGGTTGCAGGTGCAATCCAACTTCACCTGGTCAAAGACCATCGATGTCGCCAGTTCGGGCAACGTATCCTTTGGAACTCCGTATCTTGGGGATCCATTCAGCCTGGCCTGGAATCGCGGCAATTCGACGTTGAGTCTTCCGTGGAACTCGGTCACCAACTTCATCTATCAGGCTCCAAACCTGCGCGGGCACAACAAGCTGATGCAGGAGACGCTCGGTGGATGGCAACTGAGCAGCATCATCACCTTCCAGGCCGGCAATCCTTTCTCAATCGAATCTCCGAATTCCAACAACTCTGGCTCACAGCAATACCAGGACCGCGCAGATCTCGTTCCCGGACAGCCGCTCAGTGTCGGAAGGGGAAGCCATTGGGATTGGGTTGGAACGGGCACCTACTTCAATACCAAAGCGTTCGCCACGAATGCGGTGGGGACCTTTGGCGACAGTGGAAAGAACATCATGTTCGGACCGCGCATCTCAACCGCGGATGCGGCCATCATGAAAAGCTGGGGCCTTACGGAAGGCATGAAGCTGCAGTTCCGCTGGGAGGCTTTCAACGCTCTCAATCATCCCAGCTTCGCCAATCCATCGGCCAGCTATGGAAACACTGTTACCTGGGGCGGCTTCGGATCAATCGGGGCGATAGGCAACATTCCCCCACGCGTGATGCAAGGCGCTCTGAAGCTCACTTTCTAACGCTTGTTGTAGTGAGGCCCGGGCGCTGTCTCCGCCCGGGCCTTGATTTTTCCGGTTAAGATGAGCGGTGTCCGACACGCACTGGCGGAGCGCGAGGAGGTATATATTGGGCTCCGGGAGCAGATCGATCAACCTTGCAATAGTGGATACCAATGCCAGATTTGCAAGGTAGACCGAGATGAATCAGCGCCGACTCAGCACGACGGCAACGACCAGATACAACGCGTGCAGCAGCGGTCCTCCATACGAACGCTTAGTTCCTGGAGTAATGCCGTTTGCCGGGTGCATCGAATGAGACCTATTGCGACTCGTCCGTCACTTCAATGGCGCTGACACAGGCATAATCCTTGTCTGGCACAAAACTCAGAGCGATCAGACCTGCCGCATTCGGTTCGATGCCGTGAAAGGTCTCGGTCAACGCCTTATTGGGTCCGCCGGCTTTTGCCAGAATACTGAAGTTCCGCAGCAATGCGACGCCATTGGCATAAACGTCGAAGACCCGGGGATCCGGATCGCGCTGTGGACTTACCGAGCCAAAGAACCCCTCAACAAAATGTAGAGTGACCGTGTAGTGGCCCACAGCTACAGGTATTTGATACGTGAAATGCCCAAAACGTTCACTATCGTAAAGATGCGGATCGGCAACATTCACCGTCGGATTCTGATGCGCAGCCAGGACCCCTCCGATTGCATATTGATCGGACGACCATTGCTGGCCTGTGCGATCGACAAAGGAGTTTTCCTGCATGACGATCCGCACGGAGTTCATCCCAGCCCCCAATTGCGGCTCTAGTTCGATCGCATTGATCAAAGGCTGATCGAATCCTCTGCGAAATTTGAGATGGACCATCCCGTCATTGCCCGGGTAGACATCTTTAAAGACACGCGAAAAAGCGCGAAAGTTCCCGCCCGCTTCACTCAGAATGTCAAAGTTCGTGAGTAGTGGCTGATCGTTCAGAAGAACAGAAAAGACCCTGCTGCTTTCACCGCGGCCAGAGAATGTGCCTGGTCCAAAAGTTGTCTCCACGAAATACAAGTGCAATTCGTATTTTCCATTGCTGACCGGAATATCGTAGCTAAACTCTCCCCGGCGAGCGTTCTGATAGATGATTGGATCTTCTGTTCCCTGAATGTAAGGAAGCTTGAGGGCCACAGATTCTCCACCTGTGAAATAGTGATCGCCTCCCCAGGCTCTTCCATTGCGGTCGATATATTGAGCGGTCGGATGGCCGGCGAGCAGGAGCACCGCGGCCCTTCCAGCAACCGCGGTGGCCGGGGAACCAAGCACAGATGCAGATGGATCGTTCGCGGCGCGGAGGAGGGTTCCGCGCGAGCGCGTGCTGATAATTACCCACGCGAGGGCGCAGACCATGAGAACAGCAACGATGATGGTCGCCGAGACGGCTTTGGATAAGGGAAAGAAACGGTTCCTGTTTCGCTGTTGAACCAGGTCTTCCACCACCGGTGGCTCATCGACACTCGGAGCCTGCTTCGACTGGGGCTCCGCATCCTCGGCGGAATTCTTCAATTCATCAGGTTCGCTGCGAGGCGCGAGAGGCCCGTCCTCGATTCGAGCGAAACGCAGCCCGTAGCGCCCTTCCAGGAGCATGAGTCGAAGTGTGTGATCCGCGCCTTCGGTTTCGTAGTACTTTCGCAGTCTCGCGCGCAGCCGGTGCATCTCCACGCGCACGCACGAATTTCTGGAGGGATCAAAATCCGCAGAGCGCCCCAGCGCCTCGACCCCAATTCGATATTCGTTCAGGCTGCTTTTGCTCTCGCCGAAGTGATGCTCTCCCAGGTATTTGAGAAGCCGGGCCATGATCGGAGCGTCCGAAAAAACCTCAGAAGAAAGCACCGCCCGGAGCTCTTCAGCCTCGGTAGTTATCTGCATCTGTATAGGAATTTCAGCGCCCCCGCGTTTCGGCCTGAATGGTACCAAAAAAACGCAATGCCGCACAAGCAGGTAACGTGCGTTACACGCAGGCCAACGACAGTATGGAACATATTGCAAACAAGGTGGTTATTCGTGCGTAACCGTTGCATAGCGGGGGCAGGCTTGACGCAGCCTGCATTGGCGAATTCACTCTGAGGTGGTGTTGAACAGTAGATGAAGCGCAGCTTAGGTGACGCTCATGACCCCGCAAGTCGCCTAGCCAGTAAATAAAGAGATTTCCCGGACAGGTTCCAAGAGTATTCGAGGAGAACCAAGATGACGAAGAAGTTGATGTCAGTTGCCAGGTGGAGCGCGATCATCGCACTGCTCTGCCTTTGGCAGCCGTGCTTTGCGCAGTTCGGTAGCAATGTGCAGGGAACGGTAACCGACCCAACCGGAGCGGTGATCCCCAAGGCCGCCATCACACTCCATAGTACCGGCTCCGGCGTCGATTTGAAGGAGACGACCAATTCGACCGGCTATTACCGCTTTACGGCAGTTGCGCCGGGCGACTATACGGTTGTTGTCACTGTGCGCGGATTCAAGACGGAGTCGATCGCAGTCACTTTAACTCCAGACGAGACGAGGGCAGTCGACGTGACACTTGTGCCGGCCGCCGCCGGGAGCGTCAATGTCACGGTCAGCGCTCAGGCGCCGGACCTGAACACAGCCGAGACGCGAGTTGAAACTACACTCGCCTCTGGCGAGATCACCCAGCTCCCTCTGGCCAACCACGATGTTCAGGAACTCATCGCCCTGACCCCAGGAGTCACCGGCTTTCAAAATGAGTCAGCCAACTCCGGGTATGGATCATCCATCTTCGCCGGTTCATTTGGTCCGCCCTATAGCGCCAATGGCGCAGGCAGCAACAGCAACCTGTACTTGATCGACGATTTGCCCGTCGGCGACGACATCACCCAGGGCAACGCGCTGATCATTCCTAACTCGGACATGATCGATCAGGTGGCGCTGCAAACTCAAACCTACTCCGTTGAAAATGGGACTTCCGCGTCCCTGCAGGTCGGCTTCAGCACCAAGACGGGAACCAACGATTTCCATGGCGACCTGGACTACAGCTACGCCGGCAAGAATCTTGCGGCTGCAAACAACCTCACCAACACATTTCCCACCGTGGGGGGAGTGGTGATTCCCACGCCAACCGCAACCGATCCCGAGTTCCATGAGAATCAATTCCTGGTCTCCCTCGGCGGACCAATCATCAAGGACAAGACCTTCTTTTTCGGCTCGATGGAGAAGCAATTGGCGGGAATTGGCAACGCTGGGTCGGTGGGCACCCAGGAATGGGATCCGGCATTTGTCGCCTGGGCTCTCAACGCATTCCCGAATTCAGGTTTTCCCAAGGCACTGACGTTTGCCCCCAACTCGCGCGATTTCGGTGCCAAGGTGGCGACGGCACAAGACGTGATTCCAGGTACCTGCGGAACCACCCAGACGGTCCCAGCGAGCACATCCCTCACCTATAACCTGCCCTGCTCAACGCCAATGTACGACTCCGGCATGCTATTCAATCAGGCGCAGCCGTTCAACGGCACTCAGTGGAACGTTCGCTTGGATCAAGTATTTCGCGAGGGCAAAGACCGGGTTTACGTCATGTACGAGCGCATCGATCAGATGCTCGGTAATCTCGGCGAACGGCCGGCGCTGGATGGCATTACTCCGAGCCAGAACAAGTACTTTTCCGCCAACTACGTCCACCTGTTCTCTGACAGAATGTTGAATGAGGTGCATGCAGGCAATCTTCGCTCCATCAGTGGAAGCCAACTGCGCAATCCGGCCGCTGCGGGAATTCCATATTATCCACAAGGACTCGACACCACCAACGGCTTCGCCTTCATGCAGCCGGTTGGACAAGAGCCTTTTGCTGCTCAGACCAACTGGGAGCACACCTATGCGCTACGCGATACGCTGAGCTACACGCTGCGCAATCACACTATCCGGGGCGGATATCAGTTCAGCCGCGAAGACTATTTCCAGGATTCGAGCGGAATCTATAGCCGTCCGTTCTTTCCGTTCTACTTCACGGACGTGTTCTCGTGGATCAGCAACAGCGCCCAGGCCGGCTACAACCTCTATACCATCGGCGGCAACGGTTTGTTCAATCCGCAGTACTACGGCGCAACCGTGCTCTATAACGGAGTGTGGGCCGACGACACATGGAAAGTCCGCGAGAATCTAACGATCACCGTCGGACTTCGTTACAACGACTTCGGCAACCCGGCTCCGTATTCCAAGTCGGCGCTGTTCTCTCCGCTTTTCCCGGGCGTAGGATCGACGTTCCAGGAGCAGACCTGGAATACGTCCACGCATATTGCAGAGCATGCATTCACAGGCGCCCAGAACGATAACTGGATGCCTCGGGCAGGTTTTGCGTATACCCCAATGAAGAGCAAGCAGTTGTTCATTCACGGCGGGATCGGCCTGTATGAAAACGTGCTCACTCCCTACCAGATAGCGAATAACCTGCCCACCCAGCCGCCTGAGCGCATCAGCCTTTACACCACAAGCATTGTTCCGTTCGGCGATTTCAAGACCACTTCGGCTCCCTATGGCTATAACTATGGGAAGTTTCCTACCTATGGCCAGGATGCATACGGAAACATCTACTCGAATCCGACGCAAACGTCGGTCTACTCGGCGAATCTGAATGGTTTTGCACCGAACATCAAGCCGGAGAAATTCCTCAATTGGAGCCTCGGGGTCGAGCAGCAATTGCCTGCGAGAGTTGTTGCTGGAGTCACCTATTCGGGAGGTCACGGCTACGACTTGGTGGCCGGTTCTCAATCAGCGAACGGCGGCGGCAACGTGGACTTCAATCTGACACCTGGCTCGCCGAAGACGCGGCCGGATGCCGAATGGGGCCAGTTGAACTACGGCAGGAACGCGTTGAGCAGCAACTACAACGCACTGATCCTGACCTTGCGGCAACACTATAAGACTCTGACTTACCAGGCTAACTACAACTGGGCAAGGGCTCTGCAATGGGCTCCGGCCTATGACGACACCAACACCGGCGGCGGCATCTACGTATGGCCGGGCGCATACGATCCCAAGGTCTACTACGGTCCCTCGGTCTTCGATGTCACAAACTCCTTCTCCTTCGGGGGTACATACGAAGTACCGAAATTCTCGGCGAGCAGTCGTTTGATCAACGAGGCGATATCCGGTTGGAGGCTAAGCACCATCACTATCGCGCAGACGGGAACCCCATTTACGGTGGGCTGGACCGGCGAGGCACACGACTATCAGCATGACGGCAGCAATACCTTCGACGGCAATGGCGGCGGCACGCCGGGCTTTCCAACTTATAAGGGTGGTTTGCCGAGAAAGGGATTCTCGCGCAAGGCCGTCTCTTTGACGGGAGCGTTCACCGCGGCGGATTTCACTGATCCAGCCGGTGTGGTCACTTCGACAGTGCGGAGCCAGCAGGGTGCGAACACATTCCGCAATCCTGGATACTTCACGGTAAACGGCGGATTCTCGAAGGCCTTCGCGGTTCCGTTCTTCTTCAAGGAGGATGCCAAGTTCATTCTTCGTGGAGATTTCATCAACTTGCTCAACCGCACCAATTGGCAGGCGATTGACAACGACATCACGGACTCCACTTTTGGCTATTCGAAAAAGGCCAATCAGAAACGCTACCTGCAGCTAGGTGGGCGATTCCAGTTCTGATCGGCGACGTAATGCGCAAACAAGGCGATGCGGCCCGCACAGGACGCATCGCCTGATCACAGCGCAACAATACGTCCAGACCTGCCTTTTACCCGTAATTGAGGAACATGACGCATCGGGTCTATGTGGCCCGGGGAGTGGAGAACTCAGCCTGTGCGGACGATTCCTTCTCTTGCGATTGAAAAAGACTAAATCAATAGACCGTTCCAAGAATGAAGCTCGAGAGGATCTTGGGTATCGCGATGAAACGCATTCTCAACAAAACTGATGTAGTGGTCATGGTCTTATTTTGCGCCTTGGCCAGCGGTGCGCACTCGGGAGCGCAGCAAGCCGCGGTAACAGGCAACGCGCGCGTCGACCATCTGCTCTATCAGATGACGCTCGATGAAAAGATCGCAATGATTCACGGGGCAGGGGAAGATACCTCGACGTACCAGGGAGAGGCTGGTTATCTTCCGGGAATCAAGCGTCTGGGAATTCCTCCCATTCGTTTTGCTGACGGCCCCCCAGGCGTGCTGACGCGAGTGCCATCGATCGCGCCCACCTGTACGATGGGCGTAGCTGCGACATTCAGCCGCGAAGACGCGCGGCTCAATGGAACGGTAATCGGGCGCGAGGCCCGGTCGCACGGCATCGGCGTAGCGCTGCAGCCATTTATCAATATCGACCGGGATTTGAGCTATGGACGTGGCTACAACACGTTCGGCGAAGATCCGTTCCTTACCGGCGAAATGGGCGCCGCGGAGGTGCGGGGGATTCAAGCCGAAGGCGTGATGGCGCAAGCCAAGCACTATATCGGCTACGATACAAACTCCGGCAATGTGTTCATCGATGACCAGGCGCTACACGAAGTGTATCTGGCGCCGTTTGTCGAAGCGGCTAAGGCAGGGGTTTCATCGATCATGTGTTCGTATAACAAGATCAACGGTCAATATTCATGCGGCAATGCGGATACGATCCAGAGAATGCTTAAAGATGAGGTAGGCTTCGCCGGCTTTGTAACTTCGGACTGGGGAGCGACGCACGCGACGGATTTTATCAATGCAGGACTCGACATGGAAATGCCCGGACCGCTGCCCGATGCGATTGCG
Source organism: Occallatibacter sp. (assembly GCA_049590315.1). Lineage (GTDB taxonomy): Bacteria > Acidobacteriota > Terriglobia > Terriglobales > Acidobacteriaceae > Telmatobacter. The sequence goes on along the minus strand of JBAWCO010000622.1, from coordinate 10,195 downwards.
GGTCCATCGTATTTTGTGAATGGGCCGAAACGGGAGAGTCTGGAAGAAGAAAAGCCAGATGGCCCAGCACTGAGTGATGCGGGATTGCCGGAAGAACCATACGAAAAGTCAGGAGGTGGATCTCCCAGGAAATGGCCCGAATCTGACCTGAAGAAACTCATTGTCCCGGGGCTTGTTTCGGAAATTACGATTACTCGCGCCGCCGGTAGAGTCTTGCTTCAGATGGACAGGTTCGGTTATCTGGATGGAAAAGAGAAACTGGATGTGACGCCGTCGGACATTTCGGACAGCGCGAGAATTGTTGAGAAGACGGCGATCGATGCTGCAGTGCTGTTGAAGAACGAGGGCGGCGCGTTGCCCCTGAAAACGGCGGATTTGGCAGACCTGGCGATGATCGGCCCCGGTGCGGGCCAGACGGTTGCAGTGGGAAATACGGGTGAAAAGGCTGTGGGCTTGCCTGAATTGGAAGTAGGCCCGCTGGCAGCGTTGCGAGAATTGGCTGGCGAGGACGTGCATATAACTTATGCGGTTGCCGACGATATGGAAGGGACTGTGATTCCGGCAAAGTACTTCTCGCACTTTGGGGAACCTGGACTGGAGCGCCGCGTTTGGAAAGAGAATGCAATTACTGTTGACAACGATTTGAACTTCACGCGCACCGCAGCCACCGCACTTCCGGCGAACGAAAGCATTGTGTGGACTGGCACGCTTACGATTCCCAACTCCGGCAATTACCGGATTCACCTGCAACTTCTCGGTTGTTATGGAAAGCTTGAGATCGACGATACGGTTGTGGACAAGAACTGGTTCAACTGGATTCACGGCGAGGTGATTCAACCCGGCGAACAGAACATCTTTCCGACGACGGACGGGCTGGACAACCTGCGAGCGGCGATGGACCTGAGTGCTGGGCCGCACCGGATCTCCATCGAGGTGGCTCCGGATAGTTCGAACAACCCGGTCCAGGTTCGCGTCAGTTGGGTTACTCCGAGCCAGCAGGCAGAGAATTACCGGGCCGCGATCGATGCGGCCAGACATGCAAAGACCGTGATTGTTTTTGCGTGGAGTCGCACGCGTCCCGTCTTTGAACTACCCGGCGATCAGGACAAGTTGATTCGCGATGTAGCCCAAGCAAATCCGAACACAATCGTTGTTCTCAATGTAAGTCAGCCGATCGCAATGTCTTGGTTGAGCCAGGTTAAGGCCGTGCTGCAGATGTGGTGGACCGGCGACAAGGGTGGACCAGCCACCGCCAAACTGCTGCTCGGCAAGGCAAACCCTGGAGGTCGGCTGCCGTTCACTTGGCCGAGGCGTCTCGAGGATACTCCAGCCGCAGATCCTGCATTTCCAGAGCGGTCACGAAATGGTGTGGACGGCAAAACAACTTTCAGTGAAGGAATTTTGATCGGCTACCGTTGGTTCGACCGTCGAAACATCGAGCCGCTTTTTCCATTCGGATTTGGGTTATCGTTTACTACCTTCACATACTCTGGACTCAGAAGCACTCCTGCGGCCGATGGCGGGTTTGACATCGCCGTGAATCTTTCCAACACTGGTTCCATTGCTGGTGATGAAGTCGCGCAAGCTTACCTTGAAAAACCTGCAAGCGCTCCGGCAGGTGTTCAATTTGCCGATCGCATTCTGGCCGGGTTTGAGCGAATTCATCTTGCGCCGGGTGAATCGAAGCAGGCGGTCATTCACGTGGCGCCGCGACAACTTGAATACTGGTCGAGCGCGCAGCATCGCTGGGTGATGCCAGCGGGGGATCGCATAGTCTGGGTAGGCGGATCGTTGCGAGATCGCAAGCTTGAAACCCACCTGGCTGTGAGGCACGGCGGTGCTGCGCAATCCGCGGCTGCGGAATGAATCGAATGCAATCGCGACACGAGTCTCTTGGAGAATTTCCATGGTCGAAGTTGAGGGCCGAGGCATTTAAACCCTGCATACGAAGTCGGGGGGGCCATCGCAGAAAGCTCCCGGCCGCACCGTCGCGGAAGATTCAGTTACAAACTGTAATGCATAACTGAGGATTTCCGTGGTGCAAGTTTTTCCCTGAGCTGGCAGAGTTTTAGCTGCTCGTGCTTTTAGGTCTGCCTTGAAATTGGTCGGTTGGCGACGGGACTGGATTCAACACTTGTGGCGAAGGAGATGAGTTCGATGTCTGGGAATTGTTTGAGGGCGAGCAGTGCGTTGCGTTCAGTCTCTCGCGATTCCAGGAGCCGTGTGTGGGCGAGGGCCAGATCGGCATCGTTGTAGCCAGGATGCGCAACCAGTTCCCAGGTGCCCGGTGGAAGTTGTCGGGCCAGCGATTGGACGGCTGCTGCATCGAGCGTTCCGGTCGCCACCACGCCGATAGCACCATCGGTGGTGGTGAAGCCCTGCTCGGCGACGATGCGCCGGAACGCGGGCTCAAGGCGGCGCAGAAGGGCGACTTGCCTGCGACGAAGCCAGGGAGCGCTGATGGTTGCGCGCAGGCTCCACGCCGATTCAAAAGGATTGCGCACGACGCGGATTCCGGCGGCGTGAGCTGCACGCAGAATGGGACTAAGCACGGCCGGAAACATGTGGATGTGTTTGTGGGTGTCAATATGCGTTAGACGCAGACCGCGACCCTGAAGCAAGTTAATCTGCGCTGTGGCTTCTGCTTCAATTTCGGCGGATTTGACCGCAGATGGAGTGAATCTCGATCGCGGGCCGTAAAGCCGAAGCAGGAAGCTGGAGAGCGATGGGCGGAAGCGGCCGCTGGATGGATCTGCAAGATGCGGTATGTCGTGGCTGGGCGAAAGCAAGGGCTCACCATCGACAAGAACCACGTGGCAACCCACCCCCAGCGAGGGCATAGCGAGCGCAATCTCGATGGCCTCGTCAGTCGCCGATGCGTTGGCCATCAACGTCGCGCTGGTCAGCGCCCCCGCTCGGTGCAGCTCCGCGATCGCGCGGTTGACACCCCGCGTTAGCCCAAAGTCGTCCGCGTTGACAATGAGGCGCCTCACCGAGTGAGTCTATCAACTCAGTGCGGGTAGTTCCCAGCCGGAGGTAGAACCGGCGGCGCGATTTGCTTGCTCGCTGGTATGATGTTTGAAGGCCGCAATTGCCCTGCAGTCATCCGTGGGCGGTTAGCTCAGTTGGTTAGAGCGCCTGCCTTACAAGCAGGAAGTCGGGGGTTCGAGTCCCTCACTGCCCACCATAGATTAGTTCTATGTCGTTCGAAGAAGTCCAATAATCCAAACATAACCCAATAAACACAGGTATTCTGTGGATTTTGCCGTTTCAGGCGGTACTATGGAAGCCAAGCGCTGCGGGGGTATTTCGGGGGGTATCTTTCTTTCGATTGGGGGGTACTTTTGGCAGCGATGTTTTTGGGGGGTAAAAATGCCGCTGACAGATGTAGAGATTCGCAGGGCCAAGACAAAGGATAAGGCGTATCGCATGAGCGACAGCGGGAGCCTTTATCTTTGGGTCACTCCATCAGGTGGAAAACTGTGGCGGTGGGCGTACACGCATGAAGGCAAGGAAAAGCTCATGGCCTTCGGCAAGTACCCTGATGTGCCGCTCGTACTTGCCAGAGAACGCCACGCCGAAGCTCGCAAACTGCTCGCTATTGGCACCGATCCAATGGAACAGCGGCAGGCCGATGATGCAACTGTCTGGAACCACACTTTCACCACCGGCTTCCCGGCGGGCACCTATTGCAATGTAGTTCACGGCGCCCTGTCCGGTGGCAAGTGCACTTCGGACACTGTTACCGTCAACTCAAGGGGCCAGGCCACCTTAAGCATCCCCACCAATAGCAGCGGAACCTCACTGGTGCCTGCGGTGGCAATCTATACCGGGCAAAAGGAGTAGCTTTAACGACGGATATAACTTGTACCTTCAACGGGCGACTCAAGAATCCTGGAAGTCGCCCGTATGAGAGGCTTCGCTAACGTCCACCAAGATCCATTGTGAACAAGTTTCCAGTGCCGACCCGCGGCCTGACCAGCGGAAGATCTTCGGGAGTCAACCCTCCCAAAAAGTAGTCTGCCGGTTCCCCTGAGTGAAAGTCCGCGCTGCTGGCGACGGTCTTCAATTCTCCGTTCGGCACTGAGATTCTGAGAATGGGCTGATTCTCCCCCAGAAACGCATGAACGAAGATGGACTTGCTGTCGTTGCTCCAAATCGGATCAGCGGCGCTTGTCGATGCCAACTCGGTCCATCTTTGATTGGCTACATCGAATAGCATCACTTTGTTCTGTGCCAGCGTGAGAGCCGCGATCCATTTGCCATCGGGTGACCAGCGCGGGCTGAAGAGCCCTTCTGAGTGAGGCACTGTCGCCCTTGTTTGGCTTTGCAGGTTGAACAATTCAATCGCTCGCGGTCCCGTTTCCTTTCCCATGGAATCTGGCTCGCGGCCAAACACGATCACCTTTCCATCGGCGGACCAGCTTGGATCCGCGACGTTGCGGTCATCCTTCATCAGCAACTCCGGCCTTCCTCCATCTGCATTCGCGATGTAGATCTGCCACGTCTCACCGGAACGCCGGGCCATGATGGCCAGCTTGCTGCCATCTGGAGACCATTGCGCCGAGAAAACTTCAAGATCGTTGGGCGTGAGTTGTATCTTGTCGGATCCATCTGCGGAGCGGGCACGCCACAGTCTCCCAGCTAAATCGCCCCACGCTACCCATTGGCGGTCGTGTGAGTAGGCCACACGGTTCGCGTCGGCAAGAAAGGTGCGTTCCGGTCTAAAACCAAGTTGCTCTCCGTCATATCGCTGCAATCCTGAAGGCTCGTCGGAGCCATAGAAATAAATGCGCTGACCTGACCTCGCTGCAATGGGAGAGAAAAAGCTTAGCGGCCCGTTCGTCAATTGAGTCGGAGTTGACCCAATGCGGTTGCTTCTCAGCTCCCAAAGATTGCTGCTCGAATTTACGCTTACCTGGAACACGTAGGTCTTGCCGTCTGCCGTCCAGTTTCCGCAGCAATCGAGTACCTGGCTTATCCGGTTCTTGAGTAGAGGATGCGGGGTCTTGCTTCCGCGCTTCAACTCCCACAAGGAGCCGGTATGTGTCAGAGGATCCATGACTGTAAAGCGGAGCAGCGCGTCATCGGGCGACCAGCGGAGCCAGAAGGCCCTTCCCTCCAGCTTGGCAATGGGAGTGATCGTTCCCCCGTCCAATCGGATCTGATTCAGTTCATCTCCGTTGGCGAACAGGATACTCGCACCATCGGGCATCCAGGTCGCGTCCTGAGCCAGGACATTCCCTACTCTTAATGCGCCTCCGCCGGAAGTAGGAACAACCCATAGCGGCTGTTCAGATTGAGGAGACAGTTGGCTACGCAGTAGCAGGTGCGATCCATCCCTTGAGATGTCGACCACCTTGGCAGAGGTTAACGCGGTTGGTATGGTGAGCGGCTGCACTTCGCCAGTGCTGATATCAATTGCAGAAAGTTGAGGTTTCCCGCTCCCTAGAACCGAAGCGAAAATGCGCTCGCCGTCAGTGGCCAACGTAAGCAGATTCTCCATGCTGGGCGGCCCGGCGGAAACCGGACTGTCGTGGGTCAACTGTTCCACGCGCAACGGAGGCAGAGCCACCGGACGTCCTCGCAGCCAAAGCATCGCCATCAAGCCAAGAAAGAGCGCCACGACGAGGACGGAGAGCGCGAATTGGCGACTGCTCCAAAGATGCCGTTTGCGCTCCACGCTCTTCGCCGCCGGTGATTGCTGGCGAACATCTTCTTTCGGAATCTGGACAGGGTTTGAGGCGATAGGAGTAGGCTCCCGCAAGAATGGGGCAGGCACCGAAACAAGCGCTGGGGGCAGCAAAGGCGATAGCGCGGAGGTCTCCTGGGAGTTGGAATTTACGTCCACCCCATTCAGTGGACGAGGCGAAACTGCGATGGAGGTTGAATTCACCGGCGCTATGAATCGGTATCCACGCTTGGCCAGCGTCTCAACGAATCTAGGATTTTCTGCGGAGTCTGAGAGAGCTTCTCGTATCTTCTTTATTGCAACTGCGAGAGCGCGTTCAAAGTCGACATTTGTATCAGGGCCCCAAACTTGCAACTGCAATTCGCCGTGGGTCACCACCTGGCCCGGTTTCGCCAGCAGAGCAGCCAACACCCTAAACGGCTGGTCCTGCAGTCGTATCCTGTGTCCGGATTTCCAGATCTCTCCGCTCTGAAGATCTACTTCAAAAAGTCCAAAGGTGATCCGTCCAGTTTTTTCGAGATTCTCCACTTCGAGCCACCCGACCATAATCCTACAGTGACCAAAGGTTAGCACACCCCCACACAGCTCGGAAGACTCCAATCCTGCTCCATACATTCCAATAAGTGGTTGAAAAATAACATCTTATTAGTTAATGACGAGTAAATCGGGATTAATGCTGAGTGAATGCGAAATTGATGACGCGTCTACTGCGCTCCGTTGAGCACAGCGTTGATGTTTATCACCGCCTCAAGAATCCGACAACGCAATGAAAGCTGTTTCGGGGGCAGGACGCTCAAGTTTCCATCGCGGAAACATGGGAAGCACGAGGCACATTTGTCAGCAATGACGCAAGACTTTAAGGAGAACAGCGACATGGACCAGGTTTCAAGAACGGACTCACTCTTCAGAGGTGTCTGGCACGCAATCCGATCAACGGCTTTTGTATTCCTCATCGCGTTGTGCGTGAGTATGCAGGCAAATGCTCAATCCGAATCAGGCAAAGTGGTTGGCACCGTCATAGACCAAACGGGAGCCGTCGTGTCTGGAGCAACCTTAACCCTCGCGAACAAGGAAAACGGCCTCGTGCTAACGGTGACCTCGAACAGTTCAGGAGAGCTGAATCTCCCCGCTGTTCCGCGTGGCGACTACACGGCAAAAATCTCGGCGCCTGGATTTTCCTCTCAGGTCCAATCCGTCACGGTGACTGTCACAGAGGTACAAGACTTGCTGTTCAAGTTGACGCCTGGATCGATCACCAGTTCGATCGTCGTCACCAGCGCCGCGCCGTTGGTGAACACGTCAGACCCAACTCTCGGCGAGACGATTGAGTCAAAGCAGATCACTGAGCTGCCTTTGAACGGCCGCAACGCGCTCAACCTCGCGTTGCTTGCCCCCGGAGTGACGACAGGCTCTTATGTGGAGTATGGCCAGGACACAATCAACCGCTTTATTGACTCGGGCGGCGGCCAACTCTCAGCTAATGGCACCCGTTCCCAGGCGAACAATTTCATCCTTGACGGTGTAGACAACAATGACGGTCTGCAGAATATCATCGTGTTCTTTCCGCCCGTTGATGCAACCGAGGAATTCAAAGTCAATACGAACGTGGCGCCCGCGCAGTATGGCCGGGCAGGCGGTGTGTTTCTCATTAGCTCCATCAAGTCCGGAACCAACGCGTTCCACGGATCTGCCTTTAACTTCAACCGCAGCGGCAAGTGGGCAGGGAATCCAAACTATCAATTCCTTGGTGCGTCTCCTACCGCGAATCCTCCTTTCCGTAGAGACCAATTCGGAGGTTCTGTTGGAGGCCCTTTCCTGAAGAACAAGTTGTTCGGGTTCGGCGACTACCAGGCAACTCGCTCCGCCAATCCGACCGGCTCCGGATTTGACACCGTTCCAACCCCGCTCATGCGTACCGGGAACTTCACTGAGTTGCTGAATCCTGCCCTGACGGGTGGAAGCTTCATCACAACATTTCCTCACTTCTACCCCAATGCCGGCAAGCTGAACCAGAATCTGGGAGCCAACAGCAAGGGTTATATCTACGATCCTGAAACCTGCAACGCCACCAATACCACCTGCACTCCCTTCGCAGCGGGAGGCCAAGTCAACATAGTCCCAGCCGGCCGCCAGAATCAGGCGGCGCTGAACTACTTCAAAGCTTTTCCCATGCCATCCCGGACCGATCGCGTCCTCAATAACTATCAATTTGCCACCAGCACGGGCTACAACTTCAACACCTTCGATGTTCGCCTCGACTGGAACCGCACGCCACAGGATCAGTATTTTGCCCGCATGTCTTATGACAGCTCCGCGAACTACAATAAGTCGGAATTGCCACAGGTGTCAGGGGAACCTGCGTTGTCAGTGAGTGGCAACACAAACTACACCCACGGTCGTGGCTGGGTGCTTGGAAGCACACACACCTTCTCGCCCACAATCGTCAACGAAGGGCGTATCGCCTACACCCGGGACAACTACGGCTTCCAGCCAAGCAACATTGGGGATAACGTCGCCAAGGATCTCGGAATGATCTACGCGCCTGGCCTGGCGGGAGCAGGGGGCGGGCCCATCATTGGCGGGTATAACACTGAAATCCGCTACTCAGGTGATTACGGCCTATTCGCGACTCCTCAAAACACGGATGAAGTGACCGACACCATCAATTTCATTCGAGGTGCTCATTCCATCAGCACTGGCGGCACATTCCTTCGCCGTCAGGTGGAATTCTTCCGCCCCATTTCGGGGAAGGGCTTTTTCACAGTTGCCGGAAACGGAGCCGACTTCACCGGATACGAGGTAAGTGACCTGCTCGCTGCCTTCGTGGATAACTACGCAATCGGTGGCCAGAACGGATACTTCGCGGAGATTAGCCAGGAAGATGGCGTTTTTGTCCAGGATAATTGGCGCTTCAACAAGCGGCTCACTCTCAACCTCGGCGCCCGCTGGGATCTTATGACCTGGCCGTACGAAGCGCACAATCAAAATGCAGCGTTTAACGTCCAGACCGGCCATGTAATGCTGGCTGACCAGAACGGCGTATCCAGAAGCATCATCAACCAGGATTACACCAACTTCGCGCCCCGTGTGGGATTTGCCTACGATCTGTTCGGAGACGGCAAGACCGCCCTTCACGGCGGATACGGCATTTTCTACTTTCCCGACTACGGAGGCATCGGCAATCAGTTGGGTCAGCAGCAACCGTTTGGTGGCGCCCAAACCTTCAGCACTAACGCCGGCTATTGCATCGCTTTAACGGGAATCGCAAACCCGGGCGGAACACCGGGCACCCCTTATAGCTGCCCCTACACTGCGAATGCCGCAGCCCCCTATAATGGGCAACCCTCGCCCGCTTTCGTAAACTTCAATGTAGACAACCCCCCAGGCACGTATGGCTCACTCGCTGTCAATCCAAACAATAACCACAGCATGATCCAACAATGGAACCTTCAGTTGGAACGCCAACTTGGCGGGAACAACGTGATCGGCCTGGCGTATGTAGGCACCCATGCCAGCCGGCTCTCTACCTACTACAACTACAACATCTACACCATCGGCTCCACGACCAAGCCGTTTCCAAGCTTGCAGGGCATCACATTGGACGATTACAACGGCAGTTCCAATTACAACGGACTGCAAGCGCACGTTGAGCATAGAGGAGTTTACTTCACGGCTACCGGGTCGTACGCGTGGTCCCACGCGCTCGACAATTCAGCCGGTGCATACGGCGGCACGGGAGTTGGACTTCAACTTCTCTATAACAACCAGAAGGCCAACTATGGAAGTGCCGATCAAGACCAACGCCACGTCTTCAGTGGATCGTTGGTTGGTTATCTGCCCTTCGGGCGCGGCAAAAAATTCGCCGCAAACGCACCTCGCGCACTGGATGCGGTGATCGGTGGATGGCAGTTCAACAACATCCTGCTGCTTCAGACTGGGCAGCCCGTTGACATTGCTGCGGCAGGCGGTGCCAACCCTGGCAATCGGCCTGACCTGGTAAAGCCTCTTAGCTACCCTAAGAGCGTTAGCGGCACTTGGTTTGACAAGTCTTCTTTCTCCAGCGCAAACCTCCCCATCACGCAGGCAACTGACGGGTCGGGAAATTACGTGTACACGCGCGTGGGAGCGCTCGGACGGAATGGGGTCGTAGGCCCCGGTTACCGAACAGACAACATTGGCGTGCAGAAGAATATTCAGATTCTGGAGGGAAAGATTCTTGAACTGCATGGCGACGCATTCAACGTAACTAACACTCCAAACTTCGAGCAGCCAGATAACTCAGAGCAGGACGGCACCTTTGGCCAGGTCCGTTCGCTTCATGGCACCCCTCGTCAAATTCAATTGGCCGCTCGCTTCACCTTTTAACAATCATCGCTGCAGGCAGCTCCATCCCAGACGATGGAACTGCCTGCAGATTCCCAATGTTAAAAGGCTTGTCTTATCGGCTTCCCTCGAGCTTCGCAATCGGCTTAGAGGATAACTGCACAAGCTCATCCCATCGAT
>JBAWCO010000621.1:0-3412 GCA_049590315.1 Occallatibacter sp. | reverse complement strand
CCTGTCCCCCCATTTACACAGGAAACTGCTATTCAAAAAGTGCGTCTGGCTGAAGATGGCTGGAACACTCGTGACCCTGAAAAAGTATCTCTGGCCTACACGATCGATTCCAAGTGGCGAAATCGCGCCGAATTCCCAAGTGGAAGAGCACAGATCGTCGCTTTTCTGGCGCGAAAGTGGAACCGCGAGTTGGACTATCGACTCATCAAGGAATTGTGGGCATTCCGAGAAAATCGAATCGCCGTCCGATTTGCATATGAATACCATGATGATTCAGGAAACTGGTTCCGCGCTTACGGGAATGAGAATTGGGAATTCGATGATCAGGGCTTGATGTACGCGCGACATGCAAGCATCAACGAACTTCCGATCGCGGCAGCTGATCGCAAGTTCCATTGGCCATTGGGTAGGCGTCCAGACGAGCACCCAGGACTGAGCGCCCTGGGCCTTTAGTGTTTCGATACAGTCAGAAATGCTGGCTCGTCAGAGGTCTAATTCGATGTTTGACAACGGGGCCGAACAGCAGATCAGGAGATTGCCTTCGGAAGGGCGGTCGAGCGGTTCGGGCGCATATCCTATTCTTCCGTCAATCAGACCTGATTCGCACGTATGACAAACGCCCACTCTGCAGGACCACCTGACGGGAACGTCGCAAGCCTCAGCGAATCCGAGAAGACTTCCGAATCGAGAGTCCCAGGGCACTGTGAGCCCGCTACGAGTGAATGACACTTTCGGCCCCGCACCTGTCATGTTCGCGGGGGGATGGGGAGCCCATGACGCTGTGGTCGCGATTCCGGGCGTAATAGATGATTCGGCCCCAAAGATCTCGGTGTGAATGCAGGAATCGGAGACACCCCAGGATCTGAGGCCCGTGGTAATTTCCCTGAGAAACGGTTGAGGGCCACAGAGGTAAAAGTCAGCATCATGTGGAATGCAAAGCTGTTCAAGTGTCTCGACCGTCAGGTGACCCGTAGCGTCATAGTCCCTCCCAATTTGATCCGCAGCCACAGGCCTGCTATAAGCGATGAACGAATGACAGTGCGGACGGCCATTGATAAGGCGCCGCACCTCGGCCGCGAAGGGATGCTCTTGGCCATTCCGAGCTCCGTAGCACCACCAGACGCCCCGTTTTACGACTGCATCCTCCTCCGCAAGCGCGTGAAGCATTGAAAGTACCGGCGTCGCCCCGATACCCGCGCTCAGCAGAACTACGGGGTTGGTACCTGCAGCAAGCGTGAAGCTGCCCCTGGGCGCACTCACCAGCAGTAGGTCGCCGGCCTTAATGCTGTCGTGGAAGTAGCGGCTACCTGCGCCCGTTGAGCGCTTCACACTAATGCGATACGTTCCATCATTTTGCCGACCCGAGATTGAATAGCTCCTCAGCAATGGACCTGAGCCTTTCTCTACCTCAAGCTTGAATACGAGGAATTGGCCGGGAACGGCGAGAGGAAGCGGGCCTTGGTCCATCGGCTGCAGAATAAAAGAGTGCACACCGACACACTCTTCCTTTACTGCCTTCACTCGCAATGGCCGAAACCCAACCCATGCGGGCGGCGGTGCTGAGGACGGAGCAAGGCCGGCATTTCCACCTTGATCGTCGGTCGCCGCTAATGCTTGTAGCGACCCCTTCCAGCCTTCACTAAGGGCTGAAATGCGCAAAGCGCGCTGAAGCTGTTCCTTTGGATGGCCAGGCAGATAGAGCAGCGCGTCCACCTCGGCTACGGAGACACGCTCCGGCCCTTCCTCAACTTTTGTAATCGTGTCACCGGCCCCAATTTCCCCCTCTTCGATCACCCGAAAATAAAATCCCGGCCGTCGATGTGAGACAAGCAGAGCGGGCATTTGCGGGTTGTTCATCCGGATCCCCACTCGGTAGCAGGTAACCCTGGGCTGCGTCACTTCGAATAGCGCGCTCCCAATGCGATAGCGATCGCCGATGCAGACCTCGTTATCAGGGAGACCATCAACTGTCAGATTCTCTCCAAAGTGTCCATACTCCAGATCGTGCCGCTCGAGAAAGTTCTCCCAATATCGATACGACTCAAGCTGGTACACCATCAACGCACGATGCTCACCGCCATGCCCGGCAAGGTCCCCCTGTCCGTCGCCATCAATATTGAGCCTGCGCACTTGCACCCTGCCGGACACTGGCAGTTTCCAGATTGCTGTGCGCACGACCCTGCCTTGCCACTCTACCTCGCGTGGGAGACCAACATTCACAGAGACGAGAGAGTTCATTTGGAATCCCCTCCTAAAGCCTTGAAAGCATTTACCACCCCAAAGTCACCCGCGATGAACGCCTCGGCCTCATCGGACTGATCAACTGCCGAGGAGCGGTGAGATCAGCCGGCGAGAGGCCATCGTCTTATTTAAGCAAACCACATTCGGCGTCAGCATCATTGTCCAAAAGACGGCGCTAATAGAAATACGTGATAGGCGGAATCGTAATGCCACGATACGATCACGTTGTTCATGCGGGAACCGCAGGATCTCCACGCTGACTAGGTACATCGCATCAGTGCACTGCAAGGAGTGACATGGAAACCAACGATACTCTCAATTCTTCTCGCCGACGTTTCCTCACGACTGCGAGCGCATCCGCTGCTGCCGCTCTTTTTGTTTCGAATATCGCTGCGGAAGCAAGCGGGGGCGAGCAGAGTGGATCTGCGTCAACCCAGCCGACACGATCGCTAAAGTTGGACAAGGCAGACACGGCTGTCGTAATCATCGATCCTCAGAACGATGTGTTAAGCGAGAAAGGACTTGCGTGGCCGCTTCTCCATGAAAGCCTAAAGGAGATCAACACCGTCGAGAACATCGAGCGGATCTTCAAGGCGGCAAAGACGTTTGAGTTCGAAGTGTTCATCTCGCCCCATTACTTCTTCCCCGAAGACAAAGGTTGGAAGTTCAATGGACCTCTTGAAACAGACGAGGCAGACTCCGGATTGTTCGGCCGCAAAGGAAAATTGACTCTCGATGGTTTCAAGGGTTCGGGTGCTGACTGGTTAGAACGCTACAAGCCATACATCGAAGACGGCAAGACGGTCGTCGTTTCGCCTCACCGCGTCTGGGGCCCGGAGACGAACGATCTGGTCCTTCAACTGCGCAAACGGAGAATCAGTAAGATCATCCTAGGCGGCATGCTCGCCAACATGTGCGTCGAATCGCACTTGCGCGAGTTGCTTGAGCAGGGATTCGAGGTTGCCGTTGTGAAGGATGCTACAGCGGCACCTAAGCACCCGGAGTGGGGTTACGGTTACGCAGCGGCGCTTATCAACTACGCGTTCCTTGCGCATGCGGTACTCACAACCGACGAGGCAGTGAAGGCGATGGAACGCGGCTCTCGGTAGCGGAACGTTGAACCTATGCGATAGGTCCAAACTCGAATGAAGCTACTACGATACCTGGCGCT
>JBAWCO010000620.1:0-16441 GCA_049590315.1 Occallatibacter sp. | reverse complement strand
TTGTGTTACTGTGGGAGGTCGCCATGCTCCTTGATCCAGTTCCCGGTCTCCTTTCCCGCGCCACAGAAGTCCTTGAATCCGAGTTCAGCGCACTGCCTTCCATTGAGTCTTCTGGCCTGCCGGATCCAGACCAAGCTGCCGTCACCCGCGTTCTGGAAGAGACAGCGCACCGTCTCGCGGACAACTACCCCTACTTTCACCCTCTCTACGCCGGGCAGATGCTCAAACCACCCCATCTGGTGGCGCGGGCCGCCTACGCCCTGGCCATGACCATGAATCCCAACAATCATGCACGCGATGGCGGCCGGGCCAGCTCTGAAATGGAGATCGAGGCTGTTCAGCAAATCGCCGCAATGTTCGGCTGGTCCGAATTTCTTGGCCACCTGACTTCAAGCGGCACCATCGCCAACCTGGAGGCGCTTTGGGTTGCCGGACAGTTGGCGCCAGGACGCCGCATTGTGGGGTCCGAACAGGCCCACTACACGCACAAGCGCATCTCCGCTGTGCTCAAGTTGGAGTACGCCAGTGTTCCCGCCGATAGCGTGGGCCGCCTGGACCTGGACGCCTTGGAGAGCGAACTACGCAAGGGTGACGTGAGCACGGTGGTGGTCACGCTGGGCACCACTGCCATTGGCGCCGTTGACCCCCTGGACGAAGTGCTCACTCTCAAGAAACGATACGGCTTCCGCGTTCACGTCGACGCAGCCTACGGCGGTTACTTTACGCTGATTCCCGAGGCTCTGGACGAACCAGCCCGCAGAGCGTATGCGGCAACGCTCGAGGCCGACTCCATCGTGATCGACCCTCATAAGCATGGCCTGCAGCCGTACGGTTGTGGCTGTGTACTCTTCCGCGACCCGGCTGTGGGCCGCTTTTACAAGCACGACTCTCCCTATACCTACTTCACTTCAAACCAATTGCATCTTGGCGAGATCAGCCTGGAGTGCTCACGGGCCGGGGCGTCGGCAGTAGCCTTGTGGGCCACGCAGAAGCTTCTGCCGCTGGTGCCCGGCGGCGAGTTTGCCCGAGGGCTTGCACAGGGACGAAATGCTGCCCAGGAACTTGACCGGCGACTGCGCATGGACACTACGAAGCGCTTTGAGATGCTGGCGTCCGAGTCTCCGGAGCTGGATATTGTGGTGTGGAAGCTGAGAGCGAAGACCCCGGAAGAGGCCTCAGAGCTGGCACAAAGAGTATTTGCGGCGTGCGCCACACGAGATCTGCACCTGGCCCTTGTAGAATTGCCGCTGACATGGTTTCGGCCGCCAGACGGGCACGCATTGGGCGGCTCCCATGAAAAGGGAACCGTAACCTGCCTGCGTTCCGTATTGATGAAACCCGAACACGAGGCCTGGCTGGACAGAATCTGGGAACGATTCTCCGCAAGCTGCACTGAGGTATTTGGATAATGAAGTCGATGGATGAAATGAGCACGCTCCAAATCGCGGAAGAAAACGTTCTCATTCAGGCGGGAGAGTGTTCTTTGACGATTCTGCCCCACCTGGGTGGAAAGATCGCCTCCATCAAAGTTGGGAATCTTGAGCTGCTGCAACAGCCTCTGGCGGACTACGCGCCACGGACCAGGAGCATGAGCTTCGACTCGAGCGACGCCAGCGGGTGGGATGAATGCCTGCCTTCGGTGGCGGCTTGCGAAGTGGAGACGGCTGGCGGAACCACCTCGATCCCAGATCGCTCCTCGATTCCGGATCATGGAGATTTGTGGAGGGTCCCCTGGTCGGTAATCCCACCAGCGCGAGATGACACGCCATCTGAAGACGCAGCAGGCGGCTCAGTCACCTTGCGCGGCGAGTGCTTCTCGCTGCCACTGACGTTAGAACGAAAAGTGACGCTTTCAGGTTCCCGGGAATGGGTGCTGCGAGCCGATTACCTGATTACGAATACCGGGAACAAGCCGGTCCCCTGGTCATGGGCGGCGCATCCTCTCTTCGCGGCTGAGGAGGGCGATCGTATCGTACTGCCGAACTCGATCCATACGTTGCGCCTGGAAGGTTCGGCAGGAGAAAGACTCGGCAAGGGCGGCGATTCGATGAGTTGGCCTACGGCTCAGTTGGCGGATGGCGACACAACGGACTTGAGTTACGCGCAGGGGCCGGGTTCAGGGATCGGCGACAAGCTGTTTGCCGGACCACTCACCGCAAAAGAGAATTTTTGTGCACTGGAAAGACGGAAAGCCGGACTGACAATATCGGTCGAGTTCGATGCCACGGCAACGCCCTATTTAGGAATGTGGATTTGTTACGGCGGCTGGCCGCAGCGTCCCGGACCGAAACAGGTCTGCGTTGCGCTGGAGCCGGCAACTGCGCCCGTGGACTCGCTGGCGGTGACGGGCCCGTGGTCGCGCACTCTGGCGCCCGGCGCATCATTTTCCTGGTCCATGACGGTGCACATTTATACCGAGCAAAAAGGGAAGACACATGAATGACGTTTCACGCTTTCGTTCCATGCACCATGAACGCTTCAAGGCAGATCCGGCGATCTTTGCCGCGCCTGGCCGCGTCAACCTGATTGGCGAACATACCGATTACGCCGAGGGTTTTGTGATGCCCGCGGCCATTGACTTCGCCACCCTGGCCGGAATCACGCCCCGCACCGACGGCAACATCGTCCTCTATTCGGAGAACTACGGACAAGAAAGAACCTTCCTGGCGTCTGCGCTGCCCACTGCGGCCAGCCATCATTGGAGCGACTACCCGCTGGGAGTGGTTTCAATCCTGGCGGGGCAGGGCCACCCGATTCCCGGCTTCAGTTTGAGTCTGTGGGGCGACATCCCGCTGGGCTCCGGGCTCTCAAGCTCCGCCTCGGTCGAGGTGGCAACCGCGCTGGCAGTCCTCTCGCTCGCCGACGCCAGTTATCCCGGGCCGGCTCTTGCGCGGCTTTGCCAGAGGGCGGAAAACGAGTTTGTCGGCGCAAATTGCGGCATCATGGATCAGTTCATCTCTGCCAACGGCGCCAAGGATCACGCTTTGCTGCTCGATTGCCGCGATCTGAGCTTCAAGCTCGCGCCGATTCCGGCCAATGTGGCGCTGGTGATTGCCAACACCATGGTCAAGCATGCTGTCGTCGGCGGTGAGTATACCTCTCGCCGCGCGGAAGTGGAGGCGGCCTGCGCCGTGATCGCCGGCCATCGGCCTGAAGTGCGCTTCCTGCGCGATGCAACCTTGGAAGATCTTGAGAAATGGGGCCATGAGATGACCCCCAATTCTCTGAAGCGGGCTCGTCATGTCATTACTGAGAACCTGCGCACGGTTGCTGCCGCCGACGCTTTGATCAACGGCAACCTGGCGGAACTGGGCAGGCTCATGGCCGAAGCGCACCTGAGCTATAGCCGCGACTTCGAGGCCAGTTGCCTTGAGACCGATGCCATGGTGAGTCTAGCGCAGGATTTGCCCGGCCTGATCGGCGCGCGACTGACCGGCGGAGGCTTTGGCGGCTGCACTATCAACCTGGTGGAGCAGAGCCAGGCGCCGGATTTTGCCGAAGCTTTGGCCGGTCGTTATGCGGAAGAAATCGGCATAATTCCACAGATTCACATCTGCCACGCGTCCGGAGGCGCGCATCCAATCCCCTAGTCGGCTCTGAGAAACTCCTCAATGCATTCGGTGTTCAACTTGCATAGAAAAGGAGAACCAGGCTTGCGGACGTTCTTCATTGACTAGACAGGGTTCGATTCGGCCCAGGCTCCACTGGTTGGAAAAACCCCTGACAGGTCCCGCTCGTAACGCCCGCCCACGTGACCTTTTAATGGCGCAATGACCCGAAGGTGCAAGGGTTTTCAGGTAAGTCCGTTGGTAAAATCGAGGAGATTTGTCCCAAGGCGAGTCGGGGAGAGGTTCATGCCATCCGGTCTGCCGGGACTTCAATTGTTTGATCGGCGTTTGCCAGCCCGGAAGCGTTGAGGAGAATTCAAAAGCCATGCAAGCAACATCGCCCAAACCTTTTTCGTATGAAGCGCTCCCCTCCGCCGGCAATGTGGCGTATTTTTCGATGGAGATCGCGATCAATCCCGGCATGCCCACCTACTCTGGCGGGTTGGGAGTTTTGGCCGGAGATACCCTGCGCTCCGCTGCCGACCTGGGCGTACCGCTGGTCGCCTTCACGCTGCTGCATCGCAAGGGATACTTCCACCAGCATCTGGATGGTGGCGGCGTACAGAGTGAGGAAATTCAGCTTTGGAACCCCTCCGACTTCTGCACCGAAGAAGCAGCGCGGGTTACGGTTTCTGTTGAAGACCGGATTGTGACCATGCGTGCCTGGCGCTACGACCTGGTGGGCAGATCCGGCCACGTGGTGCCGATTTACCTGCTGGACACGGATCTGGATGGAAATTCCGGGTGGGATCGCGGTCTGACAGATCACCTGTACGGCGGCGACACCAACTATCGTTTGCAGCAGGAGATCGTGCTGGGAATGGGCGGCTCCCGCATGGCCGGCGCGCTGGGACATAAAGTAAACGTCTACCACATGAATGAAGGCCATGCGGCGCTGCTGACACTCGCATTGCTCGAGAGCCAGATGGGGGGTGGACCGCTGGGCGCACCAACGGAAACCGACATTGAGCAAGTGCGCCAGAAGTGCGTCTTTACCACCCACACCCCGGTTCCCGCCGGGCACGACCGCTTTTCAACCGAGCAGACGATTCGCATTCTCGGGGGCGACAGAACCGCGCGCTTGGAGAAGTTGGGTTGTTACCAGGACGGCATGTTGAACATGACACTTCTGGCTCTCAAATTCTCGCGTTATGCCAACGGCGTGGCCATGCAGCACGCCAAAGTTTCGCGGCAGATGTTTCCGCAGTTCGCAATCGACTCCATCACCAACGGTGTGCATGCGCCGACCTGGGTCTCAGAGCCGATTCAGCAATTGCTGGATGCAAATGTCTCGGCTTGGCGGCGGGATAATTTGTATTTGCGCAACGCGATAGACCTGCCGGAGAAGGATATTCTTAAGGCCCATGCCAGTGCCAAAAGCAACTTGCTGGGTGAAGTTGCTGCGCGCACTGGCCTGGTGCTCAATCCCAATGTGCTCACGCTGGGATTCGCCAGGCGCGTAGCCACCTACAAGCGCGCCACCTTGCTCTTCACGGATCCCAAACGACTGGCGGAAATTGCCACCGCGGCGGGCGGCTTGCAGATTCTGATTGCCGGCAAGGCCCATCCCCAGGATGAGCCCGGCAAGGCGCTGATCCAGGAAGTATTCGAAGACGCCGCAAAGCTCTCCAACGACGTTCTACGCATTGTTTATCTGGAGAACTACGACTGGGATCTGGGCGCCATGCTCACCGCGGGCGTGGATGTCTGGGTGAACACGCCCAGGCGGCCCTATGAAGCTTCAGGCACCAGCGGCATGAAGGCCGCGCTCAACGGCGTGCCTAGCCTGTCGATTCTGGACGGATGGTGGATAGAGGGCTGCATCGAGGGTGTCACCGGCTGGGCAATTGAGGATGGCGCCAACGATGCCGAGGAGGCAACCTCGCTTTACGAGAAACTCGAGACCGCGGTAGTTCCGCTTTACCTGGGCGCGCCGGAGAAATGGGCGCGCATGATGCGCACTACGCTGGCCTTTAACGGCTCCTACTTCAACACCAACCGTATGGTGAAGCAGTACAGCCGCAACGCCTACTATCCCATCAAGCTGGTTGAGTTAGCCAGGGTGGAAGAAGCGGCGTTCGCTGATTGAGTCGCCGAAGTCAGGACAGGCCGTAGCGGAGGCAAACCGGAACGCTCGTCCGATGCTGCCCTCCAATTGGCCAGGTGTGTGGAGTAAGCGTCGTGGGAAAGATGCGCTAGAGACTTGAAAGGTTGCCTCAACTGCGCAAACTCGCTTCTCCCGCGACTCACATCCCGGGATACACACCTCCCCGAAATTGCATCTTTTAGGGCCTTTCGTCCGTCCTAAAATTGTGCACAGAGTTCATTTTGTTCATCCTTGCGCATATTGCCTGCGACTTCGAATACCATTGTAATTTCAAACGAAGTTGAATTGGACCGGAGGCCTTTGCCGTCCGGCCCAGAAAAACCGGTGAGCCGGTAATAGCCGAACCAGGGTCCTTGCTGACCATTTTTCATGTCCCCATGGTCACGGGCCACCCGACAACGGTAAGCATCTTCAACAGCTACCCGGCTCAGGAGCGAGTACCTGCCCTATGATGTGGATTGTCCGGCTCGCGCTGCGGCGACCTTACACCTTTGCCGTCTTTGCGTTCTTGATCCTGATCCTTGGCGTCTTCAGCATCGAGTCGATGCCGACGGATATCTTTCCGAATATCGACATTCCCGTGGTCACGGTTGTGTGGCAGTACAGCGGTCTTTCCGCGCAGGAAATGTCCACCCGCATCGTCTTTAACAGCGAGCGGGGCATGACCACTACCGTCAACGATATTGAACACATCGAGTCGCAATCGCTGAACGGCATCGCGATTATCAAGATCTTTTTTCAGCCACACGTAAACATCGGCAGCGCTGTAGCCCAGATAACCTCCATCAGCCAGGTGCAGTTGCGCAGTCTGCCGCCCGGGACCACCCCGCCGTTCATCATCCAGTACAACGCCTCCAGCGTCCCGGTGTTGCAGTTGGGACTCTCCGGCAAGGGGTTGAACGAACAGCGGTTGAACGATCTGGGATCGAATAACATCCGCACCCAGTTGGCAACGATCGAAGGGGCACAGACGCCCTTTCCCTACGGTGGCAAGCAGCGCCAGATTCAAGTGGACCTCGACCTGAACGCGCTGCAGGCCAAGGGGCTTTCGCCGGTGGATGTGGTCAACGCCGTGAGCGCGCAGAACCTGATTGCGCCATCAGGCACCATGAAGATCGACCGCTTCGAGTACGCGATTGAAACCAACTCCGCGCCCTCGGTGGTCGACGACCTCAACAACCTGCCCGTAAAAGCTGTGAACGGTGCGGTGATTTACATCCGCGACGTGGCGCATGTGCGCGACGGCAATCCGCCGCAGACCAACATTGTGCGCGTCAATGGCAGCCGCGCCATCCTGATGAGCATCATGAAGACCGGCTCGTCCTCCACTCTCGACATCATCAAAGGCGTGCAGAATGTGCTGGTCAACATTAAGGGCCAGTTGCCTCCGGAGTTGCAGATCAACGCGCTTTCCGATCAGTCGATCTTTGTGCGCAGCGCCATTAATGGAGTCATTCGCGAAGCAATCATCGCCGCATGCCTCACCGCTATCATGATTCTGGTCTTCCTGGGCAGCTTTCGCTCCACGGTCATCATTGCGGTGTCGATTCCGCTCTCGATCCTCTGCTCGCTGATCATGCTCTACGCGCTCCACGAGACCATCAACATCATGACGCTGGGCGGCCTCGCGCTCGCTGTCGGCATCCTGGTGGACGATGCAACCGTCGAAATTGAGAACATCAATCGCAACCTCGAATCGGGTAAGGAAATCGAGCAGGCCATCCTCGACGGCGCAGCGCAAATCGCAACCCCGGCGCTGGTTTCCACGCTCGCCATCTGCATCGTCTTCGTTCCCATGTTTCTGCTCAGCGGTGTGGCGCGCTACCTGTTCGTGCCGCTTGCCGAAGCGGTCGTTTTTGCCATGCTCGCCAGCTACCTGCTCTCACGAACCGTTGTGCCGACAATGGCCAAGTACTTGCTCAAGGAGCACGACGACGAAGAGCACGCAAGGAAGCAAACCAGCCGCAATCCCTTCGTCCGCTTTCAGCTCGGCTTCGAATCTGGATTTGCAAAAATGCGCAATGGCTATCTGCGCATTTTGACCGTTTGCGTCGACCACGCCGTCGTGTTTCTGATCTTGTTCACGCTCTTCGCCGTAGCCTCCGTTGGCCTTCTGTTGCCTTCGCTGGGCCAGGACTTCTTCCCCTCCGTCGACGCCGGTCAATTCAAGATTCACGTACGCGCCCGTACCGGCACGCGCATTGAAGAGACAGCTCTGCTTTGCGACCATATCGATTCCACGATTCGCGAGCAGATTCCGGCGAAGGAAGTCGTCTCGATCGTCGATAACATCGGCCTCCCTTACTCGGGATTGAATCTCTCGTACTCGACTTCTGCGCCCATCGGGCCCGCTGACGCCGATATCCAGGTGCAACTTACTGAAGATCACCATCCCACCGCGGCCTACGTCGAGAATTTGCGCACAGTGCTCAATCGCACGTATCCCGGCGTGACGTTTTATGTTCTGCCAGTCGACATCGTCACGCAGATTCTCAACTTCGGCCTCTCGGCGCCAATCGACATCCAGATCGTCGGTCCCGATCTGTACGGCAACCGGGCGTTGGCAGAGAAGATGCTCAACGAGGTCCGCTACGTGCCAGGCGCGGCCGACGCGCGCATTCAGCAGCCATTCGACTATCCAAATATGACGGTGAATGTTGACCGGACCCGCGCGGAAGACATCGGCCTCACCCAGGCAAATGTCGCGCAGAGCATACTCGTATCGTTGAGCGGCAGCTTTCAGACGACGCCGAGCTTTTATCTCGACCCCAAGAGCGGCGTCAGCTACAACGTAGCCATTCAGGCTCCGCAATATCGCATGGACTCCCTAGCCGCGCTGGAAAGCCTGCCGATAACCGGCTCAGCCCAGTCCGCGCAAGCCACCATGGCAATGACCGCAGGTGCGTCGGCGACTGCAGTCCCCGGCGTTCGCAGAACCATCAACGTGCTGGGCAATGTGGCAGCCATTCAGCCCGGCGCGGAGCTCGGCACGGTGAGCCACTACAACGTGCAGCCAGTGCTTGATATTTACGCCAACGTGGATGGAACCGATCTGGGCAGCGTAACCCGCAGGGTACAGGGCATCATCGATAAACACCGGCGCGATCTTCCTGGCGGCTCTCACTTCATCCTGCGCGGTCAAAGCGAAACCATGCGCGCGTCCTACTTCGGTCTGCTGACTGGGCTGGCATTCTCCATTCTGCTGGTCTACCTGCTGATTGTGGTCAACTTCCAATCCTGGCTCGATCCGTTCCTCATCATTGCGGCGCTGCCGGCGGCGTTGGCGGGCATTGTCTGGTTTCTGTTCCTGACCAACACACGGCTCAGCGTGCCGGCGCTTACCGGCGCCATCATGTGCATGGGCGTCGCCACCTCTAACTCCATCCTGGTAGTCACCTTTGCCCGCGAGCAGTTGGAGATCCTGGTAGGCGACGCGCGCAAGGCCGCGCTCAATGCCGGCTTTGTCCGCCTGCGACCCGTCGTGATGACCGCTTTGGCCATGATCATCGGCATGGTTCCCATGGCGTTGGGTCTCGGTGACGGCGGCGAACAGAATGCCCCGCTGGGCCGCGCCGTCATTGGCGGACTGCTGCTTGCCACCGTGGCCACGTTGTTCTTCGTGCCCGCATCCTTCTCAGTAGTCCACGGCTGGTTGGAAAAACGCGGCAAGACGCCGCACGGCCCATCGCATGCCGGAATCATTGACGAGTTTGATCAGTACTCGGAGTAGCTTTGTTATGACGAAAGAATCCAAACCGAATCTGCCACAAGGTTCTCAACCCGCGCACCATCACGACCACGCGCCCGAACAGAAACCCCTCTCCTCGCAGAAAGCTCTGCTGGGAGTTGCCCTGGTGCTCCTCGTAGCGGTAGTGCTCGGAGTTTTCGGCGTGATGAACCGCAGGTCCGCGAATACTGTGCTGGCTCAGCACACTGAGGAGTTGGCTCCGCCATCGGTGATCGCCGCAGTCGCTAAGCCCGGCACTCCCGTAGACAGCTTTGTGCTGCCCGGCAACGTAACCGCATACACCGATTCGCCCATCTTCGCCCGAACCTCCGGCTACCTCACCCGCTGGTATTTCGACATCGGCGCCAGGGTGAAAAAAGGCGCACTGTTAGCAGAGATTTCTACCCCTGAATTGGATCAGCAACTCGCCCAGGCCGAGGCCGATCTCGCCACCGCTCAAGCTAACGCAGGCAACGCCAAGCTTCAAGCCGATCGGTACGCAGGCCTTGTGAAATCCGATGCCGTGTCGCGCCAGGATACGGAAACATTCACCACTCAGGCTGCCACCACTTCATCTGCTGTCAAGTCCGCGGAGTCCAATGTGCAGCGCCTGAGGGAACTGCAATCCTTTGAAAAACTCTATGCTCCTTTCGACGGCGTAGTCACCGCCCGCAATGTCGACACCGGCCAGTTAATCAACGAGGGCGCTGCCAACGAACTGTTTCACATGCAGGCAATTCAAACCCTGCGCGTCTACGCCAACTTGCCCCAGATTTACTCGCAAAGCGTAAAACGCGGATCGAAGATCGACCTGACTTTCGCTGAACACGCAGTAAACACCTACCATGGCACGCTGGTGCGCACCGCGGACGCAATCGATCCTGCAAGCCGCACGCTGCTCGTCGAAATCGACGTCGATAACCGCAAGGGTGAATTGTTGCCCGGTTCGCTCGCACAGGTCCACTTCAAGACGCCGTCCGTCGGTCCCACCTTCATCGTGCCTGCCTCGGCGCTTATCTTCCGCAAGGAGGGGATGCGCGTGGGCACCGTGGTCAATGGCAACGTTGCGCACTTGGTTCCTGTCACCATTGGTGAAGACGACGGAGCCACCGTGCAAATTGTTCACGGCATCGGCGCCGAAGACAAGGTAATCCAGGATCCGCCCGACTCGCTCATTGAGGGTGAAAAGGTTTACGTCGAGACCGCCAACAATCAAGCTAACGCGGGAGGCAAGTAGCGATGGGCGCCACCCAGGGTGCGAAGATACTCGTCCGAGCGGGCATTCGTAAGGGCTTCGTATCAGGGCACGACTTTAGTCGTGCCGATCAAGCGTCGAAAGCGACGAGGGCTTCAGCCCCTGCAGGACGTCTTTTCCGCAAGACGCTCCCCTTTGCGGCGTGTCTGGCCGTCCTCATCCCACTCGCAGCTTGCAAGCCTGTCGGCCCCAACTACGATCGTCCCACTTTCACCGCGCCCCCTGTCTACAAAGAAGCCGGCGCGTCCACCGTATTGGTCCCGCCACCCAACCCCGACGGCGGCGCATGGCAGCCCGCTAACCCCTCCGATGGAATGCTCAAGGGCAAATGGTGGGAGGTCTATCAGGACCCGCAATTGAACGTGCTTGAAGAGCGCATTGCAGCCGTCAATCAGGGACTGCGCCAGGCTCTGGAAACCTATCTCGCCGCAGAAGACCAGGTAAAAGCAGCGCGGTCGGCCTTGTACCCAAGGCTTTCAGTGGGCGCGTCCGTTCAGCACGACAAAAATTCGTCGCACCGGCCCCTCAGTTCAAATGCGACCCTCACCAATTACAACGATCTCGTCCTCGCCGGCCAGGCAAGCTGGGAGCCGGACTTCTGGGGACGCATTCGCCGCACCGTGGAAGTGGCTCACGATAATGCGCAGGCCAGCGCGGCAGACATGGCCAACGTGAACCTGAGCCTGCAATCCACTATGGCAACGGATTATTTTCAACTGCGGGGCCTCGATTCCGAAACCAAGCTGCTTCAGGCTACGGTCACAGATCTGGAGCACCAGTTGGACCTGACCCAGCGTCGGTTTGACGGCGGCATTGGAACTGCGGCGGACGTGGCACAGGCGCAGACGCAGCTTGAGACGGTGCGCGCGCAACTGATCGATGTGGGTGTGGCCCGCGCCCAATTTGAGCACGCAGTGGGCACCATCGCCGATTACAAGTTGCCCGGCTTCAGCATTCCGTTTTCGCCTCTCGACTTGCCGCTGCCGAAGGTTCCGCTCGGCGTCCCGTCGCAATTGCTCGAGCGCCGTCCGGACATCGCAGCAGCGGAACGCCGAACTGCGGCAGCCAATGCGCAAATCGGCATCGCGGTGAGCGCCTTCTATCCAACCATCGATTTGACAGGGCAGGGCGGGTTTGAAAGCACCCACGGTGGCACTTGGATTCAGGGACCGAGCGCGCTGTGGTCGCTGGGAGCGCAGGCAACCGAACTGCTTTTCGACGCCGGCCAGCGTCACGCATTGACCGAGCAGGCCCGTCACAATTACGAAGCCCAGGTCTCAGCCTACAAGAGCGCGATCTTCCTGGCCTTCAACGACGTCGAAGATCAGCTTTCCGGCCTCCGCATTCTTGAGAACGAATACACCGTGCAAGCGAGGGCTGTCGATTTCGCGCAGCACTCCTATGACATCTCCAACGCACGATACAAAGGCGGCGCCACCAGCTATCTTGAGGTTCTGACAGCGGACGCCACGCTCATCCAGAACGAGCGCACCGAGATCGACCTCGAGACCCGCCAGTTCGTCGACAGCGTTGGCCTGATCCGCTCGCTCGGCGGCGGTTGGGACATGAGCCAGTTGCCGAAGTAGCATCAAACGACGCACCCGCTCCTCCTGTGCCGGTACCTGGGCTGCTATTACTTCGATTTGACGGCCGAATGCGGCCACTCACACTTCGCTCTACACAAATCCGAGATTATTGCTGCTGAAATTTCCGATGGAGGGAAGAACAGTGGGCAAGTCCGCGGCTGGGACGCCGAACCATTGCGCAAGAGTGGCCGCATACTGCGAGCTTGCGGTGGAAGGCACCCAGCGTCCATTCGATCCGGAGTCATCAGGACCGGCGAGAGCAAGCGTCGGGTAGGTGCCGTAGATTTTCCCGCCCTTTACCGCGCCGCCGATAACCATGTGATGCGAGCCCCACGCGTGGTCGCTGCCGTTGTTGGAATTTGGCTGGAAGGTGCGGCTGAAATCCGACATGGTGAAGGTAGTAACTTCGCTCGCTACGCTCAGTTCAACCGTCGCGTTGTAGAACGCTGCTAGAGCGGGAGAAATTTCGGCGAGTAGAGCGCTTTGCAACGGGAGCTGGTCGGCGTGAGTATCGAAGTTGCCGAGGCTGGCAAAGAAAATCTGCCGCTGCACGCCAAGTGCAGCACGCACCTGAATAATCTGGGCAATCTGCTGAAGCTGAGCGCCCAGTCCGTTGTTCGCGGGGAAGACGGTTTTCAACGGGGTAATGGACTGGACGGCATCGGCGAGCGTCTTCGCATAGGCGTAGGCATTTGAGGTAATGGAGTCGTCGGCCTGCACGAGGGAAACCCCTGAACTGAGCGTGAGCAACGCTTGGGCGGAGGCCTGGCGAGCAGAGCATTCTGAACCCTCCCCGCAACTGGCTGCACCCACGTTGCCGGGCGAGATGGAAACGGGAGAGGTGGCAGTACCGTTGCAGAACAGAGTGTCGCCCGCTACCGAAGTGATCATCGGAATCGAGGCGCCCTGATTGTAAGTGGCTCCCAGCGCGTCTGCGATGCGACCGGCCCACCCCGTTTGCGTAGACGCGCTTTGCGCGGCATTCTGCCATTCCAACTGTTGGTCGGGGTGCGAAAAGAGATTGGTAGGCGCAGTCTGTCCGGCAAGATATTCGGCACGCGTGAGCGGCTGAATCAGCGTGCCAACATTGGCGACGAAGGCGGCGTTATTGCTATTGAAGAGCGCCTGGATGTCGGGCAGGTTGGGATTAAGCGCGAAGTTCGGCGCTGGAGTAAGCGGCAGCAATGTGTTCTGCGCCAGAGCAAGATCGCCGCGAATCGATGCATAGTTTCCGTACCCGGTCGTGTCGAAGGGAATCAGCGTGTTGTTGGCGTCGTTGCCGCCAAAGAGAAAGACGCACACCAGCGCCTTGTAATCAGAGGAGCTTTGAGCAAGGGCATTGAGCGTGCCAAACGGCCGCAAGCCCAGGGCATTCCCGGCGGCTGCGAGGCTTGCGTACTTGATGAAACTTCTCCGGTTGGCTCTCATTACGGGTCTCCCTTAGACAATTGGATCTCGTCCGCTGCTCCTAGTGCATGACCTTGTATTGCGACGACGTGATGACCAGATAAACAGCAACGCGTACCTGCTGGGCGGTGCCAAGTCCGCTGATGGTCGAGAGAATCTGCGTGCGCATGTCGGTTGGCATCTGGCCATGCATGAACATCATTCCGAGCGTGTCCACAAGATTCGCCGGACTGGCAGCGGCGATCTGGCCGAGCGTGCTCGTAGCGCTCAGATCCGTGCTGAAGCCAGTGATTTTGTTCAGGACCATGGTGTTCGCGAGAGACAGGCGCAGGATGACCGAGGCAGTGTTCTCGAGGTCGAACTCCGGAGCATTGATCGTGGTCTGCGGGATGACATAACTAGGCGGAAAGAAGTTGAACACGCTGCCGGAACGATACGGCCGCTCATTCAGATTGTTGGAATAGTTCGACAGCGAATAGTAAGAACCGTTGGCGTCGGTGTTGGTAAAGCCGATGGCGCGAAGGTAGCCGGTGATCCAGAGAATCGGTTCACGCAGGTGTCCGCCGTCATCGAGAGGGTTGGTATCTCCCGCGCGAGCCTCTTCGTCTTCAAGAATGGCGCGGATCACGGCCTGCATGTCCCCGCGCACACCGCTTCCGTTGTTCGCAAACACTGCGGCGATACGAGAAATGTAGGCAGGAGTGGGACTGCTCTTGACCAGATGCTGGATCAATTGTCGGCAGACGAAGGGGCCTACATTCGGGTGATTGAAGATATTAGTGAGAGCGCCATTGAGGTCTTCCTGCGCAGTCTGGCCGGCAGAAAGCACGGTTCCGTTGAGCAGTGTCTTTGAACTGGTGTCGTGTTCTGACTCCACGGCGGCCATGGGCGCAAAGTAGTTCGGCGTCTTGTTGGGGAAGTTAGTAGGCGATCCGCCGGTCGAGGTGGCATACGTCCATCCGGTGTATGCACGGGCAAAAGCCTGCACCTGCGCCTGGGTATAAGCGGGAATGGGGTTACCGTTGGCATCGAGTTGCAGCGTCCCATCCAAATTCAGCTCATTGAGTCCGATGGTGAATAACTGCATCAGTTCGCGCGCGTAATTTTCATTGGCAATCTGGCCGGTGGGAGCTTTCGCGCTATTCAGCATGTTGAGATACGCGCCCATCCCCGGTGAGAGCGTGACATCGTTCATGATCGTGGAGAAGTTGGTGAAGGCGTCCTGTGCAAGCGTGTTGTGGTAGTAGGTGATGGTGGTCGCATTGTCCGAGTCACTGGAGATGACGAATAGTTCACTGAGGGCGAAGGCGACGCGTTGGCGCAACTGATCGTTACCGGTGAGCGCGGTTTGCCACCACTCTGACTCTTCGCAAACGGTCGGCGTGTTTGCAGCCAGACAGACTGCAGGCAGCGGCGATGGAATATTCGGAAGCGGCGTATCCGGCGTGTTGAACTGGTTAGTAATGTAGGCGTCGATGCCGATGTTCTGTACCTTCTGAATGTCGGCAAGCGTGGGACCGAACGTCGCTTGATCCAGCAATCGCGCTGCCGATGGGGCCGAGGCGAGATAGATCGTCGCATTGGCCGCGTTCGAAGACGCACTGCCTGGATTGGGATTTACAACCTCCACACTCAACGACGAAGTGCCGGCTGGGATAGTGACGTTGGCCTGCAATTCTGTTGCGGATACGAAGGTTGTGGTTACATCCGCGCTGCCAGCCTGGATTTGAGCACCTTCAACAAAGCTTGTGCCCACCACGTCGAGGGAGTAATTTGTGCCGGAAGCTAGCGTCGCCGTTGCCGAGGTGACAACCGGGACGGGGTTGTAAACGCTGAGGGAGGCTGAACCGGAGGTGGTCGGCGAAGCTGCACTCACTGCGGTGATGGTCACGGGGTTTGTGGCAGGAATAGCCGCAGGCGGCGTATACACACCCGCGCTTGTGATCGTGCCTACGGTGCTGTTCCCGCCCACCACGGTATTCACCTGCCAAGTCACCGTTGTGTTGGAAAGATTGGCAACAGTTGCCGCGAACGTGGCAGTGCCACCCAAGCGCACTTGGCTCGCGCCGCTGACTGTGATCGATGGTGGTGGGGGATTGTTCCCGCCGGAGCTGCCGCCTGATTTGCTGGAACATCCGCTGACCAAGATGACCATGGCGAGCACGGACACAAAGGCCGTTCGCAAACCGAAGAGCCGCGAAGCGTGCACAAGAGACCTCCGCAATGCTGGAAGCCCGCGCCGCGAATCGGGGGCAGGCCGGGGATATCTGGTTACCTAAACACCGGCTCGGAGGATAGTTGCGCAAGTTATTAGATTTATCTTTGGCCTAACTCTTGCGATCGAAATACCACGGCAATTCCACTTGACAGGCAATTGAATAACGTATGTGGGGATCGATGCCAAGTCGCCGGGAGCCTCTCCATTACGCTTTTCGTTCAGTTATTTTTGGGCCCCGGTCGAGTCACCGTCTACCGGGACAAAACTCAAGATTCGAGGCAATGGCCAGTGGAGCAGCCATCAAGGCGCAAACGCCAACCTGGACCCTGGTTTCAATTCGTCGCATCGCGGATTGAAGTGGATTAGAAGAGCCCCGAGCGATCTCGCGAGGCTATTCGGCGTGGAGTGCAGTGATGGGATCGACGCGCATGGCGCGCAGCGCGGGGAAATAGCTGGCGGCGAGCGCAACAGTGGTAAGTACAACAGTGACGCCGGCGAAGGTGGGTAGATCTGTTGGCGACACGCCAAAGAGC
>JBAWCO010000619.1:0-4582 GCA_049590315.1 Occallatibacter sp. | reverse complement strand
CTGTCTTGGTGCGCGTATGCCAGTGTTCGACCGTGCGACCGGTGTTCAGGATAATGGGGAACTCATGGTCTGGTTGTTCGGTGAATGGCTCGCACGGAACGCAATGCAGGCGTGCTCTTCCACCTGGGGTGGGGAACACTCCGTCCTGATAGAGACGCTCACCTCCCCACTGTGCACCGCCATCATCTTCGATTTGCTGCCAGGTAAATTGGCTGTAGTCGCACATGCGCCCCTTCGACACCTGCTGCCATTCAAGAAACGCGTCATGCGAGTTTTTCCAGCCGGGAAAGAGCTCGTTACCGACGCCGAGGCGGTCGGCGATGTCGAGAAATATATCGAAGTCTGTGCGTGCTTCTCCCGGCGGAGCGACGACGGCATTCACTTTGCCGATGCGGCGCTCGGAGTTTGTGTAGGTGCCTTCTTTTTCGCCCCAGATCGCGGCAGGCAAGACCAAGTCAGCCAAATCGCTGGTGGGTGTTGGATGAAAGCCATCCTGTACTACCAGGAATTCGAGGCCGGTCAAGGCCTGACGAAGTACATCGTGGTTAGGAAAGGAGACAACAGGGTTGGTGGCGATGATCCACATCGCTTTGATCTTCCCTGCTACGGCACCCTCGACAATGTCCGGATAGGCCAGACCGCGCGCGGTGGGAATCCGCTCAACATCAATCTTCCAAATCTTTGCCAACTCTTCGCGGTCGGCTGAAACATCGAACTTGCGATAGCCGGGCAAGCTGGAGGTAAAT
The DNA here is from genome assembly GCA_049590315.1 of Occallatibacter sp. GTDB lineage: Bacteria > Acidobacteriota > Terriglobia > Terriglobales > Acidobacteriaceae > Telmatobacter. The sequence continues at coordinate 3,836 of JBAWCO010000619.1, read as the reverse complement.
CCGCTCTCTCGTGTCCCCATTGCGTTGCATTGCCCCGTAATCGAAAATGGCGATGCCCCTGTCCGGCCGATGTTGCCCGTAATCAAAGCGAGGTTGTTTATGGCGGCCACAGTAACGGCACCTTGCGTGGAGTGATTGACGCCCATCGTCCAACCGATGAAGGCCGCTCTGGCTTTTCCGTAGAGCCTCGCGGTGTTGACGATTGTTTCCTCGCTTAACCCTGTGATTGTGGAAACATACTGCGGATGAAATGTATACACGTGCTCGGCAAACTCTTTGTATCCGGTTGTGTGCTTCTGGATATAAGCAGGATCGATCAGTCCGTCGCGGATGAGTACGTGTGCGATACCGTTTATCAGCGCGATATCGCTGCGCGGTTTGACGGGAAGGTGAACGTCGGCCATCATCGCCGTCTTGGTCACGCGTGGGTCGACTACAATCAGCGTCCGATTCTTGTTCCGTTCGAGTCGCTGACAAAGGATCGGATGATTGTCTGCGATGTTGGCACCGATAAGCACAATCACGTCGGCAGTCTCCATGTCGGCATAAGAGCCGGGAGGTCCGTCGCTGCCAAATGAGAGCTTGTACCCGGAGACCGCGCTGGCCATGCAAAGGGTGGTGTTGCCATCGAAGTTAGGAGTGCAAAACCCCAACTGCACCAGCTTGCCGAGCGTGTAAAACTCCTCGGTGACGAGCTGGCCCGTGCCGATAACGCCGAGCGCCGGTTTGCCGTACTTCTGCTGGATAGAGCCGAATTTATCGACCATGGTGTCGAGCGCTTCATCCCAGCTAACGGGAACGAGCTTGCCTTGCTTGCGCAAGAGAGGCTGCGTGGCTCGACCGGGCGCTGTGAGAGTGTGATGTTCGCTGAGTCCCTTCGGGCAGAGTTTCCCACGGTTGACCGGGTGATCCTCATTGCCGCGCACGGCAACGGCCTTCCCGTCCTTGACACCAACCTCCATGCCGCATCCAACCGAGCAATATCCACAGGTCGTCTTTACCCAGCGGTCAGCGACACGGGAAGCGGATACCTTGCCGAATCGCGGGTCCATGGCATAGCTGTACTTCTCGGGCCGCGTGTCAATGCCGAGCTTGCGGCGGAGGCGAGTCATCCATTGCTTCATGTAGCTCAATGGCGACCCCCACGAACGAAGGTGAGCGCCATGTTCAGTGGCACAACGGAAACGAAGAAAAGGTATCGCGCCAGAAGTACCGCAATCATTGCAGTCCCACAGGCGGCTGCATCAAGCCGTGCGAGCGCGAAGAAGGTCGCGACCGCGACAAGAGCAAAGGACGAGAACAGGATGGCCTGCAGAGATTCGGTAGCAAGAAGCGATGCGCTGGCACGGCGTTCAAACAGCCGAGAAAAGCTCAGGCGAACGCGGCGGATAAGCTGGTTCAGAAACCAGAGTGCCGCCGAAATGAGAACCGGGTAAAATCCAAAGCCGCCTAAAGAGTGGCGAAAGCCGAGCGGGTGCAGGAAGGTCAGCCCTGCCACCCAGGCGCCGCTCGCCTGGAGCACGCTCGCCACCAGCGAGCCCAACAACACAGTGGTCAGCAGGAAATCAAGCGGCGTATGAATCATGTTCCAGGCGGGACGCGCGGGAACAAGATAGATGTACGCGCTGCAGATCGTGCCTCCAATACCGAGTACCGCAGCAGTCCAACCGATCGCCAGAAACGTTGCGGGAAGAAAAAGTAAATGCATGGCAGGAAGTGAAACGATGAAGGCGCGTAAGTGCGATGCAGGAAGACTCTCTGCCATCGACAGCCCAGCAAGCGCGACGAGTCCCCCAAAAAAGAGGCTGTACAGAAGGACTTCTCGACTGATCCATGAACGGCGCCACATCTTCAATGCGCGCCAGGCGTAGGCCGGCCTGCCGAGATGCATCGCGGAGACAGTCAACGCCGCCGATGCGATCAGCACCAGCAAAAGTAGCGTGATTGCAGAGATGTCCTTGTTGAGCAACTCGAAGATCAATGCTCCGGAGACAACTTGCATCAGTGTTGTCATGAAGACCAGCGAGAGGTGCGCATGTTCCGGCTGGATGTGGCCAAGATCCACACGTTCTAACTGGAGAGCGCTTGATTCAAGGAGAGTAATGCAGGTGGTCGAAATGGTGACTCCAGCGGCCGGCATCCCGGGCGACTCAGCGCCGGTATAGTCCTTGCGCCACTCCGCCATGTTCACGATCTCGATCTCGATGGCTGATTCGGGGCAGGCGTTTACACAGGCTGGTTCACGGCCGTCCTCCAGTCGGTCATGGCACATGTCGCACTTTCCAACCACGCCGCGCTCAGGATTGAACTGCGGGACACTATAGGGGCAGTTCCATACACAGTACTGGCAGCCAATGCATGCATCCGCGGAATGCAGGACAATGCCCGTTGCTGGATCTTTTGTGTATGCCTCGACCGGACATCCTTTCACGCATTCCGCATCAAGACAGTGATTGCATCCCATCGATAGGTAGCTGCGCTGCGTGTCTGGCCAGGTTCCTCCCTCGATCTCGCCGAAACGCCTCCAGTGAATCTCGGCTGGATTGCCGTTCTGCTCGTTGCAGGCTATCTCGCAGGAACGGCAACCTATGCATTTGGTCATATTGAAGTGAAAGCGATACTGCTCGCCTTCCTCCAGGCCACGCTTCGGAATAAGACCGGGGGCCGGAATCGGAGGCCATTCGAGCACTCTCGCAGAAGCGACCAAATCAAAGATTGAGTCCCGGCTGGATTCTGACGCGTCCGTTGTCAACCGCACCAGGTCGTCGGCACCGGCTGTGACTGCGCGCTCGTGGAGTGGCAAGGGCATGTCTTGTCTCAGATCTTGCGGGGGCTATTTCGTCTGCACTACTTAGTGCTTGCGCGGAATTCAATACACGTCGCGATGGTAGCGGTGTTGTTCCTTCAGCGAGTCCACGTATTCTTAGGCGGCATCGTTACTCATCCTGCCTTGTTCCGCGACGATGGTTCGGAGGGCCGAATGGACATCCTTGGCCATTCGGGAAGCATCGCCGCAGACGTATACGCTTGCTCCCTCTTGTAACCAACTCCAGAATGTCGGCGCCTGCTCCAACATTCTGTCCTGTACGTAAATCTTGCGGTCCTGATCGCGAGAGAAGGCGGTATCGAGCCGGGTTAAATGGCTATCTGCCCGCATGACTTCAAGCTCCTCACGATAGAGATAGTCGGTTGAGACGCTTCGCTCGCCAAAAAAGAGCCAGTTCCTCCCTGATGCACCGATTGCGCGGCGCTCATGTAGGAAGCCGCGAAAAGGTGCGATGCCGGTGCCGGGACCGATCATGATGATCGGGGCTGAGGAGTCCTTGGGCAGGCACTTCTTGTTGGGCTGAATGTAGATTGGCAGACGATCGGATAGCGAAGCGCGATCTTCGAAGAGGGTTGAGCAGACTCCGCCGCGGTCCCGGTTGTGGGCTCTAAAGCGAACCACTGCAACCGTGGTATGAATCTCTCCTGCATGAGCTGCAGGGCTGGAGGAAATTGAGTAGAGACGGGGTGTGAGCTTTGGCAGCATGGCCACTAGATCAGCCGGATCTTCAATGACTCCGGGGAATTCCAGCAGAAGATCGATCAGTCCCCGGTCATAGGTATAGCTATCGAGCTTGGCTTGATGCTCGGGAGCAAGCAAATCGAGAAGCTGCGTACACTGACCAAGCTTCGCGTAGTCGCTCAATATTTTGCGATTGAGGCGGGTAATCTGCCGGTGGTGCGTGAGTGCATCATGAAGCGTCGTTGTTTCAGGCTTGCCGCAGGTAACCTGTTCGTTGCCATTGAATCGAGCGCTTTGCAGTATCTCGGCAACCAGGTTTAGGTCATTC
>JBAWCO010000618.1:0-3049 GCA_049590315.1 Occallatibacter sp. | reverse complement strand
GGCCTGCATTGATCGTCCAATTATGCAGCCGGATCAGGTCCTGAACGAACGCCGATTGCTCCAGGTCAGGATGCTTTGCCTGATACGCAAATGTGAGAGGTGAGCCGGGATCGAATTGCGTTGGATCAGTGATAACGTAATTCAAATTCTCATTGAGAGACAAATTGTCCGATTCAACTCCGGCCTTCCATTCGTTGCGACCACTATTGATGGTGGCGCTCCCTTTGAAATACCCCTCGCGAAACCAGTTGTGTTGAGATAGTTCTATGGGAGTTGACTCAGGGTTGGAGTAGAAGTCTTTCGAGTTGTCGCGAACCATCCCGCGCAGATCGCCCGTGGAATTGGAGGAAAAGATATGCTCGTAAAAGAAAGTCCCCATGGTCTCGAAGTTGTCTGCAGTTTGGCGCTGTCCTGCCGCCTGCTGAACCATTTCATTCGGGATGTCGTACCGCGCAACCTCATGGCGCACAATCAGCTTAACGCGGTCGTTTGGCGTCAAGTCGCGCGCATAGTCTAATGAGAAATCGCCCATGGTGCCTGTATTCGAAAAGTTCTGGGGAACCACGGGATTTAGATAGTGTTCCGTTGTACTCCCGCTAGCACTGCCGCCTAACGTGTTCTTTCCCCGGACGTATTGCCCCTTCCCAAATGCTCCGGCCGTATCGTAACTGCCACCGGACAGGACAACCTGGCCGTGGAAGCCTTGTTGAGAATCTGAAAGCGTGTTCACTTCTACGACGCCGCCCATCTTTCGGCCGTATTCAGCAGGAATTCCTGCGGTGAAGATGCTCATCGATTGGACGTCGTCTGCTTCGATCTCCGGTCCAAAGCTGGGCGAGCGATTGTCTGTCAAAGGAATGCCGTCGATAACAAACTGCGTCTGATACTCCGAGCCCCGAGGGTGCAAGACGGCATTGCCTTCATAGAGCCAACCCGGCTGCGAATTCACCAGGTCCTGCAAATCTCGACCCGGAACCGACTTAAGCCGGTCCAGGATGAAGTCTGAGCCGATTTGATTGACAGAACCCGCGTGATCCGGGTCCACCAACGTATTGGCCATGCGCACAGTGACGGATTCATTCACAGTAGGCAGCCTAAGCTGAATTTTGTACTCGGTGGGGAGCGAAGAACGAATCTCCACCGATTCAAATTGAGCGGTAAAGCCAGGCTTCTCAATTTCAAGCTGATAGATACCGTACGGCAGGTGTTCCACGTCCAAGTTGCCCTCGCTGCCGGTCGTAAGAGTGCTGCGGTACTGGTTTGCCTTGCATATGATCTGAACGGTTGTTGTCACACCAAGACCGGAGGGGTCTATCACTTTGAGCCTCAATTCGCCGCTATTGCTTTGGCTGAACAGCGGCAAAGAAGCGAGTAAGAAGAGCGCAGCGAGTCCTCTCCTCAAGCATCGAACTCTGGGGCTGGCGCTGCTTTCTGGGATGCGAGGACAGCCCCCTCCATCCTTGCAATTTTGGCGCGCAGAGTACGTCGGCAACGCTGATATTTCGATTTGAAGAGCGCGTGAGCGACGCAATTTGAGATCCCTTTTGCGGGCTTGGGTTTCGAAGATGCTAAACATGAAGAGAGAAGGTTGGAGGAATATCGGCCAGCTAGTCGCAGATCGGGATCGGATGGATCAAAACTGAGAATCTGTGGATCTGTACGCCCGGCACGTTCGTGCAAACGGATGTGCTGAGCGGATACGGGCATGAAATGCTTTGCGGAAGGGTCACTGGGTCTTAAGTGTTCGCAGTTCCCTTCTTGACTGGCCAAACATAGCCAAATTTCCGGTCCGCTCCCGCCTGAAGGGCGACGCCTCGGAGGTTCCATCGTCGCACTTCCGATGGCCAACCGTGCCAATTGACTTTCCGGCCGAATCAGTTGTTCAGACTAATACTATCTTCCTCTAGTGCGGTCAAAGCCTGTGGAACCCAACCACTGTACCAATCGTGACTCATCAGAGCCGGAGTCTCCGTCGTATCAGCTATACCTTCCGTAGCCAGTAGAGTCGCGTAGTCTGAAACATCCGTTCGATACAGGTCATATCCTCCGATCCAGATACGATTCTCCGCACGAAATGATGCTCCATGGGCGGCCAGAAATGCGCTCGTCAAGCGATAATTGCTCTGGAAGTTGGCGTCGGTGCCGTACCCGGCAGTAGAATCAGCACCAAACTGGTTATATGACGACATATCGGCGGGGAAATCCCAGGAGGCAGCCAAGGTGAAAAGATCGGGATGTTTCAATATAAGATCCTGGCCACCTATACCTGATTTTGAAAAACCAAGCAGCCATCTCTGCTCCGTGCCCGTGGTTGATAGGTTTTGTGCAACCCATGGCTCAAGCTCGGTGGCCATAAATGATTCGTATTGAATATTAGGATCTGTGGCACTGTCCGCGTACCATGGATCAAAATTAAACGAGGGAGCGACGATTGTTAAGTTGTATTGATCCTGCGCGTCAAGTTGTTGCAGGGTTTGAAGCCCATCGCCGAAATCGGTTCCAAGTCCTGCTTCAACTGGAAGTGCGAAAACGATATTGTGTGCAACTCCAGCGGCAGGCTGCCTCGGACGTAGAATCCTCAGAACCTGCGGCCCATAGCCATTATTGGCGGAGATTACGTGATAAGACTCAACGCCGTTGACATCCGTGCTCAAATAGTGAACTTCGAACCCTGCAGTTCCGCCGGACCAGTTGCTGACTGCACCTGTACCATTAGCAATGATGCCGGGTGAGCCGCCGGAGAAACTCGGTTCGAAAACGGCAATTCGCTCGACGCCGTTTTCGAGAAATGAGAGCGTATTTCCGACCGCCATGAGTTTCAGTTGAGTGCCAGCCGTCAGCGCTCCACAACTATAGGCGTTGCCGAGTTGAGTCCAGCTACTGCCTCCGCTTCTCTTGAACATCATCAACACAGGACTGCCGTTGTTCCAGAAATAAATACCCAGGTACCCGTCTTGCCCGCCATTCTGCAGGCGAACAGCCGGTCCAATCCATTGATTGCCGCTGAGCTGCGTTGAGGTCACTTCGACTTGCGAGTACTGATTACTGC
>JBAWCO010000617.1:0-4435 GCA_049590315.1 Occallatibacter sp. | reverse complement strand
GCGGTAGCACGAGTACATCCAGCCATTCACCTGGCGATCTACTTCCCACGCATGTCACGGCGCCGTCGAGTCCCATATCTTCAGCAGGGCCGGAGACACATACGCTCGCACCGGATTGTAGTTGGCCTTCCGCGCCTGCTCAAACGCCAGCAATGCATCTTTGGAAGGCCCTTGCCACTGGGCTCGCGAAGATTGCAGCATCGATCGCTCAATCAGCGTAGCTCCCAGGTAGAAGTCTGCGACACCCGGGTCTCTGGCTGTCTGCGGGGCCTCCAGATAGCTCATCAGTGCTCTCCGCGCATCGTCGAACTGCGAATTGTAAAAATAGCGAATTGCCGTTTTCAGTTCGTTCTTCGCGGCGGCTGGATCACTCTGAATTGCCTTCTGAATTCTGTCGGTACTGCTTTGGGCTTCGCCATTTCCCGGCTGAAGTTTCAGTACCGCCGCGTAATCGGTAAGCGCATCCTGTTGGTTGCCTTGCTTCTCCGCTTCCCGCGCATCGGTCAGCAGCTTGTTCACTTTTTTCGCGATCTCCGCAGCCGAATTGCCCGCCGGCTTTGGAGGGTTGGGGGGTGGGGGCGGAGCACTCTTCGTCTGGATAGCTTTTTGTAAGTCGGCTATTCTTCCCGCGGGATTCCCTGGTCCGTTCGGATTCAAGTCTCTCGCCAGACTTAGTAGCCTGATGGCCTCCTGGGGATTACTGCTCTCCATTTTTTGTGCCTGATCAAGATATCCACGGTAGGCGTTGACATTGTTGACATATGTAGCCGCCGCGGTCTTCGCATCGTTGTTAGTCAAAGATTGCGATAGCCCGATAACAGCGTCGAAGTCACCCTTCGTCCAGGAGGCCTGCACTTGGTTCAGGAGTTTTTGATTCCGAATAATGTCTAGCAGAAACCTAGCCTGGCCTGATAACTTTTGGTCGTAACTCGTAACCAGCTTGGCCTGCGATTCTGCCCGTTCAAGGTCGTGACTCTTATATGCCGAAATGGCTGCTGCCAATATGGCGGTATCGTCTTGAATCAGGCCCACTCGGTAGTTATTGCAGTCGTCTGCATACTTCTTTTCTTTCGGATCAAGCTGCGCCGCCTGGCACAGATCCTGAACCTGCTTCGCGCGATCACTGCTCTCAGTCCTGGCCTTCTCCGCCAGTTCCTTAGCCTGTTGCTTCGGCTTTTCCTGGGCATGCAGAGGCGACACGGCGAAAGCGACGAGGCAGAATATGCAAATCGATTTTTGCAAGTTCATTTTGCCCCTCCGATGATTTCGTCGATCGAGTTATCGTCGATAGGCTTCAACACAACAGTGCACACTTGTATCGACTGACCCACATCGCATTGCTGGCTCTGTGGACTGCCGTCTGGTCCCTTGACTAGCACAGCATAGCTTCCCGTGGGAACATCATCCAGCCTGAGCGGCGTCCAATGATCGTCGGTCGGCAGAGGCAGCACTTTGCCTTTGTCCGAAGTCACGCTCACCACCTCTGCGTACGGTGTGGCGTTCACTTCAAGCACACCCATGGGCGCTGCGGGCGCGGGCCGCAAGAAAAACCAGTACCCGGCTCCGCCGCCGGCCACCACCAGCAATACAAGGAAAATCACCACGATCATCAGCACTGGCGACTTACCCCTCACCGGTGCAACAGGGGCCTGCGCCTGCACCGCTGGCTGTGGCATGGCCTGGTAGGCCGGAACAGGTTGGAACGATTGCGTAGGCTGGGTCGGCTGGATTGATTGCGTGACTTCGACGGGTTGGAACGATTGCGAAGCCTGAACCTGTGCTGCTTGAAAAGGCTGCGTTGCTCCGATGGGTTGTTCCAATGGTGGAGCTTGTAAAGGTGCCGGAGCCGGTGCAGTCTTAGCCTGTGCCGTCAGTCTCTCCTGCTCCCTCGTTGCATCCAGCCTCCCTCGCAATTCCTGCACACGGGCATTGCGCTGAATGTCCTGCGGTTGGCTTGAGAGCAGTTGCACGGCCTGCTCGGTGCTGGTTGCGCTCAGCGTTTGAGCCCGGCTCAGCACCGCATCCACGCGACGGTTGAATTCCGTCAGGCCGGCGGTCGCCTGCCTCAACAGTTGTTCGATCGACGCATCCCCAGTTTGCGTAGCGACAGGCTGCAGCAACCCGATGGCGGCCTCGAAATCGTTGGCGGCAATCAGAGGTAGCGCTTGCTTTGTCGCCGTCGACACTGCCCGGCTCACTTCACTCTTGCGGTACTGCTCCTGCGCATACTTCAGCAACGATGCAATGTCCGGGTCATCGGCGTAGCCAATGGCGGCCGTCTCCAGAATCTGAGTGGCCTGATCGAATTGCTTTGCATCGATGGCCGCCTGCGCCTGCTTCAGTGATTGCGCCTTCAGCTCCTCAGTGCTGGCCTTCTTAAGCTGTTCCAGTACCTTTTCCTGCAACGCAATCAGCCGTGGTTCGCCCGGAACCTGCTCAAGCGCCTGCTGAACAATAACAAGAGCCTCTTGTGGTTTGGTCAGAAAAATGTTGTAGACCTCGAATGAAGTCTTCTCAACCAGTTTCGTCGCAGCTCTTTCGCGCAGCTTCGATTCAGCGTCCACCTTTAATTGCATCAGGACCGCTTCGCCGGGGAGCTTTTCCATTGCGCGTTGAATCAGCGTCAGCGCGCGCTCGTAGTCTTCGTCCGCAATCGACTCCGAAATCTCTGCGGCAATCTGGTCGATGATCTTGCGCCGGCGCTGTTCCTCCTGGCGCTCCACGGCGCCCTGGTACAACTGCTGCGTTTCACTGTCTGTCGGATCTATTTCCAGCGCCGAGCGCAGGCACTTGATGGCATCTGTATATTGCCGGGCCGCCAAATGCCCTCTCGCGGCGTCACTGAACTCCCGCCGTGCGCGTTCTCTCGTGGTCCGCTCGGACTCCTGAACAATCCTTGCCCGTTCATTGCGCAGATCGGTGTTGCGCTCATCCAGTTGCAGCGCTTTGTCGATGAACGCGCCAGCCGCTCCAAAGTCGCTGCGTCTGCGAGCTTCTCGTGCCTGTTCCAGCAGCGAGGCAACCTTGTCGGCCTTTTCCTTCAGCCCTCGAACATGTTCTATCTTCTGCGCGAGTTCCGCGTTTCCACGGTCCAGCGCGTCCGCCTGTTTGTAGAATTCAAGCGCCTCAGCATAGCGCTGCGTGAGCACCGCCTCCTCCGCGTCGCTCAACAGTTGCCGGAGCTGCACAGCCTTCTGCTGGCGCGAAAACTTCTCCTGCACCTCGCGCAGCATCTTCTTCACTTCAGTGTTCTGCGGATTCAGACGCTGAAGGTCGAGCAGGACGGGTCTTACGCTGGTCCACTGCTCTTTCTCGATCATTGGCCTGACGCTGGCCAGCACATCTCCAATATGCTCGCGCTTGAGGTCGTCGTTGATGCTTTCCAGATCTGACGCCATCTCTTCGGCGGTCTCGTACCGCTCGTCCGGATCCTTTGCCAGTGCACGATCGATCACATGGTCAAGGGCTGGCGGATAGCCGCTGAGCATTGTCGACAGCGGCTCATGGGGTTCCCGGATCACCCGGTGTAGCGTCGCGGGATCATCGCCCGGAAACGGAAGGCGCCCCGTGAGGAGCAGGTACAAGATGCAGCCAAGGGACCAGATATCCGCTCTACCGTCGGCCGTCTTGCCCAGCAATCTCTCCGGCGAAATGTAGTGGAAGGTGCCAATCACCATTCCTGTTTGTGTGTGGCCGGATTGGCTCTGCAGCCTGGCGACGCCAAAGTCGACGATCTTGACGCTTCCATCCGGCTGAATCATCAAATTTGCCGGTTTGATGTCTCGATGGACGACTCCTTTGGAGTGCGCGTAGCCCAGTCCCAGGCACGCCTGGCGCACCATTTCCAGCTTCTCAATCAGCGTGAACTGACGTCCCGCGCGAAGCAGGTTCTCCAGCGAATCGCCCTGAACGTACTCCATGACGATGTAGGGGTTGCCATCCTGCTCGCCAAAATCGTAAACCGTAACAATGTTGGGATGATTCAGTACGCCGGAACGCGCCTCGAGCTGAAACCTTTGGCGCAGTTCCTCCGTGGCCTCGGTGAGGGTCTTGATCGCTACCTCTCGCCCGACGGAATTGTCCATGCCCCGGTAAACCACACCCATCCCGCCGACGCCTAACACGCCCAGGACCTGGTACTTCCCGATTTGAGTGACCGGTGAACCGGTATTCATGGCCTGACACCCAGTTTCGATTTGATCCCAATGCGCCAAAAGCGCAGACTCTTGTGGAATCTGCGCCGGGCATTAAGAGTTTCCACCGGCTGTTATTCAGACTTGGTGGACTTCGTGTGTGTGATCGCGATCTTCGTCTTCCCTTCATCCTGTGACGGGTTCGCACTGATCGTAATCGTGAGGCTTTCCTGTTTGCTCTTCTGCACTGACATGACCGCGCTGGTTCCGGAATCAAATACTGAGGCTTCACTGCCCAGCCT
>JBAWCO010000616.1:0-7964 GCA_049590315.1 Occallatibacter sp. | reverse complement strand
GCTGCTTTGTCATCGATGACTTCGGCCGTCAGTTAGTATCCCCCAAAAACCTTCTCAATCGCTGGATCATTCCGCTGGAGAGCCGCTTCGACCACCTGAAACTACACACCGGAAAAAGCTTCACAATTCCGTTCGAAGAGTTGGTCATCTTCTCAACCAATTTGGAACCGGAAGATCTGATGGATCCCGCATTCCTCCGCCGCCTCCCCTACAAAATCGAGGTAGGAGGGCCGAAATTGGAAATGTACAGGCGCATCTTTGAGAAGGAAAGCGAACGGCAGGGGTTGACCCTTCCGGATGAGGTATTTGACTTCATTGTGCACAAAGTCGTGGAGGAAAAGGGACTCGAACTGGCCAACTTCCAACCCAGGTTCATCATCGACCAGGTTATAGCAACCTGTCGGTTCATGGGGCAGCAAGCGCACTTTGAGCCGCGGTTTATCGAGTATGCGGTAGACAATCTTCGGGTGCGGCGCCACGTGCCGACTCCCGCAAATTCAGTACCCGCGCCAGATACTATCGAGTTCCCGCTTCCTCAAGAGCGGGCGGCAAGTTAGGCGCCGTTGCAGGGAGTTTCATCAACGCGATATAAACAATACCCGCAATGAAGAAGCCGACAAACCATGCGTAGTCATAGAGAAAATGGAGCCTGTTTACCGCCATGCCGATAAGGGCGATGGCGATGCCGAGAACGAGCGCGACAACCGCGCGAGGATTGATGCCTTTGCTATAGTGGTAAGCGCCTTCACGGTGATAGAGCGAGTTCACATCAAGCTCGGTATTGCGTATTAGAAAGTAATCGCAAACCATAATTCCAGCAATCGGCCCCATCAATCCGGAGTAACCCACAAGCCAGCCAAATATGTAACTGTCCGGCGTTGCCAGTAGCTTCCAGGGACACATAGCCAATCCCAGGAATCCGGTGATCATTCCGCCGGTGCGAAAACTGATAAGTCGCGGATAGAGGTTTGAGAAGTCGTTCGACGGCGCAACAACATTGGCGCCAATGTTAACGCTAAGCGTGGCCACCAGAATTGCGATCAATGCGACAAAGGCCACCACTGGCTGATGAAAAGCTCCGAGCAGTTCGATGGGGTCCCAAATTGGATGGCCGAAGAGAACAGCCGAAGCGGAAGTGACAGCGATGCCGACAAATGTGTAAAGCGTCATGGCCACCGGCAATCCAAATGCCTGTCCCCACGCCTGCGCCGATTGCGATTTCGAAAAGCGCGTGAAGTCGGGGATATTGAGCGCGAGCGTGGCCCAGTAGCCCACCATGGCAGTCAGCGAAGGAAAAAAGACATCGAGAAACTGGCCGGTGGAGTGAAACTGGCTGGGCGTGGAGAGCATGGAACCAAAACTGCCTGCCTTCATGCGCACCCAGACAATCAGCGCAGCGGCCATGATGAACATGAACGGCGCGCCGAAGGCTTGCAGGTGCCGTATGGATTCGACGCCGCGCCACACGATGACCATGTTCAGCGCCCAGAAGCCCAGAAAGCAGACCCACAGCACTCCATTGATCCCCGCTATGGAAGGCCAGATCACGACTAGCATCGAATGGATTGCGGTGCCGCCAATCCACGATTGAATGCCAAACCACCCGCAGGCCACGATGGCGCGCAGGATTGCAGGCAAGTTGGCGCCACGTACGCCAAAAGGCGCGCGAATAAAGACGGGAAACGGAATGCCGTATTTCGTCCCAGCGTGCGCGTTCAGCAGCATCGGAATGAGAACGATAAGATTGCCAAGCAGCACTGTTGCCAGCGCTTGTTTCCAATCCATGCCCTTGGCGATAAGCGAAGAGGCGAGCTTATAAGTAGTGATCTCCATCGACATGGAAAACCACAAAGCTATGTAGTTGTAAGTCGTCCAGGTGCGTTGCGCGGGAGTAGTGGGAGCCAGGTCACGGTTCGAGAGCGACGGGTCAATGGTGCTCAAAGATCCTCCTCTTCTATTTTTGTTTTCGATGCTGCAGGGTCTATTTCCAGGCACCGCCCCGCGCTTCGCGCCGCAAATAACTTCCCCGCCCCGGCGTACCAATGAAACTCCCCTTTGAGACAATCAACTCGCCACGCGAATAGACGTCGCGTGCATTTCCTCGGACGTGAAAGCCCTCAAACATCGAGTAGTCGACGCGCATGTGATGCGTAGCGGCGCTAATCGTATGCGGCGCAACAGGATCCCAGAGCACAATGTCCGCATCGCTGCCGGCGGCCAAAACACCCTTCTTCGGATACATGCCAAAGATCCGCGCGGGCGCCGTGGAAACTAGTTCTACAAATCGATTGAGGCTCAAATTGCCGAGACCGACTCCGTGGTGATGCAGCAGTTGCAGGCGGTTCTCAATTCCCGGACCGCCGTTCGGAATCTTCGTAAAATCATCCTTGCCCAGAGCCTTCTGATCTTCAAAACAAAACGGGCAATGGTCGGTCGAGACCACCTGTAAGTTATCCTTGCGCAGGCCTTCCCATAACTTTGGCTGATTCTTCTTCTCGCGCAACGGGGGAGTGAAAACATACTTCGCGCCCTCCCAACCGGCATCGGCCACGTCCTCAAGCGAGAGCAGAAGATACTGCGGGCAAGTCTCGGCAAACGCAGGCAAACCGCGGTCACGCGCTTCCCTCACCTGGTTGAGCGCATCTTCGCTGGAGAGATGAACAATGTACACCGGCACTCCGGCAATCTCCGCCATCGCGATGGCGCGATGCACAGCTTCAGCCTCAGCGCGCGTCGGACGCGTCAGCGCATGATAGATCGGCGCAGTCTTCCCTTCCGCCAGAGCTTGCTGCACAATCACGTCGATGACCGACCCGTTCTCGGCATGCATGCAGATCAGCGCGCCATTCTTCGCAGTCTGCCGCAGTGCTTTAAAGATGGTCGCATCGTCCACCATCAGTACATTGGGATATGCCATGAAGAGCTTGAAGCTGGCCACGCCCTCGCGCACCAAGTCGTCCATATCTTCAAGGCCAGCGTCCGGCAGGTCGGTAACAATCATGTGCAGGCCGTAGTCGATGCAGGCCTTCCCTTCCGCCTTCTTCCACCAGGTATCAAGTGCTGTGCGCATCTTGGTGCCGCGCGCCTGTATTGCGAAGTCCACAATTGTCGTAGTGCCGCCGATGGCCGCAGCGCGAGTGCCGGTCTCGAAGTCGTCAGCCGACTTGCTACCGCCAAACGGCATATCCAGATGCGTGTGTGCGTCGATGCCTCCCGGCAACAGCAGCAGTCCAGTCGCGTCGACCACCGTGTCACCCGCACTAGCCGGAATGCCTGCGCGAATTTCCTTGATGACTGCGCCATCGATCAGCAAATCAGCCTTCACAGTTGATTCCGCATTGACGATGGTTCCGTTTTGTATAAGCAGCGACGACATAGCTGGTAATCCTTATGCAATTGCTTGGTTTCTTCAAAGCAGAAGAGCTATAACTCAGAATTATTCGGAGGGATTCGCGCAGGCCGCGCCACGCGTCCGCTCGTCCCAAGTCTCCGGCGCCAATCCGTTTTCTACACGCACCATGGTGATGCACTCGTCAACCGGGCACACCAAGGAGCATAAATTGCAGCCGACGCACTCAGTTTCATCTACGCGGGGAATGCGCGCCAACGGCGTGGGGTAAGGTCCCTGGGCTTCCGCAATGGCTTTGCGTTCCATGCGCGTAACCGGTGTATTCGCAATAGACGCGCGACTGCGAGCCTCATACGAAGCAGGAATAGGATGCAACTCCACGTGTCCATCAATCGGTCCGGAGACACGATCGAGATGAATGCATTGGTGCGCCCCATCCCAGCATGCAATGTGGCATAAATCGCAACCAATGCATCTCTGCTCGTCGATCCGCGCGACAATTTTGAAGTTCAGGTTCAAGTGTTTCCATTCGGTCACTTTCGGCAATGACAATCCGCGGAAATCTTCGATGGAGTTGAAGCCCTTGGAAAGCATCCAGTTGTCCAGCCCCTCCGACATGTCCTCAACAATGCGGTAGCCGTAGTGCATCACCGCCGTGCATACTTGCACCGTCCCGCACCCAAGCAGAATAAACTCCGCCGCATCGCTCCACGTTCCAATTCCGCCAATACCGGAAAGTGGCAATGCAGCCTCGGGGTCTGCCATCACCTGCTGCACCATGTTCAGCGCGATGGGCTTGACCGCTGGGCCACAGTAGCCGCCATGGGAACTCTTGCCGTCCACATTGGGGCGCGGCACAAGCGTATCAAGATCGATGCCCGTAATTGAATTGATGGTGTTGATGGCGGACAAGCCATCCGCTCCTCCGCGCTTGGCCGCGCGCGCCACGGTGCGAATATCGGAGATGTTCGGAGTCAGCTTCACCAGTACCGGCGTCCGTGCCTTTTCCTTCACCCACGCCGTGATCATCTCCGTATACTCCGGCACTTGGCCCACTGCAGAACCCATGCCGCGTTCGCTCATCCCATGCGGACACCCGAAGTTCAGTTCAAGCCCGTCAGCGCCCGCGTCTTCAGCGCGCGCAACAATCTCGTGCCATGCCTCACGCGTTGAAGCCACCATCAGCGACGCGATGACCGCATGATGCGGATAGCGCTTCTTCACCTCGGCCATCTCGCTCAAATTGATTTCAACGCTGCGATCGCTGATGAGCTCAATATTGTTGAAGCCCATGATCCGCTGGCCGTTCCAGTCGGTTGCCGAGTAGCGCGAGCTCACATTGGTCACCGGCTCGCCAATGGTCTTCCAGACTGCGCCGCCCCAGCCCGCGTCGAATGCACGCATGATCTGCTCACCGCAGTTGGTAGGTGGTGCGGAAGCCAGCCAAAACGGATTGGGCGAATTGATGCGCCCGGCGAACCCCCGAACGCGAAGGTCAGGCATTTGCGGCCTCCGCAGTTTTCAGAATCGCGAGAGCTGCTCGTTTCCCGTCAGCGACTGCGTCCACAACCTCACGCCCGCCGTTCACACAATCGCCGCCTGCGAAGTATCGGGGATTACCTGTTTGCCCCGTTGCGCGATCTGCGATGATTTGCCCATTTCGCACTTCGATGTGGCGCAGTTCCTGCATCAGTTGCGAGAGCGGAGATTGACCAATGGCGGGAACCACCATGTCGCACTCAATCGCGTATTCCGAATTGAGAATGGGCAGCAGCGTTTGGTCTACTTGCTGCACCAGAACCGTGTCCAGCAGTAAGCGGCCGTGTTTCCCCGGTTGAATGGCCACCGGCTGACGACGCCACAGGAACTGAACGCCCTCCTGCTTCGCGTGTTCGTACTCAAAATCAAATGCGGGGATATCGCGCTCCCCACGACGATAGAGCATATAAACAGGCTCAGCACCGAGGCGTCGCGCGGCATTTGCAGCATCGATCGCGGTGTTCCCGGCCCCCACTACGACGACCGTTCCAGTGATTTCGCGGATGTGACCAGTCTTGTAAGCGGAGATAAGTTCGAGTGCATTCACGACTCCCGCAGAGTCCTCGCCTGGAATACCGAGTCGCTGCATCGCTCCCAGCCCCACACCCAGAAAAACGAAGTCGAACTCCGACTCAAGAGTTTCAAGATCGACGGCGGATTCAATTGCGGTACCAAAGCGAAACTCCACCCCCATTCGGCGAATCATCTCTACTTCGCGCAAGCTCTCCGTGGTGCGGAGCTTATATTCAGCCACTCCGTATGTGTTCAGCCCACCGGGCAGTGCGCGGCGTTCGATGATGGTCACAGCCGCGCCCTGTTTTCGCAGTTCCGCGGCGCAGGCGAGAGACGCGGGACCTCCGCCGATACATACAACACGTACTTTGCGAGGCTTCGGTGGAGACGCGAGCAGGGCTTCGCCCGAGTCGTGAAAGAAATCCATGGCATGTCGCTGAAGCAGCGCAATCTGGATCGGCTCACGATGATGGCGATGCATCACGCAGGCACCCTCGCAAAGCACCTCCACTGGGCAGACCCGCGAGCAGCTACCTCCCAGGGTATTCGCGTCGAGGATACGCCTGGCCGAGCCGCGCAGATTTCCTGAAGCAATGCGCTTGATGAAACCGGGAACATCAATGTGCGTGGGACAAGCCGCGGTGCAGGGTGCGTCGAAGCAGTTGAGACAGCGATTCGCCTCGATGACGGCCGCCTGCGGCGCGAGCGCCGGTTTAAGCTCGCTGAAACGCTGTCGCAACTGAGGATCGTCTGGTAGAGTCGCCGTGCTCATTCATGCCTCGGAAATATTGCCACGCTGACAGCATATTCGAATCGGCCCACGCACAGTCATCGCATTGACTACGAAATCCTCTTTACAAGGCGACCAGCGGCCCATACAAATCCGGCCTGCGGTCGCGGTAGAACTGCCAGGTACGCCGAACCTCGGCAATCTCGTCCAGGTTCAAGTCTGCGGTCAACACCTCGTCCTTGTCGCGCGCGGCCTGCGCAAAAATCTGCCCGCGCGGATTCGCGAAATAGCTGGAACCGTAAAACTCACCAATGTTCCACGGCGGCTCAGTGCCTACACGGTTGATCGCAGCTATAAAGTAACCGTTGGCCGCGGCGTGGGCCGGTTGTTCCAACTTCCAGAGATATTCGCTCAAGCCGGCCACCGTTGCTGATGGGTTGAAAACAATCTCCGCGCCATTCAGTCCCAGACAGCGGGCACCCTCGGGAAAATGCCGGTCATAGCAGATGTAGACGCCGATCTTCACGAAGCCCAGGTCGAAAACTGGATACCCTAGATTGCCGGGACGGAAGTAAAACTTCTCCCAGAATCCGGGAGCCACATGGGGAATATGCGTCTTGCGATATTTGCCCAGATAGGCGCCGTCGTTTTGGATCACCGCGGCAGTGTTATAAAAAATGCCTTCCTGCTCCACTTCATAAACGGGCACAATCATGGCGATGCCCAGTTCTTTGGCCAACGATTGCATCAGGCTGACGGTAGTGCCGCCAGGGACCGGCTCAGTGCTTTCATACCACTTCACTGATTGCTCCGCGCAGAAGTAGGGACCGTTGAAAATCTCCTGCAAGCAGACGATCTGTGCGCCATCGGCGGCTGCCTTGCGGATGAGGCCGAGGTGCTTCTCGATCATCGCCTGCTTCTGGACCGCCAGCGGTTCGGTGGCTGGCACAGCGTTGGAAGCCTGGATAATAGAACATCGAACGATACGGGGCATCGCGCCAACTCCAAACGAAAGTGTTTGAGTCTTTGAAGTTAATCGAAATGCGCCCGTTGGGCAATGGGTTTGTTACGGGCCGTCGGCTCTTCGCGCGGAAGAATGCAATCAAAGCGAGTTCTCGTTCATCACCAGCGCAACCGCGCTTCGCAGGCGGGCTGTGTCGCCTTCGTGCGCGGGTCTCAGCAGCGGAACACGCGCCAGTGGGTTGCGGCGCATCTCTGCCTCAATCAAAGGCCCGGTCAGTTCCCACATGCTCGTAATGTCTCCCACAACCACAATCTCGCTCGGCGCCAGTGCGGACGCGATCATATGCATCCCCCTACCCAGCGCGATGCACATTCTTTCGATGGCTTGCGAGCCCTCCGAATCTCCATCCTTGGCGAGCTTCAACAGGGCTTCAAAAGAAGGCGAGGGTTGATTCGCAATCTCGCTGTAGTAGCGTATCCCGGCGCGATTCGAGGCGACCGTCTCCCAGCATCCTCTGCTTCCACATCCGCACGGCAGTCCATTCGGATCCATCTGCACATGGCCAAATTCACCGGCATAGCCGCTTTCTCCACGTAGAATCCGGCCGTTAGCAAAGATGCCCGTACCCAACCCCTCGGAGACGTTCACCACCACCAGGTCGCGGACGCCATCGCTGTAACCGAACCAGACCTCCGACAGCGCGCAGGCGTTCGCCACATTATCCACGGCGACCGACAGGCCGGTGGCTTGTTCAACGCGAGACTTGATGCTTCCAATGGGCCAGGGCACGTTGGGCGCGAAGATGGATTTACCGAAGTCGGCCTTCCTTGAGTTCGATTTCGCGAGGCTGGGCTTGGCGGGGCGGGTTC
>JBAWCO010000615.1:0-4087 GCA_049590315.1 Occallatibacter sp. | reverse complement strand
GTGAACACCGCTCTCGCCGGCCAACTGCCCGAAGGCAAATTCGCCGAGGATGGTGAAGGTGGCCGACTTGATGCCGGCTTCATCGCCGTCCTGCAAATCATTGATTTCGGTTTTGAACCCCTGCTGCTCGGCCCAGCGCAGATACATGCGCATCAACATCTCGGCCCAGTCCTGGCTTTCCGTTCCGCCCGCTCCCGGATGAACCGTGACAATGGCATTCAGCGGATCGGCCTCGCCATTCAGCATCGTCTTTGCTTCCAGAGCTTCGTTGAATGCCGCCAGCGCCTTGATGTCCCGCTCCAAGTCGGCCAACACATCCTCGCCCTCGCGCGCCAGTTCGAAATAGGCATCGATGTCGCCAGTGCGGCGCACCATTTCCTCATCGTCGGCAACCATGTTTTCCAGACGTTTGCGGTCGCGCATCAGCGGCTTCGATGCGTTGGGATCATTCCAAAGGGCCGGGTCGGCCAGCTTTGTTTCTAACTCTGCGAGTTCCCTGCGGATGCGAGCCGGGTCAAAGATACTCCCGCAGGTCGCGCGTTTGGTCGCGCACGGGAGCATATGTGAATTCGAGATCGTTCAACGATGCCATATTTTGCTCTTATGACCTGACTTTGTTTTGGACTTTAGGGCATTGGCTGGACTGCAAAGCCCAGCCCACAATCCCCAATCCAAGTATGGCACACGTCCACCCAAACACGTCACCGTGCGCGGCGTAAAACGTCACGTCGTCGCGGAATCCGAACTGTGCCGGCAGCGCGTCCACCTGGTGCCGAGGAATGCTTTGCCGCACCCGACCCTCGGGGTCAATCACCTCGGTCACGCCATTGTTCGTGTCACGCAGAACCCAGCGCCGGTTCTCAATCGCGCGCATCCGCTCCATATTCATGTGTTGCCACGGCGCGCTTGTGTCTCCATACCAGCCATCGTCGGAGATATTTACCAGCACCTCTGCGCCGTTCTTCGCGAACTTCCTCACCTCGTCCGCAAACACTGACTCATAGCAGATGAAAACTCCATACCGATGGCCATTCAATGTGAAAACCTTGCGTTCATCGCCACGAGTAAATCCCGAGACCCTGCCAGTCAGCTTGTGCGCAAAGAACAGCAGATCCTTGAAGGGAACATATTCGCCAAACGGCACCAGGTGAATCTTGTCGTATCGCCCCACGCGCGACCCATTCGCGTCCACAACCAGCGCCGAGTTGTAAAAGTCCCAGGACCGCTGATCGTCTGCAAGATTCATCCCCAGGTTTCCTACTACCATGGGAGAATTCGTCTGCCGCGCGATCCCCGCAAGCGCCTGCCTGAACCGCGCGTCTTGCTCTTCAAACGGCGCCGGCGACTCCGGCCACACCACAAGATCAGGATGCGTAGGATACGGCGGGCAAACAATCTCGCCATTGGAAGCGCCAGTCTCCGGAATTCCAGCAATGTACGTCTTGCACTGCTCCCCGGCCAGACGCGCAAACTCCGCAATGTGCTGGTCCCACTCTGGTCCCGCCCAACGGTTGTCCCCGGCCACATCCAGGTTCGGCTGCACCAGCACGGCGGTCGCCGTCGGCGCTTCACGAGCAGGCACAATCAACCCGCCTGCTCCCCCGGCCATCAGCAACACCGCCCCGGAAATTCCCCACGGCAATCTTCCCGAGCATCGATCCAGTAATATTCCCCCCGTGATCAGCGCATTCGCCGCAACAAGCAGGAAGCTGATCCCATACACGCCAGTCCACGCCGCAAGCCCGTTCACCAACCCGTTGTCCACTTGCGAATATCCCAGTTGATCCCACGGAACCGATGTAATCCGCGAAGCCGCCAGCTCCAGCCCGGCCCACAAAACCGGCGCAGCCGCCAGCGCCCACCGCGTGCTCCCGCTCGCTCTCCGCACCAGCATCACCCCAAGCCCGAAGAGCCCGAAGTAAAGCCCCAGCACCATGCTGTATCCCAGCAACAGTAGCGTCGGCGCCAACGGCGGCATATCGCCGTATTGCGACATAACATCGCGCACCCAGTAGCAGTTACCTGCGTACCACAAAACGCCACAAAGGTAAGCCAGCAGAAAGCCTCGCCGCAAAGGCCGTCTCGCCTCCACACTGCCCGGCGACAGAATCGCCCACAGCAGCGGAACCAATCCAAACCAGGCGAAGACTGAGCGCCATGGGGGCAACGGCCCGGCCAGCGGAAACGGCAACTCCAGCAATCCGGCGGAAACAACTGCGGCGGCCCACAACTTCAGTGGTCCCAACTTCATCCATTGGCGCTGCATACAGCCCCGAGTCTATCGCATCCCGTTCGGATGGAAGATTAAGGCTGCCGTGTAATTTGTAACTGATCTCAACGCCCTGGCGCCCAAGCCGCCGCCGAAAACTACCGCTCAAAATAGGAAAATACGCGCTACAATCTTGCTATGCTCATCGCAAAATTTGCCATGCATCTGCTGGAGGTCATGTTTTTTGTCGGCCTGGCTGGTTCCTCTATCGTTGTGCTCATAAGTTTCATTGAGGATGGAAAAGAGCTCTTCGGGAAGGATGAGAAGTGACCCCTCCTTCTCACGTCGCCGGCAAAATTTTCGAATCTTATTGACTCTCGTGTGAATCGCACTTAAACTCACCGCAGGGCGGGCGACGATCACCGCTTTTTGGACTTTAGACCGCCGGCCGTTGCGCCGGCGAATTTACGATGGCAACCACTCGAACGACCGCAGCCCCTCCATCAGACCGCGTTCGCCTCATTGTCGCATCTTCCGTGATGCTGACTTTCATCTCCTTTTGGCGAGCGGCAGCCATTGTTCTCAATGATCTGGGTTCATCGGCCTTCTACGCCGGAGGCATTGCCGAACAAGCTGTCGGCGCTGCTGCCCCCTGGTTCATCCTCGGCATCATGCTCTTCAGCTTCGCCGTGCGTGCCGTCTACGTCGAAAGCTGTTCCATGTTCACCCGCGGCGGCGTCTACCGCGTGGTCAAAGAGGCTCTGGGCGGCACCTTCGCCAAACTCAGCGTCTCCGCGCTGATGTTCGATTACATTCTTACCGGACCTATCTCCGGTGTTTCCGCCGGGCAATACATTACAGGATTGATGAATGAACTGATGAATGTTGCGGCTAACAGCCACTGGCTCCCTCCGGCTCTCATGGACGCCCAGAACAACCCCATGCAGTTCGACATGAATTACACTTCGGCTCTCTTCGCCGCCGCGGTCACCATCTATTATTGGTGGCAAAACATCAAGGGCATCGAGGAGTCCAGCGGCAAGGCAATGCGCGTCATGCAGATCACCACAGTCATGGTGGTCATTCTTTTGATATGGGGCGTTTACTCGGTCTACTTTCGCGGCGCGCAACTGCCTCCTTCACCTATTCCAGCGCACCTCAAATTCAGCAATGAAGCCCTGGGCTTCCTCGCTGGAAGAGGCTTGCCGCTTCTTGGTCTCTTTGGCATTCTCATGGCCTTCGGCCATTCCATTCTCGCCATGAGCGGCGAAGAGAGCCTGGCTCAGGTCAATCGCGAAATCGAGCATCCCAAGCTCAAGAATCTCAAGCGTGCGGCCATCGTCATCGCCATTTACAGCCTCATCTTTACCGGCGGCGCAACGTTGCTCGCCTCCATGCTCATCCCCACCTGGGAACGCACTCATATCTATCAGGACAATCTGATCGCCGGTCTGGCCATGTATATGGTTGGCCCCATGTTTTGGCGCATTGCCTTCCGCATCTTCGTCGTCATCGTCGGATTCCTCATTCTCTCCGGCGCGATCAACACTTCCATGATCGGTTCCACCGGCGTGCTCATGCGCGTCGCGGAAGATGGCGTGCTGACTGACTGGTTCCGCAAGCCGCACATTAAGTTCGGCACCAGTTATCGCATCGTAAACATGGTCTTCATCCTGCAGATGAT
Source organism: Occallatibacter sp. (assembly GCA_049590315.1). Classification (GTDB taxonomy): domain Bacteria; phylum Acidobacteriota; class Terriglobia; order Terriglobales; family Acidobacteriaceae; genus Telmatobacter. Next base: position 194 of record JBAWCO010000615.1, on the reverse strand, counting down.
TACCATCATCGCCAGCCGTGGTAATGTCATCACCCTCGGCGAGGCATATGCTTTCGGAGTTATCTGGTCATTCACCTTCAACAGCCTTGCCATGCTGGTGCTTCGTTGGAAGTATCATGGCGAGCGTGGCTGGAAGGTTCCGCCCAACCTGCGCATTGGAAAGGTCGAGATTCCCATCGGCCTGTTTTCGGTCT
>JBAWCO010000614.1:0-5975 GCA_049590315.1 Occallatibacter sp. | reverse complement strand
AGGACACTCAATGCAAAATCAGTTTTCCAATCCGTCGCCCAAGGATCCAGTTCAAAAAGAGACCCCTGCAGTGCGACGGATACCTGTTCTTCCCGTGCGGGATACCGTTTTGTTTCCGCATGCTGTGTTGCCGTTGACCGTGGGTCGCGAGAGCTCGATCCAGCTAATCGAATCATTAGGGGAAGAGCGGACGATCGTAGTGGCCGCCCAGCTTGATGCGCGTCTTGACTCGCCCAAGCCGGGTGATTTGCACACTGTGGGCACGCTGGCCACGGTGCACAAGGTTGTGCGTATGCCCAACCAGAGCCGCTTCGTTTTCACCGAAGGCGTGGAGCGGGTTCGCCTGGTGCGCTACTCCCAGACTGAGCCCTTCATGGTGGCCGAGATCGAAACTCTGGAAGAGGCCAAGCCGGAGCCCAGTTCGGGTGTTGAGGCGCTGGTTCGCAACGTGATCGAGCAGTTCCAGCAGATTGTCTCGGAATCGCAGACTTTGTCTGATGAGCTCAGGACGATTGCCGCGAACATTGAGGAACCGAGCCGCCTGGTGGATTTTGTGGCTTCTTCTCTGCCATTTCTAACCACCGACGACAAGCAGCAGTTGCTGGAAACAGCCAACATCGCGGACCGGCTGGAGATGTTGACCAAACACCTGGCCAAGGAGATTGAGGTGCAGCAGTTGCGCACCAAGATTCAGAGCGAGGTGCAGGACCAAGTGCAGCAGTCGCAGCGCGACTATTACTTGCGTGAGCAGCTCAAGGCCATCCAAAAGGAGTTGGGCGACCAGGACGAGGGCCAGCGCGAGACCGAGGACCTTCGCCAGAAGATTGAAGCCGCGGGGATGCCGGAAGATGTGAAGAAAGAGGCGCTAAAGGAGCTTTCGCGTTTGTCGCGGATGTCCCCGATGGCCGCCGACTACTCCCTGACGCGCAACTACATCGAGTGGCTGGCCGTGCTGCCGTGGGCGAAGAGTTCCGGAGCCAAAATAGATATCAGCAAAGCCAAGGAAACTTTGGACGAGGATCATTACGAGCTGAAAAAGGTGAAGGACCGCATACTGGATTACCTGAGCGTGCTCGAACTGAAGCCCGACATGAAGGGTCCGATCCTGTGCTTTGTGGGGCCTCCGGGCGTGGGCAAAACCAGCCTTGGCCGGTCGATTGCGCGGGCATTGGGGCGCAAGTTTCAGCGGGTTTCGCTAGGTGGCATGCACGACGAGGCGGAGATTCGCGGTCATCGCCGGACCTACATTGGAGCGTTGCCGGGGCAGATCATCCAGAGCATTCGGCGAGCCGAGGTGAACGACCCGGTGATCATGCTGGACGAGGTTGACAAGCTGGGCCGCGACTTCCGGGGTGATCCCGCGTCTGCGCTTCTGGAGACGCTTGATCCGGAGCAGAACAACACCTTCCGGGACAACTATCTCGACGTTCCGTTCGACTTGTCGAAGGTGCTGTTCATCTGCACAGCCAACCAGTTGGACACCGTTCCTCCTCCGCTGCTGGACAGGATGGAACTGATCCCGCTGCAGGGATACAGCGAAGAGGAGAAGGTGCACATCGCCAACCGCTACCTGGTTCCGCGGCAGATCAAGGAGAACGGAATCACCCCGGAGCAGATTGAATTTCCCGAGGACGCGGTGCGCTGGGTGGTGCGCCACTATACGCGGGAAGCCGGAGTGAGGAAGCTCGAACAGGTGCTGGGCACGGTCTGCAGAAAACAGGCCCGGCGCGTGGTTGAGGGCAAGACCGAGAAGCTCGTCGTGACCCGCGACGTGCTCAAGGAATTCCTGGGCGGCATCCAGGTGCGTGTCGAGACCGAAGTCGCAGAACGGGTGAAACGGCCCGGTGTGGCTGTCGGACTGGCCTGGACGCCCGCCGGTGGCGACATTCTCTTCATCGAGGCAAACAAGATGAAGGGCAAGGGCGGGTTCACCATGACCGGGCAGATTGGCGAGGTGATGCAGGAATCCATGCAGGCTGCGCTGACCTGGGTGCGATCGAACGCAACCGGTCTGGGCCTGGAGGAGGACTTTACGAAGGATATCGACCTGCACATTCACGTGCCGGCCGGTGCGATTCCCAAAGATGGTCCCTCGGCCGGTGTGACGATGGCCACGGTGCTGGCATCGCTGCTGACCGATACGCCGGTACGTCCGCTGACCGCAATGACTGGCGAGATTACGCTCAGCGGCAATGTGCTGCCGGTGGGTGGAATCAAAGAGAAATTCCTGGCTGCGCGCCGGGCCGGGGTGCAAACCATCATCCTACCCGCCGAAAACCGCCAGGACGTGGAAGAGGACCTGACGCCGGAGCTCACGGCCGGTGTGGATGTGCACTATGCCAGCCGCATCGAGGATGTGCTGGCAGTCGCGTTGCCGACGTTGAAGGCCCGGCAGGAAAACAAGCCTGCCGCGGTCGAGATTCCGGTGAGCGCCGCAGCGTAAATGCATTGGGGAAGACTAAGAGAGGGCTGGCAGCGTCGCCGGCCCTCTTTGTTTCTGCGCCGACATGTTTGCACGTGCCGCGTCTAATCCACAGGCGGTATTCTTTGATCACGATGCAAGTGCGAGTCCTTCCCTTTGGCGTGCTGAAAGACTGGCTGGGCGGTTCCGTGTCGACGATTGTGCTGCCGGAAGGCGCCACGGTTGCGGAGTTGCTGAGCCAAGTTGGAAGCAGCGATCCGCCGCGCGGAGATATGCTGCGCGGCATCGCTGTCAGCGTGAATGCCGAATACGCCCTGGCTTCGCAGGTTTTGCGCGAGGGAGATGAGGTGGGATTGTTGCCGCCTGTCTCCGGGGGGACTCTGCAGACCGGAGACGTTTCAGAAGAGATCGGGGAGAAGGTATCCGTTGTAACGACCTTGACCCGCGAGCCAATTGACGCGGAAGGGCTGGTTGCCGCGGCCAAGCGAGGCGAGGATGGCGCGGTGGTGGTCTTCGATGGGATTGTGCGTAACCATACGCGCGGACGGCAGACGCTCCATCTGGATTACGAAGCTTACGAAGAGATGGCCAGGAAACAGATGGCGGAGCTTGCCGCGGATGCTCGCAAAATGTTTGGCGTGCGGCACGTGACGATGGTGCACCGTTTGGGCAGGCTCGAAGTGGGCGAGACCAGCGTGTTGATCGTGGTGGCTTCTGCGCACCGTGCGCAGGCATTCGAGGCTTGCAGATGGCTCATCGACACGCTCAAGCAGACTGTGCCGATTTGGAAGAAGGAAACGTTTGTGGATGGGGCCGTGTGGGCGGCGGGCGAGCCGTTTCCCGCAGGGATGGCGGTGGCATCTCTGGAGGACACCCCAAATGAGGGGTAAGACTCCGTGTACCCGAGGTTCGTGGTCTTCCACCCATGCGGCGAAGAGATGCCGCATGGATGGGGCACCCAGCATTTCTGGCTGGTCAGGCGTTGCTCAGCTGGTTTTTCTGGCGACCCTGGTTGTGGCTTGCCCACCGTTGCTCACGGCACAGGAGGTTACTCTGCATGTCGACGTGAAACTGGTGAACGTGTTTGTGAATGTCACGGACCGACACGGAGCCATTGTGGGCGGGCTTTCGCGCGATGACTTCAATGTGACGGAGGATGGGCGTTTGCAACAGATTGCGATCTTCGAACGGCAGTCGGAACTACCGCTGAATGTGACGCTGGCCATTGATACCAGCGGGAGCGTGCACAAGGACATGGCTGAAGAGGCGGACGCAGCCAAACATTTTGCGCATGCACTGCTGCGGCCCCAGGACCAGATGAGTCTGCTACAGTTTGCTACCGATGTGCGCTTGCTGACTCCCTTCACCAACAAGGTGTCACAGATCGATCGCGGGTTGGGGCAACTGCGAGGGGATTTTGCAACAGCGCTGTATGACGCCATTGTTCTGGGCTCGGATGGGCTGGCTCACAGGGATGGCCGCAAGGTGCTGGTGCTGGTTTCCGATGGCGGCGACACCGCCAAAAGCAGCACCTACGCAGAGGCCCTTGAGTCGGCTCTGCGCAACGAGGTCATGATTTACTCGATTATCGACGTGCCTATCGAGGCCAGCGCCGGGCGCGACCTGGGCGGCGAGCACGCGCTGATTACCCTGGCCGAGCAGACTGGCGGCAAGAGTTACTACGTGAGCGAAGAAGGCCTGGACAAGGCCTTTGCGCATGTGAGCGACGACCTGCGCACGCAATATCTGATTGGCTACTATCCGAAGAATCAGGAGCCGGGAAGGATCTTCCATCGTTTGCAGGTGACGGTGCCGAGGGCTGCGCTGAAGGACTTCAACATTCGTCACAAGACCGGCTACTATGCTGACACTCTGTCCTCGAAAAATTGAGCCGCGAATTTGATCGGTTCCATCACGTCGATCCACCGCATGGGTGTGGATTCGATTGCGGTTTTTCTGCGATGCGGCCTTCACCACCCGCTGTGCATCTAAAATGGCAATATGACTCCACCCCTTTCCACGCGTCGCCGTTCCAAGACCCCTCCGCCCGGAGAAACCGGCCAGGAAGCGCTCTACCTGCGCTCGCTGAGCGAACGCCAGGTGACCGTCACCATCAAGCTGCGCGACGGAGAGACCGTTCGCGGCTGGATTGAGTATTTCGATGACAGTATGTTGCGCCTGACTCGACTGGGCCATCCCAATCTGTTTATTTACAAACACCAGATCCGCTCCATTTCGGAAGCAGGACGCAAGCGCGGCCCGCGAGCTGACGGCTCAGATGGGGCCAAAGAGACCGTTGAGTCTGGAGCAGCCTCTTGAGCGGCACTCCGGCGACCGATCTGTGCTGGGTTCCGAAGGCCTCGGCGATTGCCAGGGAAGCGGGCGCGCGGTTGCGCGAGTTCTTCGAGGAAGGCGTAGAGACCGAATACAAGGGCGACGTGGACATTGTGACGGTGGCCGACCGGACGGTGGAGAAGCTAGTACGGGGCAGATTGGCGGAGGCGTTCCCAGGGCATGGTGTCTACGGCGAGGAAGGCACGCGCGAGCGGATGGAGGGCGAGTTTCGCTGGTACGTGGATCCGCTGGATGGGACGACGAATTTCGCTCACGGCTTTCCGCAGTTTTGCGTATCGCTGGGCCTTGAACATCGGCCCCCGGGTCTTGAGCCTGAAAAGGATGGAACGCTGGTGGCGGGGGTGATTTACGATCCCATGCGGGATGAACTCTTCACTACCGAGAAGGGAAGCGGTTCCTGGCTCAACGACAAGCAGGTCCACGTTTCGCGCATACCTGAGCTGGCAGAATCGCTGGTGGCGACCGGGTTTCCAAGCCGCAAGCGGCATGATAATCCGAATATTCACTTCTACCAGGAATTCACGTTGCGATCGCACGGAGTGCGGCGGGCAGGTTCGGCCGCGCTGGATCTGGCTTATGTGGCGTGCGGGCGGCTGGAAGCGTTTTGGGAGTTCAAGCTGAATCCGTGGGACACTGCGGCGGGCGTGCTGCTGATTGAAGAGGCAGGCGGAAAGGTCACGGACTTTTCCGGAGGGCCGTTCCAGCTCAACAGCGAGGAGACCCTGGCTTCAAATGGGCTGATTCACGAGGAAATGTCGAACCTGTTTGACAATTTGTTTGCCGGGCGCGATCTGGCGCCGATTCCCACGCCACAGGAATTTGCTGAGCGGCGCGCGGCACGGGCTGAGGTAGCCGATTAGGCTCAATCCCGCAATCTGGTTGGTATCGAGGCCGGTTCGGAGGCGATGACCCTCCCGATTCCCGCATAGCAAAACCCAGGCTACGAAGGGTGAGTCAGCCTTTGGGGTGCTGTGCTACTATCAGCGTCGAGAGTTCGTCTCCCCGGAGAGAAGACAGATGGCATACATCATTGCAGAACCCTGTATCGGCACCAAGGACACCGCCTGCGTGGACGCTTGTCCCGTCGATTGCATCCACCCCAAGAAGGACGAAGACGGACACGCGGAGGCCGACCAGTTGTTCATCGACCCAGTCGAGTGCATCGATTGCGGCGCATGTGTTCCAGCCTGCCCAGTTT
>JBAWCO010000613.1:0-1536 GCA_049590315.1 Occallatibacter sp. | reverse complement strand
CGTTCTGCTTGAATGCTTCGCTCCCCACGCCTGCGCGACACCAGGGTGCCTCCTCCCACACCATCAGGCCAAGTTCATCGCACAAATCAAGCACCAGTCGATCCTGCTGGTAATGACCCAACCGGATGAAATTTGCTCCCATCTCGCGAATCAGCCGCATCTCTTCGCGAACCAGGTCGTCGCTCATCGCGGCAGCCACTCCGGCATGATCGGCGTGGCGCTGGGTGCCGCGCAGAAGCAAGCGCTTGCCATTCAACTTGAACGGGCCTCTCTCAACGAATTCAATTTGGCGTATGCCAAACCGTTCTTCGAGATGTGTTTGCCCTGCAACACTCGACAGCGTAACGCGACAGCGATAGAGATGCGGAGTTTCCGGCGACCATAGATCCGGTGTCCCCACGCGAAAATCTGCAAGTTCGGTGAAATCGCTCCACGCAGAAATGCGTTTTGTCGATTCATATACCGAGACTCCACGCGTGTCAGAAACCTGGACCGAGATGGAGCAAGCATGGTTTTGGTTTGATGGATTGTAGAGCCTGGCCTTTACGGATACCCGCGCTGGTCCCCCAGCAGTCACGGTGGGTAGGATATGAATCACGTCAAGCGCGACCGCGGGCAAATAAACCAGGTTCACATGGCGATAGAGCCCACCATAAAGGCAAAAGTCGCTGAGATCCGAGGGGACTCGATCGACGTCCGGGGAGTTGTCGCAAAGCACCGCAATTGGAACGCCGTCCTTTTTGTCGCCGGTAGATAACCCCTTGATTGCCTCGCTAATATCGAAGGCAAACTCGTCATAGCCTCCCTTGTGTGTCCCAATCAGTGTTGAGCCAACCCAAACCGTCGTCGTTTGACCCGCACCCTGAAAGTGCAATACGGTCCGCCCATCGACGTAAGGATTGTTCAAAGATAGCCGCGTGCGATACCATCCTTCGCCGCGAAAATAAAGCTTGTCGGGATCGCAGGCATCGTACGCGTTGAAACAGTGGGGTAGACCTGTGGCCTGCCAGTAGCTGTCCTCGTCCTCATGCCAGACTTCGCCCACTCCGCCGATTGCCCCCCGGCGGAATTGCCAGCTCGAATCCAGCCGTTTGGCGGAGGGAACCGTCCGGTCCTTTGGAGAATCGGACTCAAGGGCGTTAGCGCAAATCGGAGCGGGTAGAAGTGCGCCGGCGACCGAACAGGATGCCGCCAGCATGAATTGCCGTCGCGAAAAATCATACCCGGCAACCTCGTTTCCAAGGGCAGACATTTCTCTGCTGCTGCTCTGCTTTATTGAATGCGCCAGTTGATTAGCCTCTCGAATTGACCCGGCAATTGACGGATATTTCCGGCTCTGCATGAACCCTCGGCCAAAACGGGTCAATCCTCTTCCGGGGTTTACTCGGTTGGCAAGTGACTCACCGTTTGGCTCAACGCATGAGTCTCAACTCGTCTGGAATCTTTGTGTTAACGTTACTGTTTTTCTTGTGTCAAACGTATTGCAAGTCATTGAAAGGGGGGAGTATGATGCGTGAATCCGAATGAGCAGAACCA
>JBAWCO010000612.1:0-3803 GCA_049590315.1 Occallatibacter sp. | reverse complement strand
GCGTAACCGCCGGTTTTGCACCGTCAGGCGGCGGATTCGCAGAGTACATCCGGGTGTTCGATTTTGTTGTCGCCAACCGTGGCGTTGTGCGGATTCCCGAGGGTGTTCCATTTGAGCAAGCGGCATTTGTAGAGCCGGTGAATACGGTTCTGAAGGGTGTGAAGCTGCTGAATCTGGCTCCGGACGACACAGTGCTGGTGATCGGCCAGGGACCCATCGGATTGATGCATGCGGTGCTGGCTCGCAGAACCGGGGCGCGTGTCTTGACGTCGGACCTGTTTCCGGAGCGCCACGCAATTGCAGCTAGATTCGGTTTGGAGAATCCAATTCATGCGGGCACTGAAGATGTAGTGCAGCGTGTCTTCGAAGAAACAGAAAGACGTGGCGCCGATGCGGTGATTCTGGCGGTGGGCGGAAATGCGCTTATAAGGACAGCAATGGACGCGGTGCGGCCGGGTGGTAAGGTGATGCTCTTTGCGCAGACGCAGCACGGGGAGGCGACCTTCGATCCTGGCGCGGTTTGTGTGGACGAGAAGACGCTGCTCGGCTCGTACTCGTCTTCTTTCCCCATTCTGGACGAGGTGACCGACCTGGTTTTTGGCGATTACCGCAATGGATTCGATTTGACCCAATTGATTTCGCATCGCTTTCCGCTTGAGCAGGCGGTGGCGGCCATTGAAATCGCTTCGCACCCCAAGGCCGATTCCATGAAGATTATGATCGAGCCTGTGCCGGGCGGTGGGAAAGATTAGGAGAGACCCGATGGCGACGACGATGAAAGCCGCAGTCCTCCATGGTCGCGAAGATATTCGCATCGAGCGAGTCCCCGTGCCCGAGGCCGCACCAGGCGAATTGGTCGTGCGGGTGGGCGCTGCGCTGACCTGCGGGACGGATCTGAAAGTCTTTCGTCGCGGCTACCATGCGCGCATGATTGTGCCTCCGGCGCTGTTCGGACATGAGCTGGCGGGGACTGTGGTTGAGGCCGGCGAAGGTGTCGTGGAGTTTGTACCCGGCGACAGGGTGGTGGCGCTCAATTCCGCTCCTTGTGGGCATTGCTATTTTTGCGAGCGCGGCCAGGAGAATCTCTGCGACGACCTGCTGTTCAACAACGGAGCCTACGCCGAATTCATCCGAATTCCAGCGCGCATTGTGGCCAAGAACACGCTGCATGTACCTGAACATGTGCCCCTGGAGCACGCTGCGCTTACTGAGCCGCTGGCCTGCGCGGTGCATGGGTTTGAGGATTCCCGGCCTCGCGCGGGCGATACGGTGGCCGTGATCGGCGGGGGACCCCTTGGGCTGATGATTCTTCACGTGGCTTCGCTGGCCGGGTGCCAGACAATTGCCATTGTGAAGCACGACGGGCAAGTGGAAGCCGCGCGGCAACTGGGAGCGGCGCATGTAGTGCAGGCCACGAGCATTCGCAAAGCCATCCGTGAGACTCGCGAACTTACCGAGAAGAATCGGGGCGTGGATATTGCGATTGAAGCGGTGGGCGTGCCCGAGGCCTGGCAGGAAGCAGTGGAACTGGTGCGCAAGGGCGGCACGGTAAACTTCTTCGGTGGCTGCGCGGTGGGCACACACGTGACTCTGGACACCAACCAAATCCACTACAGTGACATTACACTGAGAGCAACGTTCCATCACACACCGGCCATTTGCCGCAAAGCACTGGATTTGATTGCCGGCGGGCGTTTTCAGGCGGCCGCATTCATTACCGGGCACGCCCATCTCTACGAACTTAACCGGGTCTTTGAGAAGCTGATGAAGCGCAGCAGCGAAATCAAGACCGCAATTGTGCCCTGAGGCAAAGCAATGACGCTGGCAACCAGGCAATCCGGCAACGGAAGCGAAATTCTGGATCAGGATGAACTGATCGCACGTGGATGGGCGGCATTGCCGCCAAGCTACCGTATCCCCGATGTTGCGCCCACATTGGATCAAGCGCGCGCTTGGTGCAGGAATCTGGCAAATTCACACTACGAGAACTTTCATGTCGCGTCGTGGTTTCTGCCCAAGGCTCTGGGTCCGCACTTCCACGCTATCTACGCCTACTGCAGGGTTTCAGACGATCTGGGGGACGAGGTTGGCGATCCCGCCCAGTCCCTCGCACTGCTCGACCTGTGGGGCCGGGAGCTGGATGCCTGCTATGAGGGCCAGGTGCGGCATCCCGTGTTCGTCGCCCTTGCTGAGACCATTCGTGCCTGCTCGATTCCCAAGGAACCGTTTGCCGACCTGCTCACGGCCTTTCGCCAGGATCAAAAGATTACTCGTTTCGAAACCATGCTGGATTTGCTCGAATACTGCCGGTATTCTGCAAACCCTGTGGGCCGGCTCGTGCTCTACGCATGCGGCGAGGTGGACGCGGAGAAGTTCCGGCTTTCCGATGCGACCTGCTCTGCCTTGCAACTGGCTAATTTCTGGCAGGATGTGCGCGTGGACTATGCCAAAGGGCGCGTCTACATTCCGCAACAGGACATGGGGTTTTACGGAGTGAGCGACGAGACCATCGCCCAGGGCGTGGCAACACCGGATTTTCGCGACCTGATGCGCCTGGAAGTGGATTTTGCGCGTGGACGGTTCGAGGAAGGGCTCGCTCTGATCCCCATGGTTGACCGTGAACTGGCAGTGGATCTGGACCTGTTCAGCCGTGGAGGGTTGGAGATTCTGCGAGCGATTGAGCGGCAGGATTATGACGTACTGAGCTCTCGGCCCGCGATTTCCAAGGGCACCAAGCTCAATCTCGCATTCAGAGCCGTGGGCGGAAAACTTTTCCCGTTTCTGAGCCTCAACGGACGCGGCCCGAGCTGAGAGAAGACGGATTGACGCACAGCAGCACAACGGACCGAGATGCTTTGGCCAATATTGCGCTAGACCGGGCCTACGCGGTCTGTCGGGCGATTGCCAAACGCGAAGCCAAGAATTTCTATTACGCATTTGTCGCGCTGCCTTCGCCGCGTCGTAATGCGATCTGCGCTATTTACGCCTTCATGCGCAAGGCTGACGATCTTGCTGACGATGAGAGTGTGCCGATGCACGAGAGGCGCGCGCGGCTTGATGTGTGGATAGCAACGTGGCGTACGGCAAGCGCTGGCGGCGCGACGAGCGATCCGGTGTTTATCGCCGTGCGCGACGCCACGGTGCGATTCCGGATTCCGCTGACGCTGCTGGATGAATTGGTGGCCGGCGTGACGATGGATCTGGATGCGGCGAAAGGAGACGCGCCGGATACCTACGCAACCTTTGAAGATCTATATCGATACTGCTACCTTGTGGCCTCAGTAGTGGGCCTTGTGTGCATTCGCATTTTTGGCTACACGGACGCTCGCGCCGAAAAATTAGCCGAGGAGACGGGCATTGCCTTTCAGTTGACCAACATTCTGCGCGACGTGGCCGAGGATGCGGAACGCAATCGTGTGTATCTTCCGCTCGAGGATCTAAAGGCGCATGGAGTTGCTCTGGACGACTTGTTGAAACGGGCGAAGGGCGCGGTTCCGACGGCGGCAGAGCGCGCTCTGCTCAAGGAGATTGGACGACGCGCGGAGGGGTATTACGCGTCGGCGCAGGCTCTGATGCCGCTTATCAATAAAGAAAGCCGCCCTGCGCTAGGCGTATTAGTTGAGATCTATCACGCATTGCTGAAGCGAATCGAGCGGGCGGACTTCGATGTGTTTTCTCGGCGGGCGAGCGTGCCCACTGTTGAGAAGCTGCGGATTTTGGCGGGCGGGATGGCGAAGATGGGGTTGGCGCGGTTGTTTGATTGATGAGCTAGATATACAACTGGCACACAGAAAGGATTTGAG
>JBAWCO010000611.1:0-1978 GCA_049590315.1 Occallatibacter sp. | reverse complement strand
GTGAGCGCTACGTAAAGCCCATCTTGTTTAAATCTGTTCCAGGCTTCAATGTTGTGGCATGAAGCAGCTTAAGTCAGAACTATGGGCGAAGTGGCGGGCGCTGGTATCAGAGCAGAGTCAAAGCGTGCAAACGGTGGCAGCATTCTGTCGTGACCGCGGGATTCGTGATTCGCAGTTCTACGATTGGAAGAAGCGGATTCACGAGGGCGAAGCGGCGAAGTTTGTAGAGGTGAAAGTGAAGGCGTCGAGCGAGCAACGAACGCCGGCGCCGGAACGTTATCCAGCCATCGAGATTCGCCTGAACAAGGGGCGCAGCATTTTGGTAGAGCCTGGATTCGATGCGGGTCATCTGCGAGCGTTGCTGACCGTGCTGGAGACGGAAGCATGATCGGTCTGCCAAGCCTGCATGCGTTGGATCATTCGCAGGGTTCGCGCATCTGGCTGGCGGCTGAGGCCACGGACATGCGCTGTGGTTTCGATCGCCTCGCGGAGCGAGTGAAGTCGGTGATTGGCCAGGACCCCTCCGGCAACAGCCTGTTCGTGTTCCGCTCTCGTCGTGGAGACAGGTTGAAGATTTTGACGTGGGATCGTGACGGATTCGTTCTGTGGTACAAGCGGCTTGAGGCGGGTGTGTTCAAGCTGCCGCGGATAGCTGCAGGCGCACGTTCGATTGAGTTACGTGCAAGCGAGCTGGCGATGATCCTTGATGGTATCGATATGTCGAAGCTGAAGCGTGTGCCGCGCTATGAACGCTCAGCCGGAACCAACAAAATCAACGTGCAGAGAGTTAGTGCGTGAGGTAACTTCGGACGCTCGACTTACGTCCAATAGGTAAGTGAACAGCGATGCCAATCTGGTCTCACTACCCGATGACAGCCAGGCGCTGAAAGCGATGCTGCGCACGCTGATGCGAGAGCGTGACGACGAGAAGCGACGCGCTGATGAACACGAGCGGCGTGCGGAACAAGAGGCCAGACGAGGCGACGAGCTGCGTGTCGAGATGTTGCGGCTGCAGCATGAGTTGGAGCGGTATCGCAAGTGGTACTACGGCCCTCGCGCTGATCGTCTTCAATCCTCCGCCGATCTGGCGCAGATGCTTCTGAACTTCGCCGAGCAGATGGATCGCAAGCCGGTTAACCCGGACGATCTTCCATCGCGCACCGAAGCGCCGGAAGAACTTCGACGCGTGAAGCGTCGCAAAGGACGGCGCAATCTTGCCAACTTCGAAAATCTTCCTGTAATTACGCAAGTCCACGAGCTGAGCGAGCAGGAGCGGGCCTGCCCCTGCTGCGGCATCGAGCGCAAGGAGATCGGCACGGACGAGAGCTGGCAGGTGGAATATCTTCCCGGCCACTTCGAACGCATCCATCATTTGCGCAAGAAGTACGCCTGCACGGGCTGCGAGAGCAACGGCAATAACCCTCAGATGGAGACGGCGGCCAAGCCGGAGATGGCAATCGACAAGGGCATGGCCGGACCGGGGCTGCTGGCGTACATCGTAACGAGCAAGTTTTCAGACTACTTACCACTTTACCGTTTGGAAGACATCTTCGAGCGGCAAGGGTTCGAGATTTCGCGGGCAACGCAATCGGTGTGGTGCGGAGACATAGCCGATCTGGCGGAACCGTTGTACGAACTGATGGCAGAGCGAGTGCGGGCCTCGCACGTGGTGGCCACCGACGACACGATCATGCCCATGCTGAGCAAAGGCAAGACCACCAATGCACACATGTGGGTCTATGTCGGCGACGATGGCTATCCATACAACATCTTCGACTTCACGCTCAACCGTGGCCGTGATGGGCCGAAGTACTTTCTGAAGGATTATCGTCAGGTTCTGCTTGCAGACGCTTACGGCGGCTACAATGGCGTCGTTGCGGGCAACGAGATCACGCGTGCAGGATGCTGGGCGCACATGAAGAGAAAAGTGATCGATGCGGAAAAGGCCGCTCCGGAGATAGCGAGGGAGGCGGTAGAG